>DBPU01000029.1:0-34099 GCA_002305615.1 Verrucomicrobia bacterium UBA1412 | reverse complement strand
GCTGCAATCAGAGCGATTTTCCACCAGGCCAGTTCAAACCAGTAAACAAGCATCACCCCGAGGGCAACCGCAAAAAGCGAAGTGGCGCCCCATTTGGCGCTGTAAAGGGCAGCCCAGACCCCGGTTGTCACATCGGGCTTGCCCCAATTGGCGAACACCAGAATCCCCACCATCGCGCCGAAATAAAGGGCATTCTTCCAAAGCGGCAAGCCACCCGCATCCTCGGGCATGACCGGTTGCGCCTGCATCTTCTGATTCTCTTCCCTTCTGAAAATGAGGTGCATCAGCACTCCGATGACAATACTGAAAAGAATTGCCCCCACTGCCCGCGCTATACCGAGCTCAATCCCGAGCACCCTGGCCGTCAGTATGATCGCCAGCACGTTGATCGCCGGCCCAGAATAAAGAAAAGCAGATGCGGGCCCCAGACCGGCTCCCATCCGGTAGATTCCAGCAAAAAGTGGCAGAACCGTACAGGAGCAAACCGCCAGAAGCGTCCCCGATACAGAGGCGACGCCATAGGCCAGTATCTTGTTAGCTCTTACTCCGAGATATTTCATCACCGCTGCCTGGCTGACAAAAACGGAGATCGCCCCGGCAATGAAAAAAGCGGGAATCAGGCAGAGCAGCACATGCTCTTGCGCGTACCACTTGGCCAGATAGAGCGCCTCCATCACGGCATTGTCAAAGCGCTCAGTCCCAACAGGGAGATAGAAGAACGCCAGAAATACCCCGATAATCCCCACCAGTTTCTTCCACTCAGACTTCCAATCCATACTACTTCAGCAACGCCGATTGCTCCTTGGCTTGCGATTCGATCACCGCCTCCACACAGTTCATGAACTTGATGACACAAGGCACCTTCAGCCGATAAAAAACCTGCTTGCCCCGTTTCTCGTCTTCCACGATCCCCGCCTGCCGCAGCAGAGCCAGATGCTTTGACACCGTCGAGAAATCCGCGTCCACATCATCGGCAAACTCACAAACACAACGCTCCCCGTCCGCCAGCCGCTCCACCATCCAAAGCCGCGTAGGGTGAGCCAGCGCTTTAATCACCCTCGCCTTGGCAGCATAAATCAATTTCTCTTTTTCAGTCATACCTCGCATCTCCACGTATGCACACGTGGCAAAATAACCCTATATAATGAATGCGTCAAGGCCCTCCTGATTTTTTTAATCTTCCCAATGCCTTTTACGAACCTTTCTCCTTACCGGTCAACGAGGTCCACTGGCACCAGCCGGGGGATGGAAAGCAGCCCCGAGGGAAGCGGTTCATCCATTGAGGCATCGAAAGGTTTATACTGGATGTTGACAAAATTGATCTCGTAAAAGTTCTTCCAAGCCACTTTCTTCCGGTCCAGATCGATCACCCGGTTATAAGAGAGATTCGTCACCTCAATCTCGAGAGTGTTTTCCTCCTTCAACAGCCCCTCAGGGATCACCTTTGTAAAAGGAATATGCCAGTAGAGCGGCAGCGTTTCCCCATTCAGGGTCACCCGGGCCGTCTCCCGCACATCCCCAAGGTCCAGCTCATAGGAGCGGCCTATATCTGAAACCGGCAGTTTGAATTTCCTGGAGTATACCAGCTTGCCGCTAAAGATGTCATAGGGCTCACCCAGTGCAGTCCAGCTCTTGCCGGTCTCCATGGTGAGGCTCTCCTTGATCTCCGGCACCCCCTTGCTATAGCGCAATGTCCAGGCGCCATCCAGTAGAATAGGCTCTTCTTCCTCTACTTGACCGTAATAGGGCCATGGTTTGACCTTCTCCTGCTGCATCAGGGTCAAAGGCTCCGCCTCCCTACCCTCGCAAAAGAGAAACAGGCTCTCCCCCGGCGGCAGGTGAAGCAGGAATTCAGTTCCTCCATTAACCCAGCGCAGAGCAGCCTCTCCCCAGACACGACTTTCCGGATGATAGTAAAGCACCCTCTCGGCCTTCCTCATCGGCCTCACCCATTGCTTGCCGGGCTTTTCAGAAAGATTGGCCAGAAAATAGACGCTTCTGCCTTGAATCGTCTTTCGTATGAAATCAATTCCCATCGCTTTGAAAGGCTCCGGATAAACTCCACGCTTCCCGAGCACCCTCTCCAGCTCATGAAACCTTTCCTGAAAAGTATCGCCCTCCTTTACAACATCCACTTGGGACTCTTCCTGTATCTCCCGGGCTTGCTCTGCCAGTAATTCCTTGCGCTCCCGGAATTGAAACACCCCCGGAACATCCGCCGGGATCGAATCCATAAAGATCACGGCCGCCCCTTCATCGGCGTAACGCCGCAGCGCCTCCAGAGTCTCCACTGGCATATATTGCGACGGAGGAACCAGGATGACCTTACCCTCTGCCGACACGTGGTTCTGTAACATCCGGTCCGAAACATAATCGAACGTGTAGCCGCGCTGCCAAAGCGCCTGAGCCAGCTGCCCGAAGGACATTTCTTTGAGCCCGGCCGAAAGGTAGTGCACGTCCAAGAGCTTGATCACCCCGCGTCCGCCTCCTTTGCTCCAGATATCGTAAATCGGGAAATAAATCAGAATGTCATGATCAGCCCGGCTCGCCTGCAAAATCCGCTGGCATTCCCGTATGTAGCCAGTGAGCACCGGCAGCTCTTCCCAGAAGTGCGACGTATGCCCATAGTGAGTCGAGGCATAGAATAATCTTCCCGGAAATCCTTTCCAATAAGGAGAATAAGTGGTGCCGTGGAAGAAAATATGGTTCACTCCCGCTGTAAAAAGCTCATCAAGCTGAGGCTTGATCTGCGAAAGTGATACGCTGAAATGATCCCCCAACCAGGTTGTGGATTCAGAGCTCACCAGGGGCTTGCCGCTCAAATGCGCTGCCGAAGAGGCAAACTTCATCGTCAGCGGATCCGGCCGGCCGAAACGCTTCTCCTCGAACTTCGAATCGTGCCTCAAGCCCGGAATCTTGAAATCGCTCACGCCGAAAGATTCCGTCTCCGGTATATCCGCCGCCGCATACAAATCCAGTAGGTTCCCCGGCGAGCCATGTGCCTCATTGCGCACCAGCCTCACACCCATCCGATGGCAGAGCTCCACCCAGGGCACCGTAAAATCCGAGTAAAGCAGGTCGGACATCGTCTCGCAGTAATCGCTCACTACCCGCGGTCTCAACTCATTTGTCGATTTTTCATCCAGCATCTCCAGATAAGGCTCCAGATCATACCCACGCAACATCTTGAACTTTTCCGGAAAATTCGTCGTGCAGTTCGCCCCGTATACTTCAAAGGAATCGTTGTAAAGCGCCCTCGGTTTCAGGCCCGCCTTTGAAAATGCATCCAGAAACCGCTGCGAATAGTATTCTATGGCAGCTCGGTTAAAATGATCTATTACGAAACCATCGGCTCCCGGTGCGGCACGTTTCACCTGCTGCCCCGTCGGCTCTATGGTGAATTTACCCTCCGTCATTCTGAAACGCTGGGCCCGCAAACCTTCCGGAATATCAGGTCCGCCAAATGGCCAGCCTGTGCCCATCGTCATATCGACATCCATCCCCAGTCGCCGTGCTTCCCGGATTGTGTGCTCAAGCATCTCCATCCACTGCTCAGATAAATAGGGGATAAAATGCTCCTCGTCGCCCTTCTCTCCATAAATGGGGATAATGTGAACACCTCCCAGCCCGGCCTCTGCCATACCCTCCATCTGCTCGGTAATATCCTCCTTATTGACAGAGCTGCCCATCCACCACCAATAGGTCCAGGGCTTTTCAGTGCAATCGGGAGACTGAGCCCAAAGGCCTGTCCAACCAAACGCGGCAAACACTGCCAGTGCACAAATAACCTTCAATACCCTTTTCATCTTGAGCATAGGATAACAAACCCTGGAAACAGGTCAACGCCCTTTCGGGCAAACTCCTTCAAAGCGTATCGGCGGGGGGATAAGTTCAGTTTTTAAAAACAAGCCACTTGCGGCCGGCATAGTTCATCAGGATTGAGCAGGCAATTTTTGAGAGTGCCGACCAGGTCGTCCCCAACCCTACATAATGGATCAAGCCCATGCCCAGTCCGATACCCGCTCCCGCGCTTGCCAGCGAAACCCCATAAAAAAGCGCAACCTCCAACCAGCGATCATGCTTGCCCCCTTCAAATACGAAAAAGAGATTCAGCAGATAGGCGCAGAGATTCGAAACCACAAAAGAACCCACGCTGGCATAGAAAAAACGCTGCGCGCGCAAAGCCTCATCCACCCCTTCGACTGAAATCCCCAGAAAACGAACCATGATGTCATCCGGTTGCAACGCCGGGAACACCAACCAGGCAAAAAGAAAAAAGGCGACGAAATCCACAGCCGTGGCGATGCCTCCGCAAATGGCATAGCGTACAAACTGCTTCTTTAATAGCGACCTCATGGCTTGCTTCTTCTTCAAATCTCCACCCCGGAAGTGTTCTTCCCAAAGACCCGTCGTACCAGCACTTAGTATCCCTTTTTTGTTAACCCGCTGTCAAACCTTTCATCCTGTATACCTCACAAAAACCACAAAATTTCGCTCACCCAAATGAACACGCACACCTATACGCAAAATAAAATAATTCATTATTTTCTACTAAAGACTCTTCAAAAAAGAATTACTATAGAAGCGAATCTATATAACAGAGAGGACGCCGGATTTTACCGGCCATTCATTTGTTTTTTTCTGAGCGGCTCAAATCAATCGCTCTGAGAATAACCGGGAGGAGTAAAATAAAATCAAAATTTTTTTGACATCCCGGTCCCCAAGGCATAGAATCTCTCTCGTCAAGGTTGGTGGTGGATGCCAATGATTCGCCGCGAACGAAGTTTATTTATATTAACTGAAACTATGAAAAAGCAAACTACAATGAAGAAGGCGTTCACGCTGATTGAACTTCTGGTCGTGATCGCGATTATTGCCATCCTGGCGGGTATGCTCCTGCCTGCGTTGGCCAAAGCCAAAGCTAGAGCTCAGCGCATAGCTTGCACTGGTAACTTAAAGCAGATGGGGCTGGGCACTCGTACCTATGCTCTGGATAATGAAGACCGTTTCCCTTGGGAAGTCTCGGCAACTGACGGCGGTAGCCTCGAAGTTGTCAACACAACGATGTCCACCTTGGGCAATCAGGATGCCAGCCAGCCGAGATTCGGTGCCCTCACGGGTGCTGCTACCGGTATCACTAATCCGACCAATGCCTCCGGCGCTAAGATCACTGTTCCTGCTGCAAACGGTCAGTGGCTGCACTATGCCGTGATGAGCAATGAGTTGGCTGATCTCAAATTGATCCGTTGCAATTCAGATTCCGAAGCATCCAGCGGCGGCAATGTTAAGAATTTCACTGATTTCTACATGCGCCCCACCGATGCCAATAACAAGTACTATCTTTCTTATTTCATCGGCGTTGATGCGAGCGAAACTTATCCTCAAACCCTCCTCTTCGGTGATCGTAACGTAGTGGCTCCCTCGGTTCCTCAGAGCACCAACAGCACGACTTCTTTCATGCTGATGCTCGGTTCCGGTACCAACACGACCTACCAGACCGCCGGTCAGAGACCTCGTTGGGGTGAGAATATCCACCAGAATAATGGTAACGTTGTCCTGGGTGACGGTTCCGTCCAACAGTACACTGAGGCAAGGTTGAGCGATCAGATTCGTCAGACCGACAATCAGTACAATCGCATTGTGATTCCTTTCGCCAAGAAATAACTTAGAAACGAATTACTGAAACTTCAAAAGGCACCCTTTCCGGGTGCCTTTTTTTGTTCTCATTTTTTCATATCGCTTCTTGGCAAAAAAAGAAGGAAAAGCTATTCTTGGCCCCATGAGCAGTGAGGCTACAAATTTCGTTTTTCGACAGGATGCAGCGCGGCGCAATACGCGACGTATGTTGGTGTTATTCGCCCTGGGCATCGTCTCCACAGCCGCCTTGCTTTACCTGGTGGTGGCATTGTCCATGGGGAGTTTTGACCCTACCATTTTTCTGGGCGTCTTTCTTCTGGTCACCGGCGCCGTTTTCATTGCTGCTCTCTTCAAAGTCTTTCAGCTCTCTCACGGTGGCAAAACGGTGGCCATGGCTCTGGGAGGCCGCCCCGTTGCACCTGAATCACGCGACCCGGATGAGCGCAAGCTCCGCAACGTAGTCGAAGAAATGGCCATCGCTTCAGGCGTGCCGGTTCCGGAGATTTACGTACTGGACCAGGAAATGAGCATCAATGCTTTTGCCGCAGGTTATTCCCCGGCCGATGCCGCCATCGGCGTCACCCGCGGCACCATCCAGAATCTCAACCGTGAAGAGCTCCAGGGGGTCATTGCGCACGAGTTCAGCCATATTCTAAACGGCGATATGAAGCTCAATATCCGCCTGATCTCCCTCATCTTTGGTCTGGTCTTCCTCACCGTGATCGGCCGCATTTTCCTCCATAGTCGCCCCGTCCGGAGCCGTAGTGACGATGGAAAAGCCGAAGTTGCTCTTCCCATGATAGGACTCTGCCTGATTCTCGTCGGATGGATCAGTGTCTTCTTTGGAAAGCTGATTCAATCGGCCGTCTCGCGCCAGCGGGAATATCTGGCCGATGCCTCTGCGGTACAATTCACGCGCAACCCGATGGGCCTGGCCGCCGCCCTGAAGAAGATCGGCATCCTCTCCAGCCGCTCCTATATCAGCTCACCCCAGGCTGAAGAAGCCGCCCATCTTTTTTTCGCTAAAGGCATAAAAGGTTTCTGGAGTAACATCTTTGCCACCCACCCTCCTTTGGAAAAACGAATCCAGCTCCTGGACCCATCCTTTGATGGTGATTTCACCAAGCTCACCCTCAAATCCATCGCCTCGCAGACAAAACCGGAGCCTCAGCCCACAGAGAAAAAAGCTCCTCAGCGGGTATTTCCCCGGATTCCTATTCCTATGGCGGCGGCAGCCCTCAGCGGCGGCTACGAAACTGCTCAGGAAGCCCAACAGGTTCTGGAAACTCTTCCTCTGTCCGTCCGCGGCATGTGCTCTGATCCTCTGGGCGCCATCGCACTGATTTATTCCACACTGCTGGATTCCCACCCATCCGTCTTCCAGTCTCAGCTCGCGCAGATTACGAAGACCTATGGCGAACAGCTTGCACGCGAGTGTACCCGTGTGGCCACGGAGCTCCACCAGCTCTCTCGCTCCCAGAAACTGGCCGTGGTGAGCCTCTCTACGCCTCCTCTGCGGCAGATGTCGCCCGATCAATTTGAGACCTTCAATCGCCTCCTCAAAGAACTGGTTTATTCCAATGAGGAAGTAGACCTCTTTGAATTCTGCGTCCTCAAGAATATCGAGCATAACTTGAAAGGCCACTTCTACCCGCGTCGCATCCGCCTGGGTACAGCCGGCACTCATCCGCTGAAAAATGAAATAAGCGTCGTTCTTTCCATCCTGGCGCAAACGGAGACCGATGATCCCCAGGAAGTCATTTCTGCTTTTGATAAAGGCGCCAAACACATGAACTCCGGAGAGCTCACTTTACAGCTCCAGGAAAGCCCTAATTTTGAAGTGCTGGAAGCCGCGCTGGAAAAAATCGCCACTCAAGCCTCCTTAGCAACCAAAAAGCTGATTCTGGAAGCTTGCAATGTTGTCGTCGCTTCGACCAATGAGCAGGTAACGGAAGAAGAAACCAATCTGGTACGCGCCATCTCCCTGGTGCTCAATCCGCAAGGCCTGTAGAAAATCCGGCAGCTTCTCTAGAGGTCTAAAAAGCCTCTTCCAGTATTTGGGTAAGCTTTTCTGCGCTCAGCACAAAAGGGTTTCCCTTCATGCTGCTGGCTTTGGATGCCTTTTCCACGACCGTGGGGAAATGCTCCTTTTTCAAACCCAATTTGCTGAGCTTGGCAACATTCTGAGCTTGTGCAAGCTTTTTGATGATCTCGATCCCATCCTCCGGCCTTGCGCCCACATTGCGCGAGAGCATGAGAGAAACCTCGCTGATGCGCCCCAATAATCTCTGGGATTCCTTTGTCGGATTCTCACGAGCCACGGAGTAATTCATCTTGAGCACAGGCGCCAGAAGCGCAGCGCAAACCGCTCCATGAGGCGCTCCGATCATTCCTCCCAGAACCCCGGCAAAACCATGTACCGCACCCAGACCTCCATTAGCCAGCGCCAGTCCGCCTAGAAGGCTCGCCAGCGAAACTTGAACCCGGGAAGTCAAATGCTCCGGTTTCATCCAGTAAGCCATCAACACTCCTCCACCCAGTCGCGACAATCCCTCTCGGCAAACCGCGTCAGTCATCGGAGTCGCCTTGAGCGAAAGATAAGCCTCTAACAAATGGCTCAGGGCGTCAAAAGCACAATTCACAGCAACTTCTGGAGGACTCTCCAGGGTCAGCTCCGGATCCACCAGCGCTATTTTGGGCAGCAGATAGGCCGAGCGGAAGCTCACCTTGACCAATGCTTCCGGTACCCCTATCACCGCATTTTTCGTCACCTCCGAGCCTGTCCCCGCAGTCGTCGGCACGGCAATATAGGGCAGCGAGGGACACGGCAACGCCTTGCCTTTGCCCACACCCTCCAGATAATCCATGAGCTCGCCCGGGTTATTGGCCAGAGCCGCCGCCGCCTTGCCGGCATCGAGCACACTGCCGCCGCCAATCCCCACTACGGCATCACACTGCCGCCGCTGGATATATTCGGCAATCTCATTTACCCTCTCAACCGTGGGCTCTTCTCTGACACTTTGGAGTTCGACTCCCAGTCCGGCCTCTTCGATCAGGCGCTTGAGCTTTTCATGCCGCTCCGGGTGCGCTCCGGTGACTAGTAGCACCCTTTTCCCGAAAGGCTTGAGCAGTTCAGGCAACTCCTTAACCTTGCCGCAGCCGAAAATGATTCTCCCCGCTGTCGCGAATTCAAAAGTCTCAGGATGCATTCGGTGCCTTTCAGGAAAGTTGTGTGAACTTCTTGCTGAAACGAGGCGTCTCCATCATATCGGCGACCGCATCGCGCCATTTGGCATAGTGCGCGGTTTCCTTGTGCGCCAAGGTCGCCTCAGCCGTCCGGTAGACCTCCTCCAGCACGAACTGAGTACGGTCCTCCTGACTTTGCACCAGATCAAAGCGGGCAATCCCCGGCTCCAAGACACTCTGCGCCGCATTTTCCAACGAGGCTTGTATGAAGTCCTCCACACACTCCGGCTTCACCTTTACATGAACATGTACAACCAGCATAACCGCTCCATTCTAATCGGCTCAGTGCTAAACATGCAAGACTTAGCCATTAAAGAAGCCCTTCGGCACGGAGCCCCTGAAGCGCCGAATTACTTTAGAGATTCTTCCCAGCCACTCCGTCCAGCTCAAAGAGAAGATCATCCCGGCAAACATCGGCCTTGCAGATCACCATCGGTAAATCCGCCAGTCCCCGCTCCTTCATAATCCGCAAGAAAAGCGGCAAAGATTTCTCGTCCTTCAAAAAAGCCGTCGCCGAGGAAATATCGGTCAGCTTGAAACCGGCCTCGGCAATAAGCACCTCGATCGTATCGAGCGTATAGCGTATTTGCGCTTCGGTGTCGCCCAAGAAAATGCTGCTCCCGGTTTCATCAATGGCTGCGGTCCCGGAAATTTGCACCTGAGAGTAGCGGGGCGTCTCAAGGACCAGTGCCCGCGCGAAAGCGGCCCCATAGCGAAAGGCATCCTTCTGCTTCCGGTTAGTTAGCCGACGGACCTTGAAAGCCGATTTCTCCGAAATATCCGATGCGATAAGGTCTATCGTGCAGGCTGCCCCGTTCTGGTTGCGGCCACGAATCCCGGTGCTGGCCGGCAGAAAGCACTCCGAAGGCGGAGTCTTTTCGCTCTTTTCAATATCGGGCATGATCCCCACATCCCGGTAAAACGCGTTGCGGGCCCCGTTAAAAGGAGTATACCAGGCCAGAATATCATCCAGGTAAATCCATGTGCGCGCCACGGAGTGATAATCCAGTCCTTCCTTTTTGAGCAAAGCCTCTGCCTGGCGAAGTGTCTCTGTTGTCTGCTGGGTATTGCTCTGCGGATGCTCCAGATCGCACAGATTCTGCAGAATAAAAAACCGCGCATCCCCTTCCTGCCATTTATGTCCCTGAACCCTCTTCTCATTCGGGCTCGGGATTGTCTCTGGCGCGCTCACCCCATCTTGAGGAATGATAGCCTGAATCTGAATCCCCGTAAAACCTTCACAGGCATTTCCGACCGTCCCCGCACAGGGCATCCCGATAATCGGCGTGACGCAGGAATGCAGACCACTCCCCTGACCTTTGTGCTGAAGGAGCTTCTCCCTTTCAATAAGAGCGAGAGAATCCGCCGAGCCAAACCAGCGCTCGTGAACCACCTGAGCCTTCTTCTCCCGGAGCAGAGTCTCCAGCTCTCCATCCAGATATCGGAGCGATGCCGCCCAGTCAGCCGGAGTTTTATAGAAATAAGCCACGATGAAATAATGGGGGCCATGCTCGTTCTGATGGATATATAGACCGTGTTCTTTTTTGTCTGTTTTCTTCATATTAAATTGTTCTCTTCTTGCAGATCTCCGCGCTTTATTCTTTCCCTTTCCATGTGGAGTATCCCTCCTCCGGCGGCACCTCTTTTTCCTTTGGCGAGACTTCATCCGAGGATTTCGTTTTGACTCTGTTTGCGCGGTTCATCACTGCCTGCCCCAGTTTTTTGGGGGAAATCTCTACCGTCCCCGTGATCAGTTCCGGAATATTGTAAGTTTTTATAAAGTATTCATAAAAATGAGGGTCTTTCTGGGGCATGACGAAAGCTTTGGAGGCCCTCCCCGTTTCGTCGATATGGGTAATATGCGGACGCGCCAGAAGCCCATCGATTCGTTTACTGCTGAAGATAAGCCATGAACCATTGGAGGACCAGGAGTGCCACGTATCGGCCCGATCGCTGTTGCATTCCATCCGCCGCGAATTCATGCTCTTTAAATCCATCAGGTAAAGATCGGCACTCTGCTGGTAGATTGGGAAATTCCCGCGCTCGAAAACCGTATAGACCAGGAAATTTCCATTGGGAGAGACTTTGGGCTGCGCCGAGCTCATTCGGTTGGTCCAGCCGCTGAAAAGCATTTCCGGTTGGCTGAAAAGCGACGTCTCGCTATCCCAGCGTGCCCGCAACAGGTCAAAGCGTATCTCCCTAAACTTATCCAGAGGCAAATCCGATGCCTTGCAGTAATAGAGATACTCTCCTTGCCAATCCCAACTGGGCCAGCTCTCATAGTGATGCTCACTGGCCAGATTGCTCTGCCCAACGGTCGTACGCTTATCCAGATCGAAAAGCCCCACCTCTCCAGCCCGGTCATAAACCTCACGGCTTTCTCCCCAGGCATGAAAGAAAATCGAAGGCGCATTAGCCGTAAAGGCCAGGAGATTTTCCTTCGGATTCCAACTATAGTAGGTAAACGTTTTCTCCAGAACCTCCACTTTCTCTCCCTCCCTCACCCAAACCAGCGGGTGTCTCAGCTCCGCCTGGCGTATGTGGAAAGTCATCTCCTTGGGGTCATTCTTCTGAAACCCGTGGCAATTCAGGCACCCTTCCGCAATCCTGCTGTTATGGAGAATCTCCCGCTCCTGATACGACTCCAGATTGCGCTGGTAAATCCCCATATCCTGATACGTGTTGAATATCGAGCGCATCATCCGGTAGGCCAACCAGCCATCTATCGGCTCAGCGGCAATCCGGTTAGTGATCGTCGCCGCATCCTGCCACTGTCCCGAATCGTTCTTAAGCGAAATATCGATATAAAGAGGCTCTCCGGCGTTAGCAGAGAGCATCTCTTTCCACTTTGATTCCGGGATAATTACCTCTGCCTTGGAGCCGCCAAGCTGAATTCCCTCTCCCTTGCTCGAATGAATCTTCACCCGATACCCGCTGGCCTTGGCCTTGATATAAAAATTGATCGGCGCGATGTTGACGGGCAATGTCACCCCGTTATAATCCGGGAAAATATCCACTTCCGGGCCGCCTGCCGCGCCTATTTGGACCCCGCAAAATAAAATCAGGAATAAAACCACTAACCTCTTCACAAATCCTCCTCGGGTTTAGGCTGAATTTTAAAGCGTCCGGTAACCGAGAAAATCTGGTAGAACCAATAGGTATCCCCATAAGCCGGACCCAGAGCCGCAAATACCTGCTCGGCTCCCTCCCGCTGCATTGATTTCTGGTAAGCCAGGCAGAAATCCTTGAACCGCCCCTGTGTCTCCTGTGATATCCGATACCCGGCCATCTCAATAGAGGGTTTATCCTGCAAAGCCAGGCAGAGCGCTTCCTCAATATGGCGAGGCAGTCTCGGATAATTCAACGTGCGAAAAGCCGGTATCAGACCCGCAATTCCTTCATGATTCTTGTGCCCCAGATATTCCGCAGCCAGATACTCCAGCGCCATCCGATGAGTCGGATTTTTGAGAAGCGATTGCCTCATCTGAAACTCGGCCGGGTCCTGCGTATAAAAATAATTCTCTGTATAAAGATACCGGTAATAACGCGCTGCCACCGGGTGATTTTTCAAAGTCGGGTCCGCCAGGCTGGCCTCGATCAACTCCCCTGCACGAGTCGCCCAGACCGGATTCTTCGCCAGGTATCCCCAGTAGACACGGGCGGCCATCGGCTCACCCTTTAACGTGTAGATGAAGCCCAAGTCATAGAGAATTTCCGGTGCATCGCCCACCTGCTCCAATGCCTCAGTGGCGAAATGCTCCGCAGAATTGACAAAACCCATCTCGAGCATCGTCTTGTAATAAGGCTCCGACGCCACAAAAGGGATGGCGGGCAAGACCGACCTCTCCTGATCGAGAGGAAACAAAAAGAGGTTTTCCAGCAACTGATTTTGATGATAAAGCAAATAGCGCACCGAACAGGCCATCTTAGAATTTAGACTCTCCAGAGTGGATGCCCGGGCCAAAGCTTTTGCATATTCACCCTGACGGAGCTGGCTCAATACAAGGAGGTTATTCCGCTCTTGCCGATTCTTTACAAAAGAAATGGCTACTAGGAGAGCCACCCCCAGAAGGAGAACCATCTGAAGAGATCGCACCCATTTTGAAGGCAAAACACCCCGGGGCCATCTCCCCTTTTTCAGAAACAGATACTTCACGGGGTGTAAAAACGCCAGGCAGATCGTTAGAAGCCACAAAGCTGTCACGCTCCAAAGCCAGAACTCCTGCAATCCCCAAACCAAAACACCCAACGGCAAAAAAGAAAGCCCCTTGGATAACGCCGTACGCGGAGCCGCCAGAAGCCAAAGCAGCGCAGAAGCCAGCAAACCCAGTGCGAGATAGAGAAAACAGGCTGAAATTCCCCCGTCCGCCCAGCTCACCAGAACGCGCGTGGGATATTCCACCAGATTTCCCAATGAATCCTGCTCCGGATGAATATCATAAAAAGCAGTGCCGGCATCGGGCCGAGCCGACTGATAAAGCGTCACGGGGCTCGCCACCACCGCCAGGTAAAAAAAGGCAAACAGGCCCACGACAACCACCCAGAGAACAAAATCCACGATCGGATTAAGCTCCTGCACCTTCTTCTGCTTCTTTTCGCTGGAGGCGTTGATGGTCCTTTTCTTACCCATTTTCCCTACATCTCAGTATATAAAAACATCCAGTCCGAGTACAATTCTTTGTCCCGTTTTATTCGGTATCACTACCACTCGAGAAACGAATCTCTGTTTACTTGGGAAGATTAAAAGGCTTTTTGGCCCCAATTGCAATAAAGAACCGATTCAATACGGCTTTTCACGGCATAAAAAAAGTAGAGAATGGTTTTCCACTCCCTACTTTTCTATAACATCAAGCGATGTTTTAAACTCTCCTAGTGTCTGAAATGCCGCGTCGAAGTAAACACCATCGCCATATTCCGTTCATTGGCTGCCGCGATCACCTCTTGATCACGCACAGAACCTCCCGGCTGAATTGCGGCTGTTGCGCCTGCATCGGCCGCTGCAATTAAACCATCCGGGAATGGGAAGAATGCATCGCTGCAAACCACACTGCCTTTCAGAGAAAGCCCGGCCTGCTCCGCCTTCCAGACAGCAATCCGGCTCGAATCCACACGGCTCATCTGCCCGGCTCCGATTCCGAGGGTCCGGTCGGCACCGGCATAGATAATGGCGTTGGATTTCACATGCTTGACCACACGCCATCCAAAGAGCATCGCTGTCCATTCTTCTTCTGTCGGCTGGCGTTGGGTCACCACCGTCATCGTCTGGCGGTTGCTCTCTTTCAAATCCCTCTCCTGAACCAGATAGGAATCCGCACCCACACTGCGCACATCCAGCGGATTGGCACAGCGCGGGCACTTAAGCACTTTGAGAAGACGCAAATTCTTTTTGCAGCTCAAAATCTTAATCGCTTCCGGTGTGAAATCCGGCGCAACGATCACTTCGCTGAAGATTCCCGCAATTTCAGAAGCACATTCCGCATTGAGCGGCTGATTGACCGCGATAATCCCTCCGAAGGGGGCCTGTTTATCGGTCGCATAGGCTTTGTCCCATGCCTCCTTTAGAGCCTCACCCTGGCCCAGACCACAGGGATTGGTATGTTTCAGGATGGCCAAAGTCGGCTTATCTCCGTGAAACTCACTGATCAGCATCGTCGCCGCCGTCAGATCCAATATGTTATTATAGGAAAGCTCCTTGCCGTGGAGCTGCTTGAAATACTCGTCAAATTTTCCGTAAAGAGCCGCCTTCTGGTGCGGATTTTCTCCATAACGGAGCAATTGCGAGAGCGGCTCCGAAAGGACAAAACGCTCCGGCAGAGAAGATGTTTCGCTCTTCGTATATTCCCGGGTCAAATAATTGGCAATCGCCCGGTCATACTCCGCCGAGCGCCCGTACACCTTAGCCGCCAGTTTCCGCCGCAGCTCCAGCGTGGTCCCGCCTTGCTTTTGAATCTGCTCGGCCACCACCTCGTAATCCAAAGGATCCACCACGACCGTGACACTCTCATGATTCTTGGCCGCACTGCGAAGCATGGAAGGTCCGCCGATATCGATATTTTCAATCGCTTCAGGCAGCGTCACACCCTCCCGGGCGATCGTCTGCTCGAAGGGGTATAGATTTACCACCACCAGATCAATCGGCTTAATGTCGTGCTTCTTGATCGTCGCCTCGTGCTTTTCATTGCCGCGAACGTAGAGCAAACCTCCATGCACCTTGGGATGCAGAGTCTTAACCCTTCCATCCAGCATCTCAGGAAATCCGGTATACTCACTCAACTCAATCACAGAAATCCCGTGTTCTTTCAATATCTTGGCCGTTCCTCCGGTAGAAATGATCTCCACTCCCGCTTCAGACAATGCACCGGCAAAGGGAAGCAAACCCGTCTTGTTGAAGACTGAAATCAGGGCTCTTTGAATTTTTCTCATACGATTGATTCTGGTATCGGATTTTTCTTTGAAATTAAATACAGGCTGGTCGCCACCGAAACCAGTTCTGTGGTCTCCCAGCACACGCAAGAGCGTACAATAATTTCTACAACTCCTGCAAACATTAAAATAACTTTGGAATTTTCTGAATGATCTCTTCCGTTTTCTTTCTTATGACCGGATAAAAGACTTTCTTTAACGGACTTGATACGCAATACTTATCCATAGGGACGATTGAGATGAAGATCACGCTGTTTGCACCCTGTTTCATGGACGCCATGTTTCCGGACGTGGCAATGAACGCTGTTAAAATTTTTGAATCTCTGGGCCATCAGGTGGATGCCCCGGAGGAGCTTGCCTGTTGTGGACAACCTGCTTTCAATACCGGCTATTGGGATGAGGCACGCAATGTCGCATCCAAAGTGGTGGAGCGCCTTTGCGATGTCGAGGCTCTCGTGCTCCCTTCGGGTTCCTGCACAGCGATGATCCATAAATTCTACCCCGAGCTTTTCAAAGGCACCTCTCTCGAGGAAAAAGCCAACCGCCTGGCAGCTCATACCTGGGAGTTTTCCGATTTTCTGGTCACCCGCTTGGGCGTCACTGACCTGGGCGCTTCTTTTCCCGCAAAGGTGACCTTCCATGACGGCTGCCATGGCCTGCGTGAGCTGGGCATTCATGACCAGCCGCGCGCGCTCCTCTCAAAGGTCCGCGGGCTAACCCTGATCGAAATGGAAAGGGTACAATGCTGCGGCTTTGGCGGAACCTTCTCTGCCAAATTCCCCTCCATTTCTTCAAGCATGGGCGAATCCAAAGTGGCCATGGTCATGAAGACCGGGGCCGATTACGTCGTCAGTAATGATTCGAGTTGCCTCATGCACTTTCAGGGAGTCGCCGACAAACAAAGAAAGCTCATTAAAAGTATTCACCTCATTGACCTTCTTGTCCGCCATGAATAATAACGCTCAGAAATTCCAGGAAGATGCCGCCCGGATCTGCGCCGATAGTACACACCGCCAGATCATCGGCACCGCTCTGGATAAATATGCACAGGGTCGGGATAAAAAAATCGCCGAATTCCAGAATTGGGAACAGGCCCGTGAATCCGCTGCTCAAATCAAACAAGAGGGCCTCGACGACATGGAAGCCCTTTTACGCACCCTGACCAAAAAACTGACCAAGCGCGGCACCCACGTCTATAGAGCCCCCACCGGTGCCGATGCCTGCCGCATTGTGCTTAACATCCTTAAGCAGAACGGCGCCAAAACCATGGTCAAATCCAAGTCCATGACCTCCGAGGAAATTCACCTCAATGAGGCGCTGGAAAAGGAAGGTTACCGGCCCATCGAATCGGACCTGGGCGAATTTATTGTCCAGCTCCGCCAGGAGCCCCCTTACCATATCGTCTTCCCGGCCATGCACCTGACTCGCTACCAAATCAGCGACTTATTCCGGGATAAGCTCGGGTGCGAGCCGACCGAAAACCCGGAAGAGCTGACCATGATTGCCCGCAAGAATCTGCGCAGGGAGTACGTTCAGGCTGATGTCGGCTTCACCGGTGCCAATTTCGCGGTAGCCGAAACGGGGATGATTTCCGTCACGGAGAACGAGGGTAATTCGCGCCTCTCGGCTTCCCTGCCCAAAATCATGATTACGCTGATCGGTATAGAAAAAGTCGTTCCGCGAATGCAGGATTTATCCCTCCTTCTGCCGATGCTGGCCACGGTCGGAGCCGCCCAGTCCATCTCCTGCTACAACACGCTTTATAGTGGACCGCGCCAGCCCGATGAATGCGACGGTCCTGAAGAGTACCACGTCATTTTGCTCGATAACGGGCGCTCGCGTCTGGCCAAAGATAGCACCTTCCGGGAAATCCTCCGCTGCATCCGCTGCGGTTCCTGCATCAACGTTTGCCCCATTTATAGAAACGTGGGCGGCCATGCTTACAACGCCACCTACCCGGGCCCCATCGGCTCTGTCCTCATGCCGCAACTCTTCGACATGCAGACCTATAAACACCTCTCCTTTGCATGTTCGCTTTGCGGAGCCTGCCGCGATATGTGCCCCGTGAAAATCAATCTGCCGCACCTCCTTCT
Organism: Verrucomicrobia bacterium UBA1412; assembly: GCA_002305615.1. Classification (GTDB taxonomy): domain Bacteria; phylum Verrucomicrobiota; class Verrucomicrobiia; order Limisphaerales; family UBA1412; genus UBA1412. Next base: position 16,700 of record DBPU01000029.1, on the reverse strand, counting down.
CAAAAACCGCGAGGCTGCGTCAACCACCCAGCCCAAGTTCTTTGAAAAGCTGGCGTTTAAAGCCATGTCCCTTCTCTTCAACAAACCGCTCTTTTGGAAATGGGGCAAGCGCATGGGCTGGATAGGTCAGAAATTCCACCCTCTCATCGAAGGTTCCGTCATCGACCCGGCTCAATGCTGGACCGCCACACGCAAAGCTCCCAAGCTAAAATGGAAGAGCTTTAAAGACCTTTGGAAAAAACACTCCAAATAATTGAGACCAACCTCTATGAATATGAACACAGCACCCGGCTTTAAAGAAATACTTTCTCACGCTGAAACCGAATATCAGGCGATGATCCGGCAGTTTGCGGTAAAATCAGCTGAGTTAACTACTCGTTTTTTCCACCTCTCAGGCATTGAGGAGGTAGTCCGCACCCTCAAAACTTTGGCCATTCAGGAAAAATGGAAATCATTGGCAAGCCACCACACTACCCTCACTCACTCACTCGTGGATAGCCTCAGTCTGCCGGCCCTCTGGACCGATTCAGGCTATGCCACAGAAGAACTGGAAAAGGTGGATGCTTCCATCACTCTTTGCGATGCGCTGGTTGCCCAGACCGGAAGCCTCTTCGTCAATTCCCGCACCTGCGGAGGCAGAGCCCTTTCCATCCTTCCTCCTCATCATATTGTCCTGGCGACTCCCGAGCAGCTCCTGCCGGACCTGCCGACTGCCTACCAACACATGCAGGATAAATATAAGGATAATTACCCGAGTATGATGAGCCTGGTCACAGGCCCCAGCCGAACCGGAGATATTGAGAGAATCCTCGTCTTGGGCGCTCACGGACCTCGCAAGCTGACGGTCATTCTGGTCGAAAAACTCAGCTGATTCCGCGCTTCCTTTAATAGACAATCCCTCAGCGGCCTTGTTTGAAGTCCCGTTAACGAGATTTCCTGCCTCTGCGGGCTGCGTCTTTGGGGACAATTTTTTTGAAGAGCCTGGCCTTACCCTCGACCTGTTCCTTCATCTCCCCACCTCGGCTCACATACTTTTTCACCTTGGCCTTGCCGCGGCTCGAAGCTGAAACTCGGGGTTTACGCTTGGATTCTATCGTTTTGGGCCGCGCTCTCGTGATAAAGAAAAGGGGACAGCCCTCATAGCCGAAAGCCTGCCGCATCTTTCCGCAAAGGAATTTGAGATAGGCATCTTTGATGATATCCTTGCGGTTAACAAAGAGAAGAAAAGTCGGCGGCGATTGCTTGATCTGCGTTGCGTAGTAAAATTTCAGGAAAGCCCCGCTGTCGCTGATCGGATGCTTCTCCTCCACCGCGGCGGCGATCGTCCGGTTTAAGAGCGCTGTAGGAATCTCCTGCTTGAGCTGTGCCGCCACATATCGGATGGCTTCCAGCAACCGGTCCAGATTGAAGCCATTCTCTGCCGAGGTAAAAATCACCGGCGCATAGCTCAGGAAAAAGAGCTTCTCCTGCACCCAGGCGCCAAATTCATTCAAAGTGAGCTTCCTCTCGTCCTCAGCCTTCCGCTTGGAAGGAGGAATCTGCGAGATCCGTTCCGCCTCTTTTTCCTGCATGAGCCGAACCCCCTCAGCCATCAAATCCCACTTATTAATCACCAAAATACAGGCCTTCCCGGCCGTAACGATTTTATCGGCGATCTTTTTATCCTGCTCCAATATCCCTTGAGAGGCATCAAGCATCAGCACCGTGATATCGCTTCGCTCAATCGAGTCTTCCGTTCTCTTGATACTGTAAAATTCAACCGAGTCCTGAACACGCCGCTCTTTGCGGACTCCTGCTGTATCCACAAGAATATAATCCTGCCGCACTCCGTCGGTCTCCACGCTGAAAGGCACATCCACCGAGTCGCGCGTAGTCCCCGGAATCGGAGAAACAATAACGCGATTGGATTGAGTGAGCTTGTTCACGATAGAGGATTTGCCCACATTGGGCCGGCCCACAAAAGCGATTTTGAGAGGTGCATCGATTCTCTCAATGGCCTCTTCTTCCATCCCCTCTTCCGTCGACTCCGAAGTCTTTTTCGCAACCGGCTCCTGAGGCACCTCGGCCATAGCGGACTTCATCAAATAATCAATGCCCCTGTCATGAATGGCGCTCACACTGAAAACGCGCTCAAAACCCAACGCGGCGAAATCCTGGGAGTGAAGCTCCATATCCTGTGTATCGGCCTTATTGCAGACCAGAAACACTTTTTTCTCCGCCTGCCGGAGGCGTTGCGCTACCTCCTCGTCCAGAGCCGTGACGCCGGATTGAACATCCACGACGAAGAAAACCACATCAGCTTCCGCGATCGCCAAATCCGCCTGCATGACGGTGCTCTGGGTGATAATGTCTCCACCTTTTTCTCCCTTGAGCAAAGAAATTCCACCCGTATCAATCAGGGTATAAGGCATCCCGCGCCACTCCATTTGCGCACTGACACGGTCTCGAGTCACTCCGGGCAGGTCATGCACGATAGCGATTCGGCGGCCGGCAATTCGATTAAAAAGAGCGGATTTGCCCACATTAGGCTTTCCCACGATGGTAATAACAGCGGACATAATTATACTTAACAAACTGGTTGAAAAAAGGAGACGAGAGAGCTGGGAATGGATAACAACCTCTCAAAAAACGGACACCCCCAAAAACGGCGAATCAATCATTCCCGTTCGCGATCTGTAAAAAGAGAGATGGAATCTCCATTCTTCAATTCCATCTCTCTTGTCTTAAATGGAGCTGTTAGTTGCCGGCGCGGCCGCTGACACCCTTGGTGCTCGCAGTCACAGCCTTGGCAGCTTCATGAGGCCTCAGGGAGCGGACAGCCGCACCTGCGCGCCACATTTCTGAGTTCTTGATTTCACTCAGCTCAGCAGCAAGTGTCTTCTGGTAATCAGGCGCTCCGCAATAACTGAGGACGCGCTCTGTCTCTTTACCACTCTTCACCGATTCATAGAGCTCTTTGAAAAGAGGCAGAACGGCGGCCTTGAACTTGGGCTTCCAATCCAGCGCACCGCGTTGAGCCGTCGCCGAACAATTGGCATACATCCAGTCCATACCGTTCTCGTCCACCAGACGAATCAGACTCTGCGTCAGCTCTTCCACCGATTCATTGAAGGCTTCGCTCGGGCTGTGCCCGTTGGCGCGGAGTACATCATATTGCGCTTCCAGCATACCGGCCAGGCAGCCCATCAAAGTGCCGCGCTCGCCCGTCAGATCGCTGTAAACTTCCTGCTGGAACGTGGTCGGGAAAAGATACCCCGAGCCCACGCCAATCCCGATTGCGAGAGTCCGCTCAGTGGCGCGGCCCGTATAATCCTGCTGAACCGCATAGCTTGAGTTGATACCCACACCATTGAGGAAGTTACGACGCACGGAAAGACCGGAGCCCTTGGGCGCCACCATGATCACGTCCACATTGGCAGGAGGAATGACCCCGGTTTGATCTTTATAAACAATTGAAAAACCGTGTGAAAAATAAAGGGCGTCACCCTCTTTGAGCAATTTGGAGACTGACGGCCAGATCGCTCTCTGTGCCGCATCCGATACAAGCATCTGGATAATCGTACCACGCTTTACCGCTTCCTCTATGTCAAAAAGATTCTTTCCCTCGACCCATCCGTCATTGAGGGCGCGGTCCCAATCCCTTTTGAAAGCTTTGGACTGGCCAACAATGACATTGAATCCGTTATCGCGAAGATTCAGACCCTGTGCCGGGCCTTGTACACCGTAACCGAGAACGGCAATGACTTCATTTTTAAGCACCTCACGTGCCTTTTCCATTGTGAACTCACTGCGCGTGATCACATCCTCTGCTATACCGCCGAAATCAATTTTAGCCATTTTATCTATATTGTTTATCTAGGGAGATAGGTTTCCATCCAAACACTTTGGGCAGATAAGCCTCCCGCTCTCCATTCTAATTACTTAAACCACAAAAACGAAAGCTAATTTTATCTCGATATCCACATTCCAAAAACTGAGCCTCTGCCCAAGCGCATTTTTATATCCCCGCAGAGTTGATTTTAAATCGCTTTTACCCCATCATCGCCCAGGTGTTGGAACTGAATATTATGAAAAATTTCCTCCTGCAATGGAGCCGTTTGCAGCTCCTGGTCGTTTTTTGTCTACTCGTTCACCTGCCCCCTCTTTCCGCTCAGAACCTGAGCAGTCCTCTGGGCGATTGGGAAAAACCCCTCTCCGCCGCCCCTGCTCAGAAAATAGAAAAACCTTTTTCTGTACAGATCACCCCCGAAGAGAAGGATGGCCAAAGAGGTTTTTCACTCTCCGTCCAAATCGCTCCCGAGCACTACCTCTACAAAGATGAATTCCGGGTCACCGCTGCCGATGGCTCACTCCTGGAACCGACCGCCCCCCTGAAAAGTATCCGCATCAAAGACATTTTTACCGAGAAGGACAAAGATGTTTTAAAAGAAAGCTTTCGCGCGCAATACGTCTTCTCCACCCCAGCCCAATCTGCCTCCGTAAAAATCGAATATATGGGGTGCAGCCAGGAAATGTGTTTCATGCCCGAGGAAGTGGAACAAAAATTCTCCTGGGCCGGTGAATCCACCTCCGTTCAGGAATCCGAAACCGCTTCAAATCTTGTCTCACCAGCCGCCGCCTCTCTCTGGCAGGAGCGCTCCGCCTCCTTCAAAACAGTAGCCGTAGATTCGGGCTCCATGGATAAAGAGTCGTTCCTTAAATTCCTGGATCGTGCTCATGGTGAAAGCCAACAGGGGGGAATCGAAGGCTTCCTCGCCAAATGGGGAATGATTATCACTATCCCTTTGATTTTACTCTTTGGAATCGGCCTCAACCTGACTCCCTGTGTGCTGCCCATGATCCCCATTAACCTGGCCATCATCGGCGCCGGAGTCAAAGCCGGTAGTAAAACCCAGGGACTTCTCCTGGGCGGCATTTACGGTCTGGGAATGGCCCTGGCCTATGGCGCGCTGGGATTAGCCGTCGTCCTGGCCGGAGCCACGTTCGGTGCCCTCAATGCTTCCCCGTGGTTCAACCTGGGTACGGCAGCCGTTTTCGTCATCCTTGCCCTGGCCATGTTTGATGTCTTCACGATTGATTTCAGCCGCTTTCATGGCCCAACCAATGTTAATTCCAAAACAGGCCTCCTTCGTTACTTCCTGATTTTTGGATTGGGGGCCTTCTCCGCTCTCCTGGCCGGAGCCTGCGTCGCACCCGCCCTGATTTCAGTCCTGCTGATCTCCACCAATATCTACAATTCAGGCAACTACCTCGGCCTCCTTCTCCCCTTTCTTCTGGGAGCCGGAATGGCTCTGCCCTGGCCCATAGCCGGAGCCGGAATCGCCGCTCTGCCCAAGCCCGGAATGTGGATGAACCGGGTCAAGCAAACCTTTGGCATTTTAATCCTCCTCTTCGCTGCCTATTACGCTGTAGAAGGATATAAACTCTGGAAGAGCAGCACCGAGCTCACTCGCATAGATAACCTCAATACAGAAGCCTCCGAAGCTTCCGCCTCCATTGCCGTTGATGAGCAATTGGCACAGGCAATGCAGGAATCCCTCGCAACCGGCAAACCGATCTTTGTCGATTTTTGGGCCACCTGGTGCAAGTCCTGCATGTACATGGAGAAAACAACCTTCAGCGATGCCGATGTCCGCAAGCGTCTGGAATCTGAGTTCATCGTCCTTAAACTCCAGACCGAGCAACCCCGGAAATCTCCCGCCAAAGAAATCCTGGATCACTACCAGGTCATCGGCCTCCCCACCTACCTCATCCTGAAACCGACACCCGCCGCTCCCTAGGTAGCCGAAATTATTTTTCGTTTTCTGAGGCATCTTCATATTTTGAGGTTGCTTCAGTTCCGGATTTATGCTACCAATAAAATCCCGTGGATGCCCTTCCGCCCAGTGGCGGTTTGAGCGGCTTTCTATTTTCTCGCGTCTGGATCTGAAGGAAATTACAAAAAGATGAATATGCTTATAGGTGGGTTGCTATTATGAAAATTATCGGTGTCATTCCTTCTCGTTTCGGCTCCACTCGCTTCCCGGGTAAGCCGCTAGCCCTCATCGCGGGTAAGCCTCTTGTTCAATGGGTGGTTGAACAGTGCCGCAAAGCCCCCAGCTTGAGCGACGTCATCGTTGCGACCGATGACGAACGCATTCGCAGTGCCGTGGCTCCTTTTTGCGAGGTTGTCATGACATCTTCCCACCACTCCAGCGGGACCGATCGGATTGAAGAAGTCGTCAAAAAATCCGATGCCGATCTCGCCATCAACATCCAGGGTGATGAGCCTCTCATTGACCCTGCCGTGATTGAAGCCGTTGCAGCCCTGCTCCGCTCCGATAAGGTAGCCATGTCCACGGCCGCAACTCCGATCAATAAACCTGAGGAATACGACAACCCGAATATCGTCAAAGTAGTCCTCGGAACACAGGGCCAAGCCCTCTATTTTTCACGAAGAACGATTCCCTATATCAGAGACATGGAGCATAAACCTCTGGAGACTCATATCTCTGCTTTTCCATTTCTCAAACACCTCGGCATCTACGGCTACAAAAGGGAAACGCTCAAAAAATTAGTCCGCCTTCCGGTCTCGCCTCTGGAAAGAGCCGAAAAACTGGAGCAACTCCGTGCGCTCGAAAATGGAATTTCCATTGCCGTAGCCCGGGTGAATCACGAATCCATCGGAGTCGATACCCCAGAGGATGTCGCCCGAGTCGAAAAAATTTTGAACCAGCTCCCTTAATAACCAATTAATTATCGTTTCTCTAATTCACGTATAACTATATCTATGAAATATATTTTCGTAACCGGCGGTGTAATCAGCTCTGTAGGAAAAGGGTTGACCTCCGCCTCCATCGGTGCACTCCTCGAAAGCCGCGGCTACCGCGTCAAACTTCAGAAATTCGACCCCTATTTGAACGTTGACCCGGGCAACATGAATCCCCTCCAGCACGGCGAAGTCTATGTCCTCAAAGACGGCGGAGAAACCGATCTGGACCTCGGCCACTATGAACGCTTCACCAACACCAACCTGACCCGCAAAAACAGTCTCACCAGCGGCCAGGTTTACACCACTGTCCTCGAAAAGGAACGCAAGGGTGCTTACGCTGGCGTGACCGTGCAGGTGATCCCCCACGTCACCGATGAAATCAAAGCCAGAATCAAGGAAAATTCCAACGATTGCGATGTCCTGATCTCTGAAATCGGCGGCACCACTGGCGATATCGAAGGACTCCCGTACCTTGAAGCCATTCGCGAGTTCGCTCTGGAGCAACCCTTTGGCTCTGTCATTTTCATCCATGTCACCCTGGTCCCCTACATCAGCGCCATGCGCGAGTTGAAAACCAAACCCACTCAGCACTCTGTCGCTAAGCTGCGTGAAATCGGTATCACTCCCAATATCATCATCTGCCGCTGCGAACACCCCCTCAACAAAGAGCTGCGCAAAAAAATCTCCCTCTTTTGCAACGTCCCTTACGAGGCCGTTATTGAGGAAAAAGATGTCGATCACTCCATCTACGAGCTGCCTCTGGTCCTCCAGCGCGAAAACCTGGATCCCCTCATCTGCAAGCTTCTCCAATTAGAGCAACGCACATCGGATATGACCAAGTGGCAAAACGTCGTCCGCAGCATCATTGCACCGAGCTCCAGCATCCGCATCGGCCTGGTCGGCAAAAACGTCGGCATTAACGATGCCCATAAATCCCTCCAGGAAGCCCTCTTCCACGCCTGTATCGCAAACGATACGCGCCTTGAGGTCGTCAAAATCGACCCCGAAGAACTTGAAACTTCAGGCACCAAAGCGCTCCAGAATATCGACGCCATTCTGGCCCCGGGCGTCAGCGGCATCCACGAAGTCGAAGGAAAAATCCTCGCTGCCCAGTATGCCCGCGAAAACCAGATTCCCTTCCTGGGCATCTGCCTCGGAATGCAGGCCGTCGTCATTGAGTATGCGCGCAACGTGCTGGGACTCAAATCCGCTCACTCCGTCGAGTTTAATCCCTCCACTGAGTATCCCGTCATTATCCCCCTGGAGACCGCTTTGAGCGCAGACGCACAGCCCTCTTCACACAAACAGCATAGGCAGACCATGCACCTGGGCGCCCACGCCTGCAAAATCAAGAGCGGCACCAAAGCCTACTCCATTTACGCTCAGGATCAGATCTCTGAGCGCCACCGCAATAGCTATGTCTTTAATGGCAAATACCTCGACCTCTTCGAGAAAGAGGGGAACCTCATCGTCAGTGGCCGCTCCACGGACGACTCTCTGGTCGAACTGGTTGAACTCAAAAATCACCCCTTCTTCATGGCCTGCCAGTTCCAACCCGAGTTCCAGAGCAAACCCCACAGCCCCAATCCGCTCTTCAAAGAATTCGTTGCTGCTGCGCTTGCCGCTAAAAGGTCGTAGTAGTATTTAGCCGCCTCGGCTATGCACTCTTTTTCTGCCCCGGGAGTCTCTCTCGGGGCAGAAATTTACCCCGGATTTTGTTTCGGCTTTTCTCTTGCTCCTCAGCCCTTTTCTCCCTACTCTCTAGAGCCGTGAAGAGAGTGAATTCTTTATTGGCAGTTGCACTTGTCACCGGCCTCTGTATCTCAGGCGGCCTCACAGGATGCAAAAAAAACAACGGCTCCGATTCTCCTTCAAGCGCAACTAATTTCACGGCACCTGCCCTGGACCAGAGCGCTCCCGAGGTGAAGATGCAGTTCTCCAAAGTTGGCGATCGCGCCAAGCCCCTCAACATTGCGGCTTGGGTCAAGGGCGCCACCGCAGAAGCTCCCATCGATGTCACCGATGGCAAAAACATCTACGTTGTCGAGTTTTGGGCCACCTGGTGTGGACCGTGCAAGACTTCTATCCCTCACCTCACTGAGCTCCAGAAAAAATACAAAGATCAGGGCCTGGTCGTTGTCGGTATCTCCAATGAAAAGCTCGAAGAGGTTAAGCCTTTCGTCGAAGAACAGGGCGATAATATGAATTACATCGTCGCGGTCGATAAGGATGATGAGACCAGCATGAGTTACATGCAGGCCTTTGGCCAAAACGGAATCCCCTGCGCCTTCATCATTGATAAATCGAGTCAGGTCGTCTGGGTCGGCCACCCCATGCAGATGGATATGCCGCTCGAAGAAATCCTCTCCGGTAAATACGACCTGGCCGCCAATGTCAAAGCCGCCGAATTCGCTCAGCTCCTGGCCGCCCGTGACCCCAAAGCTAAGGAAATGGCCGCCGAAGTCCTCAAAGAAGCCGGCAAACGCCTCGACCTCCTGGAACCCATCCTCGAAGCCGCCTATCAGGCCGAGGAATCGGAAATCCTGAATCAAGTCCTGGACCAATTGGCCACAGTCAATGACGACTACGCTCAAAGAGCCAAGGAAATCCGCAGCCAGATCAAAACCGATAAAGCTCTTGAGCAATACGCGGATGTCGTCCTGGCCGATGAGCCCCCGGATGCCGCTGCTATTCAGGCCGCCTCCGATAAACTCCTCGCTGAGCTCAAGGGTGATGCCGCTGCTCTGGAACAGGCCGCGGCCCAGATGGTCGGCACCCTAAGCGCCAGCGACACCAATATCGTGGAGAACATCTTGAAAGAAATGGCCTCCATTGATGCCGCCTCCGCGCAGAAGGCCGAGCAAATGCGTAAGCAAATCCGTGCCAGCAAGGCCATGGATAAATACAAAACCCTCCTCGAAGCCGATGCGGCATCCGTTGACCCGCAAGCTCGCAAGGACATCGAAAAAGAAATTTTTGAAAGCCTCAAAGGGGGCGATCCTTTCCTCATGGCTCAGGCCGCTTACTCCATCGTGATGAACCTCGGAGATAATGCCACCGCCGAGCTCCCCCTGATGCTCCTGGATGAAGCCGATAAAACTCAGACAGAGAAACCCAAAATCCCCAATGATTTCTTCCGCGCCGTCGTCTACTACAAAACAGGCCAACCCCAGCTCGGTGATCAAACCGCCGAAAAAGCCCTGGCTGCCCTTGAGGATGACGCCATGAAAACGCAGATGCAGGATTATCTCAAATCGCTGAAGCCGGCTCCTGAGGAACCTGCAGCGCCCGCTGAAGCAACCCCGGCTCCGGCACCTGAGGTACCTGCAGCTCCCGCGGCACCGGAACCCGCACCCGCCCCGGCAAAAACAGAATAATGATATAAAACGGCAGGAGCTCCCGGCAATCCGCTAATCCCGTGATTCCGGAGCTTTGCCCAAAGACTCTTTTTCACATAGCCGCTCGCAAGGCGGCCACACACACAAAGGCACAATGCTTCGGCACTGTGCCTTTTGCCTTTTCCCACATTGTGTGTCCGTTTTTCAAGGCAAAGCGGACCCACTTAAAACTTGGAAACGCCCTCTCCTCGTGCTAACCTCCCCTTTACGTAAGAAATTCAGGTATCCTGGAGCATAGAACACAAAAACCAAAATCACCATGAAGTATAGAGAAGCATTGAAGCAAATCCGCAGTAAAGCCTCTTCTGAGCAGCGTAAGGGAGAGATGTTTTGAAAAATAATGCGAAATCAACACCACGCAGAAAACCCTCAACGATTAGCTGGGGCAAGACAGTTTTGTTCGCTCTTTTTGCGGAAGTGGTGTTCGTCTTGGCCAGTGGGGTCAGTTGGGGCTTTTTTTATTATCCGATGGATGGGTCTCATCCTATTCGGATGCAAGTGGATTCATTACTCCAGGGACATTGGGCATTGAGCCCACAAATTACTGAGATGGGTTTTGACCTGGCTTGGAATCAGGGTGTTCATCAACTCTGGGGGTTGGGAGTTGCCTTGTGGTATTTACCTTTTGTGGGGTTGGGCCGTCTACTTGGAATCCTATGCCCGGATATCATCCCTTTGATGGTGGCTCTATTTTTACTCTCTCTTTATACCTTGCGGACGATGTCCATGATAATACGGCAGGGAGCCACTCTTTCCCAAGGCCTGCTCTTCGGTTTTCTGATTCTCTTTTGCCCAGCCTTGCTTAATTTCCTTTCGGGAGCCAAACTCATTTATGAAGTCACTTGCCTTTACGCGCTCCTTTTTTGCCTGATTCTTTTGCTTGCTACGATTCGGTATATCGTAGCAGGCAAGCAAAGTGATTTCCTTTTAGCCTGCTTCTTGTCGGGATTTGTAGCCATCATACGTCCCACGTATGGAGTCTATGGAATTGCAGCAGGGGGCGTTCTGATCTGGTGCGCTTTGACTCCATGGAAACGGCGTCGCTCTTTGCGTAATCTACTTCTACCCCTCTCTGGAAGTTTCCTTATCCTTGCTGGACTTCTCTTTCTTGCCTTCAGCAACTGGATACGTTTCGGCAGTCCTTTTGAGTTCGGGCACAATCTTAGCTTCTCAAGCCAGAATATTGTCTATCTGACTCGCTTCGGTAATCCCTGTGATGAGGCGAGTTTTTGGGCCCTGGTCCGTGAACTCTTCTATTGGCTCTTTATCCCATGGGCAATACCTGTTGGGGAAGCCCCTATTCCCCGTTGGCGCGATATTTATCAGCTTACTTTTGATCCAAGTTACCTGCTTATCACACTGGGAGTACTCGGGCTCCTATGGCACAATCTGCGAAAACCGCCACCGGCACATAAGAAAGAGAATTCGAACGAATGGAGCCAACTGCTTGTTTGGAGCCTGGCCTTCTGGTTCGGACTTTCCGTAGTGGCATTGGGCTGTTTTTATATCCGCTTCGCGACACTTTCCACACGCTATATTTTGGATTTTGCGCCTGCTTTTTTAGCTGTGTTCTTGATTCCTCTCTTTGTGCCGCTCTCGCAACGTTGGAAGACATATCTGGTCCGTGGGCTCTATGGCTGGATGCTTTTGCAAACCCTCTGGACTCAGGGAGCCTATCCTCTTTGGAAACCCGGTGAAGCTTTCAAAAGGCAATGGCAGAATACACCTCACAATTTCGGTTATAATATTATCTTAAACAACAAAAAACTGGCTGATTACCAGGGAATCTACACTCAAGAAAATCATCCCGGACCAACCGGCATCATGGGTAACGGAATGGGATGGAATAAGGAAACGGGATTGGTCAGTGCGGTTGCTATTCTGATGGTTGACCGCCCGCAGTTCTTGGAATTAACGCTGGGACCGGAAGCAGAAGGTTTCCCGGAAGTGTACCGGGCCAAGATCAACACTATTGAGCTGCCTATCATCGGAATCGCACCTACAACATACGGCACGAACACGGCTAAACGCGTCCGCTTTTCGATCCCCGAATTTATTCTACGCCAAAATGGAGATCAATTAATTAGCCTTTGCTTTACCCCCAGTTTTCATGACTGCGATATGAAACGAACCCGATCACTTTATCAGGTATATTGGAGATAACCTATTGATTACAAATGAAATATAAAAAAATAAAATATTTTATTTTCATATTGACGAAATCATCGAGAAGAAATAGAATTCAGCTGATTTATGAGAATTTTTGCAGATATTGTACGGCGAATGTGCTCTAAAAGAGTTACGAAATGGGCGGGAGTTTTCACACTGCTCGCCTGTTGTTTTGCCTGTGTGGGCCTTGCTCAGGACACGAAAGAATCTGCAGCGGACTCCCCTGCTAAAACTCCCGGTGAGCTGCTCATCGACTTCATGATGAATCCTCCCGATAAGTATGATATAGGGGTAGCAAGGGTTAAGAATGATCCTCGTCGAGACTCTACAACTTATTTCAGAATAAAAAGGGATGGAGATTTTTGTTTGTTTTCCGCACGCAGTCCACATTTTTCTATTCTCAATAATGAGACTGTTGATGAACTGGAGTTATATGATTCTATTTTAAGCAAATATGACGATGAATATTGGAAATGCGGTGCAAGCTCATTAACCACGTGGACCAATAAGCACCGTTCCTCCGTAGAGGGAACTCCTTTCATGAAACCTTTGACGACCGAAAAGGTCATCATGAAAGAGATAATTAAAATTCTTCCTTATTTCCCAAAAAAACCTTTCAAGGAAGAGCAGTCTTTTTTTCAAATTGAGGGAGAGCCTGGAAGCACCAATTCTATAGAGGGAATTATTACACTTGATCGGCTTCATCGAATCGTCCGACTGGATGTGACCTACGCAACTCCCAGAAATCGATTTTCTTCGAAAAATGATGAAAATATACCGTTGCTTTTGGGAAGTATTTATGAGTATCGATATACAACAAATTTAAGCGTTTCTTTTTTTCCTAATGAAATTTATTTTTTTGATATTTATAAATTAAGTGGAGATGAACAATTATTCACTAATGAAGTTTGTAATTTTTTATTTAGTTTTATTAATTTAAATCCTGAATACAATAGAGAAAACTTTTCTATTGAACCAAAACCGGATTCTAAAATTAAAAAATATTGGGTTTCCGGAACCAATACGATGTATGTTGACGAATTCACAGGAGTTCTCGAAAAATTACAAACAGAATCCGAATGGGAGAAGGAGCAAGCGAAGAAGAAATATTTACAAAATTCGCTAAGATATATTTATATATTTCTATTACTAGCTATATGTGCTTTTGTTGGTTATTTTGTATTTAAAAATAAAAATACATGATATGAAAAATAAAAATATAAGAAATACTTATGTATTTCAATTGGCTGTTGTTTGCGCCGTTGCGCTTGTTTCGTATGTTTATGCAGATGATTGCTGGAGACTTAAGACTCAGCCCTGCATGGAAGAAGAGGAAAACGGCTGTCAGTGCTACGCTTGGGATATTCCGGATCCTCCGGGTTCTCCTGTCCAAGTCTTTATTGACGGAGATGTTGCCAACGTGCAAGGGGAATCAAAGTATAGAGTACCTGGACGTCCTGGTAACAAAAACACGGTAGATACTACTGTAACGTGTAAATACGACTGTTTGATTTACATAGATCACGGTGACGAACAGATATTGGATATGAAAAATTCAGATTTTGGCTTAGAATGGAAAGCTCCTTCGCTTGATCTTGAAGGTGTGTGTGATAGTTGATACTCTTGAAGAAAACTGTGCTATCTCAAAGACTTTTCCTGTATGTATCCTGTTTGTTTTTACTGACAACCGCGGTACTTAAAGCTGCAGCATTGTGGGTAGGGGATATCTCTCCGCAAAAGATAATCTTTTGCAAATACAGAATGTCTACATTCTCTGGGGTGTGATGGCGTGTGAGCTGGTTTTAGTGACCCTAATCCTCTGCAAACCGCAGAGCCGATGGACGGCACTGGGGGTTTTCTTCATGGGCACGCAATTTGTACTCTATCGCACCATTTCGTCTTTAGGTGGGTTTGCTGTCACTTGTCCCTGTATTGGGAATATGGGTAAAGCGATGGGTCTATCTCCCCAAGCGGAAGGTTTCATTCTAAGTTTTATCGCCGCCTGGATGTGTCTGGGTGGTGCTTTCCTTCTCTGGTATAAACCGTCCAAAATTGAGAATAAACGTAATTGTACCCCGATTCCCTCGAATAAGTAAGATACGTAGGATACAATTATGAAACAAACGAATCCCGCCTGCCCGGATATCCTCATCGTAGGGGCCGGTCCGGCGGGGTTAACTGCGGCAGCGGAGTGCGTGCGTTTGCGCGGCGGCTCAGGAGTAGGCATCACGCTGCTGGAGCAGGAGCCGAGCACAGTCGGCGGAATCTCGAGGACTGTTTGTTATAAAGGATTTCGGTTTGATATCGGAGGTCATCGTTTTTTCAGCAAGAACCCGGAGATTGTCCGATGGTGGCAAGAGCGGTTGCCTGAGGATTTTCTTTCCGTCCACCGTCAATCGCGTATTTTCTATCGGGGCTGTTTTTATGATTATCCTCTCAAGCCTTGGAATGCGCTGCGGAACTTGGGCTTCCTGGAGAGCTTGCTCTGTGGGCTGAGTTACGCCCACAGGCAAATGTGGCCAATCCGGCCTGAGACGAGTTTTGCAGATTGGGCTGCCCAGCGAAAAACATTCATTTCTAAGTCAGCTTCCAATAATTCCCCATTTTTTCTTATCAAATTTTTTTATCAAAAAATATTTGACAAACCGGAGGTTCTTTAGTAACCTTCAAAGAGAGTTGGAGAAGAGAGTGTATTTTATATAGTAAATGCGCCACAGGCAGAGTAAAAGTGGATTGATAGTAGTCCTCGTAGAGTGACGTTTTATTGTAAAAAGCCGACTTCTTCCGCCTTGATCGTTAAACAAAAAAAAGGTAATGTCATGATAAGAAAATTATTGATCGGTGCCATCTGCGTTGCTGCAGTGGCTTTTACTGTGCACTGTAGTGCGGATGATGGAAAATGCCATTACTACGTAAACGGGCATGACGTAGTTTGGAAATGCTCTGCACTTAATACCGAGTGCGGAATTTGTGAAGAGATAGAGAACAGTGGTGGAATTAAAGATTGTGTGCATAAGGAGCATGATAAAAGATACAAGCTCAAGTGTTGTATAAGGCCTTCGCAACAAGAGTGTGTCGGAACTTCTTATGGCTTGTGGGAAAGCATTGAAGAACTTACGATAAATTTTATTAATAAATAAGCAAATAATAAAACCATGTCTTCTATTAAAGAATACATTTTCCCAACAATTCTCATCTTGGCACTTGTAGTTGTTGCCCTTTCTCTAAAGAATAAAACCTCTATAAACGATCCAGACGCCGGGCAACCCCTCATTCAAGAGGCTAAGCGAAAAGGAGTGGACTGGGAAAAACTGCCCTTCGTATCTGTTTCTGATACTAACAAGCTCAACGAGTATCTACGAAACATTCAGATAACTGGGGATGAATTGCTCAGTACGGATCAGCGTGTAAAAGCATATACTTCCTTCCTGTTACTGGCCCAGGCATATAGCGTGGGAACGTATGATGCGTATATGCGCTTTCGCCTTCCGGCGGGTGCAAAGTATGAAAAAAATGATTGGTTATGGGACGAGTGGTTATCCGGATGGAAAACGGATGATCCAGATTGGTTGCAGGAGTACCCCGATTCCAAGGTAGTTGTTCCCAAAGATGAAGATTTTCATCGTTGGATTGTACGAAAATGCTCCGAAGGAACTTTTTTTAAGGATTTATGGCAGGGAGTCTGTGTTAATCCTGAAAAAATATATGCAGAACTTGGAACAACTAATTCAAAAGGCAACATTCTGAAGGCAGGTATTTATATTCATTCAGGGGCTGAAGCGAAAAAAAATATTTTAGAAACCACCAGCTCCTATCGTGATAAAATAGTGAAATCAACATTCAACGCCGCTGGAGGGCTTTCATTTAGCTACCCAACCTTTATATTTTCATCTATTCCAAATGAAGGCACTGAAGAAATTGATTCCTCTTGGAGAAGTTTGTCATTTTATTTCTTTGTTAAACCGATCTCTCCAGAACCGGTTATTCCTATATATGCGTTCTTCTTTTGGGACAAAGAATGCTCTCAATGGTTACCTGTTCAGCTGATTGTTGGCAACGTCCTTGCAGACGATAAGTTACTCAGCTTTCCATAAAATTTATTTTATACAAGAATATAGAAATATGAATATTAATATAATTAAGTTTATAGTTTTAGTTATTGCATCAAATATTTTATTATTCGGATGTACTAAAAAAGAAGAAGTTCAAAAAAAATCGCTTTCACCTCAACAGCTATTATTGAAGTTGAATGACTTATCTTATACACAGATTTCAGATACGAATTTTGAGCAACAGCTTTCTCTGTTTCCCATAAAAACAAAACTTAATATTTCAGAAGAACAATCTGATAAATTGAAGCAAAGTCTGAAGTGTATGTTTTT
>DBPU01000096.1 GCA_002305615.1 Verrucomicrobia bacterium UBA1412 | reverse complement strand
AGAATTTCGGTTTATTTGACGACGGAAGGCAAAATGACCTATGCCGTGCAGTATCCGGGGCCAAATCCTTGGGAGAATGTCAGCAGCGTTTTGGTGAGAACCTACGATACGATCGCGGCTCTCTTTCACTCCAAAGAAACCGGGGTTGGGGTCAAAGACCTCAGCGGTCCTCCGGGGATTCTGGCGATGCTGGCTACCTACGTGAAGGGCGATTACCGCCTGGCGCTTAATTTCATGGTCCTGCTCAACGTCAGCCTGGCGATATTGAATCTCTTGCCGATACCGGTTCTGGATGGCGGCCACATCGTGATGTCCGCTTATGAATGGGTGACGCGCCGCTCGGTCAGTGTCAAATTCCTCGAGTACGTGAACACGGCTTTTGCGTTCCTCCTGATCGGCTTCATGATTTTCGTCTCTTACAACGACATCAAGAAGTTTTCCCTCTTCACGGGGATGTATAAGCAGGATTTCGAGTTTGAAGAGACGAGTTCCCCGGACGGTAAATAGCCGTCAGACAGCATGAGCTTCAGTCAGTCACTTTACTATTACCAACGCCGGCCTACCCGCGAAGTGGTGGTGGGCAATCCCGAAGAGGGCGGCGTCATTATAGGAGCAGATCAGCCGGTCGTGGTTCAGTCGATGCTGACCAGTAAGACGGCCGATACGGAAAGCTGCGTGAGGGAGATTCTCGAGCTCGAACAAGTCGGCTGCCAACTGGTTCGCCTGACAGCGCCGACTTTGAAAGACGCGCAGAATCTGGGCGTCATTGTCGAGCGTCTTCGCGCCCGGGGAAGCAAGGTCCCACTGGTGGCGGATATACATTTTATCCCGGAAGCGGCGATTGAGGCCGCACGCTGGGTGGAGAAAATCCGGATTAATCCGGGCAATTACGCCGATTCAGCAAGCTGGGATCCGCAAATGAGCACGCCCGAAATGTACGAGGCGGCCCTGAAGCGGGTGGAAGAGAAATTTCTGCCGCTTCTGGAAATCTGCAAAAAGCTCGGCCGCGCGATGCGTATCGGCTCCAACCACGGTTCCCTGAGCCAGCGGATCATGGGCCGCTATGGCGATACACCGCTGGGAATGGTGGAGGCCGCCCTGGAATATGCCCGGATCGCCCGCAAGCATGGGTTCCATAATTTCCTCTTTTCCATGAAGGCCAGCAGTCCCAAGGTGACGATTGAAGCCTACAGACTGCTTGCTCAAAAACTTTCTGAGGAAGGTCCCGATTGCAATTACCCCTTCCATTTGGGTGTGACCGAGGCCGGTCAGGGAGCCGATGGCCGCATCAAGAGTGCGGTCGGGATTGGTGCGCTCCTGGTCGACGGCCTGGGCGAAACCATCCGTGTCTCGTTATCGGAGGATAGCGTTCATGAAATCCCGGTCTGCCGTTCTCTCTTGAGCTCCATGCCGGAGATTTTCAGCGGAGACCCTGCCCCGGAGTTGCCGCCTGCCTGGAATCCTTTTTCTTATGAACGGCGTCCGAGCGAAGAGATCCTTTACGGGGGAATTCCCCTGGGAGGGATGCAGCCGGTGCGGGTACTGGTCACCCCGGAACAAAGTGAAGGGGCCGACCGCAAACTCCTGGCTCAGAAACGGGCCTATTGCGAGGCCGATTATTCACTCCATAGCTGTGTGGAAATCGAGGTTTCGGAGTCTCTGCCCGTGATCGCGCCCGGCAAGCTGGTGACGATTGCCGATGGCACTTCCGTGCCGGTTGTTTTCGCTTTTCGCTGGCTGGCAGCGGCACTCAAGGCGGCCGGTTTGAAGAATCCGATTCTTCTCAAAGATACTTTTAAACCCGAAGAGGGCGATCGGCCCGGAAAATTGGTGCTGAAATCTTCCGCTCTCCTGGGCTCTCTGCTCTGCGACGGCATCGGCGACTGCGTGCTGGTGCGCCGCGAAAAGAATCCCACTGAGGCGGTGATGCTGGCATGGAATATCCTGCAGGCCTCCGGCTCACGCTCTTTCAAGACCGAATATATTTCCTGCCCTTCCTGCGGGCGCACTCTCTTTGATATTCAGAAGGTGATCGCCCGGATCAGCGAGCGGACCAGCCACTTGAGCAGCGTCAAGATCGGTATCATGGGCTGCATCGTCAATGGACCCGGGGAGATGGCTGATGCGGATTTCGGCTACGTTGGAGGAGCTCCGGGGAAGATTACCCTCTACGTCGGCAAAACGCCCGTTGTGCGCAATATCCCGGAAGAAGAAGCGGTGGATGCCTTGGTCGAGCTGATCAAAAAGCATGGCCGCTGGGAAGAGCCACCGGCTTCAGAAGGTGGTTTTTAAAAGAGCGGCTTCAGCTCAGTATTTCAATGGTCCCACTCGATGATGCGGACCCCGTCGCCGATATTCCGAATGACGGTTTCCTTAACCTCTTTGCGGTGAGAGCAGGAGGTCTTGCCGGGTTTTCCCTGGGGTGCGCTGGAGGCGAAGACGATCGCTTGTGCGCCGCGCTCGACTAAAATTTTGGCCCGGGGAACCGCCTGTTTGCCGGGGCAGCCGCCGCAGCTGAAGAAGCCGATGATTTCGACTGGGCTTTTCCCCTCGGCGGATGATTTGCCCTCGGCTTCGATTTTAAGATCGGCCGCACACGGGCATC
>DBPU01000052.1 GCA_002305615.1 Verrucomicrobia bacterium UBA1412 | reverse complement strand
GCTGCACTCCCCCACCCGACCAGGTGTTATCATGCTCAAGGGCGCTCAGTGTGGTCCCAAAGTTGATTTGGCCTTCAATAAGGGCATTCATCTGCGGGCGGTACCAGTCGACAACAGAATACCAGACTCCCCACTCCGGTATTGTTCCTGTGAGGACCATAAGCAACAGCGTAACAACTGTGACCCAATACAGTCTTTTCCAGCCTAGCATATGTGAATTATCCCCCACACAGAGACTTAGTCCAAATTCCAGCAGGTGCTTCTTGAATCACAACCAAACCACCTTGGAAAATGAGTGTGAACGCTATCCCCCAAGGTGGATGATTATAACACATTCTCTACTAACCTAACAGAGAGGTTTCCAAAAAATCAAAGCTACCTCTCCATACCCCCTACACTCATAACCCATTCCTTTAGGGTAGCATTTGCCTAATTGATATGTCCCTGCAACGTATGGAGCATCTGGATCATAAGGGACACATTCAGGTCCGTTTCCCCAAACACAGTCGAATTTAGGTCTCAGCTGTATAGAGCAATCACCATATGTTGTTGTGCAAAGATCATCACCAGAAAACAGGTAATCTTTGCAATATTTTGGCCATGCGTGCGCAACTCCGACTAGCATCGTCAATAATAACACTGCTAATAAGTTTTTTTTCATACTTATACCTTTGCTATTTTATTATTACTTTCATTATTTATTTCCACTTTTTTAAGGAAATAAAAGGGTAAAAAACAAGAAAAAGAATAAATATTATTAAAGAGTAATATACTATACTTTTATTGCGAAAAGAAACTCTAGGATAAATATTTTTTGATACAATATTTTTTAGTTCTACAGAATTTGTATCTATTATCCATTCATTTGTCGTAGTATAATAGACCGAATCTCGATAAGCCTCTTTTGTTCGATAGACAAAACGTTTATCACACACAGATATCCTCCCATTTATTACTGGCAACATTGACGTTCTGTCTTGTTGTACAATAATATTTGTAACAATCCCAATAATTTTATCAGACACGTAATACTCAGTTAATCCCGGCGGGGTAGAATAACGAACTATGGAATAGCGTGTGGGTATCGTAAATCCATCCATCTCTATACTATCACCCAAAGAATAAGTGGCGCGAAGAACCTCTTTTTGCGGAATACTCTTCAACGCATTTAGTTTTTTATTCATTAAAAAATAATAATCTTCATCAGTTGGCTCTTTAATAAATTGATAGCCCACAAGATTTTTAGAAACATAATTTTTATTTATAATAAATGATCCGGTGGATACAAGCGAGTTCGAATAACCGGTACGAAGTTCGTGGACGAAGTCTGTGCACCAAGCTGATGGTTCCAGTTCGGGGGACGACTCTACGAGGTTTGGCATTTTACCGGTCGGATAATGAGATAGATGATCTCCTGCAACAAAACTAACCCAGAGAGAACCAATAACTCCTCCACTATCATACGGATAAACACCATTAAGTACAGTAGCCGCCTGTGCCGCTCTCCTCGACGTGACGATTTCCTGTTTTTCATTTTGTTCAAGAATTTTATCAGAAAGTGATATTTGATAAATATTAGTACCATTACACACGACATAATTGGTAACACACATATCTAATTTAGGAACACAAGAAATTGTCTTTATCTGCCATCGTGCGGATTTATCCATGGAAATAGAAAAAGGGAAATTATCTGTATGAAAGACAACATTAGAATCATCAATTGAATCGAACCTTATACTTCCCTCTGCCGTATAGAGTGGAGTGAACCAGCCGCCTTGAGGTTCTGGGCCTTCGGGGATGGAGGTGCCGGGGCCTTGTGTGATGGTGACGCCATTATTGGTGGCAATGATGGTCCCGGCAGAACTAAGAAGCTGGCTATTGGTAAGACTCGGAACACTCTTACTCTGAGTGACGGCAATTTCTGCCTCCGTCTTTTGAACACCTGTCTGGTTTGTTTGGGCGACGCCCCAAATACTTAACACTGAAAGCACCACTGCTATGCCCAAAAACTTATTTGCGTTATCCTTGATATTCATCGTATATAAATCCGTTATATTTTTTTCATCTCCCGGCGTCTTACAAACCGATCCCATAAAACCAAAATAACACCGCCCAGCAGCATAATACCCAGAAGGATCAGACTGCAAAAATCGGACTTTTCTTCCATGAAACCAAAGAAGGAACCAACACCAAAACATTTGCACGTTCCCACCCGTGCCGGAGAAAACAGAAAAGCAATTCGGTAAAGAACAAATAGCATACACAGCCAGAGAACAAACTTAACCCCCTTCATGGGGCATCCACTCAGAATAGTTTTGATCAGAAAGAAGGCTACCCCCAATTCGACGATAGAAATCATCACCAAAAGATATTTCGCCTTTATGAAGAAGAAGACCGGGTCAACCGCATTCATGAGGGGGAGTGAAAAATCAGAAGAGAGTTTCGCGGTTGCCGTCACAACGAAAGCCAATATGCAGAAGCAGAGATAGGCAAGAACCATAAAATTTCTCAACCTCCCCAACTTTGGAACTGAAAAAGCTGAAACTTCCAAACCTTTTTCCCCTACGAAATTACTCATAATACAATTTCAAAACCAGTCCGATTCTAACAACTCAAATTCGGGGTGTCAACGGGAAATTTAAAAAAATTAAATTTTACTTATTTCCGTTTCGGGAAATCTTATTTTTGAGGCAATACAAGCAGCTATTGAACATCTCCGCGGGTGAGATTGAGGAATGTTTGCTCCAGAGAGACTTCCTCCTGGACCAGATAGATGAGCTTAACGCCGGCGGAGAGGAGGAGCTCGGAGATTTGCCCGGGGTCCACGCAACCACTTTTGAGGGTGACCCGGATTTCGCTCAGCGCGTGGGAATTCTCCCCGGGCGTATTGAGGGCGGAGGGAATCAACCGGGCTTCCTCAATGGTGGAACCGTTTTTGAGGGCCTGGAGGGCTGAATCGGAATCTCCCAAGGTCCGTATCCGGAAGGTCATGAGGACCGATTGCCTGAACTTCAGGTCGTGAGTGGAACCGCAGTAAAGGAGGTTGCCTTTCTCGATAATTCCGACCCGGTTGCAGAGGGATTGAAGCTCGCTCAGGATGTGGGAAGAGATCAGGATGGTTTTGCCCTTTTTGCGGAGCTCACGCAGGATGTTCATCATTTCGACACGGGCTCTGGGGTCCAGACCGCTGGCCGGCTCATCCAGGAGGAGGAGGTCCGGGTCATGGATAAGGACGCGAGCCAGGCCCAGGCGCTGCTGCATACCGCGGCTGAGGTGAGAGGCCAGGTCGTTGCGCTTCTCATAAAGGCCGACCAGTTGGAGGATTTCCTCAATTTTTTTTGCCCGATGCGAGCGCTTCATCTGGTAACAGGCGCCGAAGAAATCGAGATACTCGACGACGAGCATATCCTTGTAGACGCCGAAAGTATCAGGCATATAGCCGATCAGGCGGCGAATCTCATCGCCCTGTTTATGAATATCATAGCCGTAAATACTGGCTGTGCCCGAGGCCGGTCGCAGGAAAAGGGAGAGTATTTTCAGGGCGGTCGTTTTGCCGGCGCCGTTGCTGCCGATGAAGCCGAAAATATCACCCCGGCCCACCTGAAGGTTCAGGCGACTGAGGGCGGTCAGCTCTCCATAGGTATGAGAGAGGTCAAACGTTTCAATGGCCCAGGTGGGCTGAGGGGATGGTTCACTCATTTTCTGTTTTATTCAAATCTGCTTCTGAGGGAGTTGTATCGGTGTTTTCCTGAGGCAAAGGAGGAGGCGATGGAGGCTCCACAACCGTGATCTCTTCGCGATGAAACCGGCTTCTCTCCGGGTTTTCAAGGTTCAGGAAGTTGCCGGCATGATAAAAAAGGGTCGTGAAAAGAATAGCCCAAAGCGGAAGAGTGACCCAGGTCAGCCAGGGACGCCGGAAAAGACGAGTCAGAAAATAATCCAGGGGCCCCACGGCTAAGAGATAGGCCAGGATCGAGATGAGGAAGAAAGTGATGGGAAAGGTCGTCGGCTCCTGCTCGAGCTCTTCCCACATTTCCGGGGCCGGGTCAGGGGTAACGACAACGGTTCCGGCCGTATTCGTACTCAGGGAGCCGGACTCATTCTGAGGCAGCACCGGAGGCGCATTGGAGGAGAGAGACTCCTGTCCGGATTTCTCTTTCTGGGGTATCCGGATAATGATGGCCTGGCTCGGGTCCCATTTCATATTTTAGAAGTTCATCCTCATGGTGTGGCGGTTTCAGTGGAAGGTTCAGGTTCAGACATATTTACCCAGTCGATACATCCTCCAGATTGGAAAGAGGACGGAAGCAAAGATCACCGCCAGCGCAATGGGGGTCAACCAGACAGGCAGGTCATGCTCATTGATGGCGAAATAGATGATACTCGAAAAGAGGATGAGCAGCTCGAGCTTGAGAAGAACCAGGAGGTTCAGGCTGCAGAGGTAGAGGAATTGGGCATTTGCGGGAGTCACTTTGACGGGATAATTCCAGAGCGAAGGGAAAAAGGAGACAACCGTCAGAACTATCCAGGTGAAAATCGCTCCCCCAAGCAGATAGAGAAGAGCCGACTTGGAACCCCAGGCATCCGCTTGCCCCGAGAAATTGTAGTGCGTAGGGATCTTCTCGGGCAAGTCCCCCCACTGGAGTGCGATATAGGAGAGCAGAGACAGGAGAATAATGAGCCCTGCGATTTCCGCACCCCACTGGAGGGGACCATAAAGAGGCCTTTGCATAACGGCATTCCTACAACGAGAGATTCAGAATTTCCAGGATTTCTTTTTTGCCGATATTTGCATGCTCACCCAGCTTCACGCCGCGATCCTGGATGCGTGAGGCGATTTTTTCGAAATTCTCCGTTCCGACTCCATACTCTTTGAGGTGGGTCTTCATGCCCAGAGAACGGAAAAAGGTTTCGGTCTGATCAATCGCTTTTTCTGCGGCGTCGGGCCCGGGGGCGATTCCCCAAATGCGTCGGCCATACTGAGCCAGCTTGGCTTCTTTCTCTTTTTTCTGGTGCTTGAAAACGCCCAGGAGAACGCAGGCCAATGTCTGAGCATGGTCCAATCCGTGCAGGGCGGTAATCTCGTGGCCGATCATGTGGGTGCTCCAATCCTGAGGCACACCGCAGGCCATAATGAAATTCAGGGCATGAGTGGCCGCCCACATGATGTTGGCGCGTGCATCGTAATCCTTGGGATTTTTGAGAACTTTGGGGCCTTCTTCGACCAGGGTATGGAGGACGGCTTCGGCCTGGCGGTCCTGGAGCGGAGCATTGACCGGATAGGTCATGTATTGCTCACAGACGTGGACGAAGGCATCGACAATGCCGTTAATGCTCTGGCGCTCGGGCAGAGAGAAGGTTACTTCCGGGTCCATGATGGAGAAAACCGGGTAGGCTTTAGGGTCCGCCAGAGCCAACTTTTCATGGGTGGAATCGCGGGAGATCACCGCATTGAAATTCATTTCCGAGCCTGTGGCAGGCAGGGTAATCACGGAGCCCAGAGGGATGGTCTGCGAGACTGTGGCGCCCTTGGAGCAGAGGTCCCAGGGGTCGCCCTCTGTGTAAAACGCGGCCAGAGAGATGAACTTGGTGGCATCGAGCACAGAGCCGCCGCCGACAGAGAGCAGGAAAGTGATTTTTTCCCGGCGGCATATTTCGACGGCCTTCATGCAGGTCTCATAGTGCGGATTGGGTTCAATGCCCCAAAACTCCAGCACCTGAAAGCCCGAGAGAGCCTTCTTGACCTGGTCATAGACGCCATTGGCGCGGATAGAACCGCCGCCACAGGTCATTAAAATTTTAGATCCCGCCGGGATATGGGCCGGCAGATCGGCAATTACCCCTTTACCAAAAATAATCCTAACCGGATTCTGAAAAACAAAGTTGTTCATAATCTATCCTCTCAGGAAGAGAGTCTGCTCTGTTTCAAGAGAGCTGTCAACCTTTGAAGAAACGATCGGACGCATTGCCTCAAAATAGGCGCACCGAAAAAGGGAAGAAACACGAAGAAACACGAATAGAGAAGGAATTCAGGAACCGCAGATTACGCAGATTTGCGCAGATTTTTTAAGGGATGATCGGATGTGGCCCCTTGGGGTCGTGGAAGAAGTACCGCCCTTCAGGCGGAGGGTGCTGGGGGGCGCTTCTATCCGTAGGTACGTCTCCCTACGGGAGCCGCACCCACGGTTATGCACATTCGCCTCTCCGAGGCGTNNGCGTGTGCCCTCCGGGCACGGAGTGAAGAACCACGCATGGGGACCTCCGAGCGCTGGGATATCTGGGCACGGAACCTATTACAGACTCATCTTCTTTTTCTACGGGAATAGGCGGATGCGACCCCTCCGGGGTCGTGAAAGAATGTGGGCGGGACGTGTACCCGGGGTCTGCGCCCCCGGGCTATACGATGGGTATGCTCCGCATACCTCA
>DBPU01000118.1 GCA_002305615.1 Verrucomicrobia bacterium UBA1412 | reverse complement strand
GTTCTGGCGGGTAAGCCCGCAGCCATCAGCGGCATCACAATCGGCATGAGCGGTACGGGCCTGGCACAGGATCACCTGGTGACGCTCATCAGCCTCCTGACCATGGACGTGATGAACGCGCCCCGGCTCACGATCCCCAACGCGATGGGGATGCACAATAAGGGAGGCAAGTTTGAGCTCGGTGCGAGCCGTCCTTACCTGGAGAAACAGGCAGACGCTTTCCTGGCGTTCATCCGCTCCCGCCGCAAATAACGCCTCCTGCTCCCGGACTCCCGGTTCCGAAGGCGAGCTTAATGGAAAAAGGAATGTGCAATTTTTGCACATTCCAAATTCAGACAAACCCGAAGTGCTTTTTAACCCAAAAGCGCTCCGGGATGTTTTTTTTCATTTATTCTTGACTCATTCCTTCTTTTACTTTATAGTATCCCCGACATTGGATATACCATTTTACATTTCACATCGAACGCCTTTTAAGAAACTTAAACGGAAAGAATATGGAATATAAGAATACGGAAATTATCATATACCAAGCCGACGATGGCCGCACCAAGATTGATGTGCGCATGGAAAATGAGACGGTTTGGCTTTCGCTTGATCAAATGAGCGAGCTTTTTCAGCGGGATAAATCAACAACATCTCGTCATATCAAAAACATTTTTGAAGAAGGCGAACTTACTCGTGAGGCAACTGTTGCAAAAATTGCAACAGTTCAAATTGAGGGGGGGCGTGAAGTCGAGCGCCAAATTGAATATTACAACCTTGATGTAATTATTTCGGTGGGTTATCGAGTTAAGTCACAGCGTGGCACACAGTTTCGAATTTGGGCAACGGAGCGAATACGAGAATATATTGTTAAGGGCTTTACCATGAATGACGACCTGCTCAAAAAAGCGGGTGGCGGCCTTTATTGGAAAGAACTCCTGGAGCGCATCCGCGACATCCGTTCCAGCGAAAAGGTTTTTTACCGTCAGCTTTTAGATCTCTTTGCCACGAGTGTAGACTACAACCCAAAGTCAGAAGAATGTCGTC
The DNA here is from genome assembly GCA_002305615.1 of Verrucomicrobia bacterium UBA1412. Lineage (GTDB taxonomy): Bacteria > Verrucomicrobiota > Verrucomicrobiia > Limisphaerales > UBA1412 > UBA1412. The sequence continues at coordinate 15,407 of DBPU01000118.1, read as the reverse complement.
AATTTTTTCAGATTATTCAGAACAAAATGCATTATGCCGTTAATATGCAGACCTCTGCCGAAATTATCTTTACCCGCGCTGATGCAGAGAAACCGTTTATGGGTATGCAAACCTTCCGGGGTGAAACACCCCATAAGGATGATGCCATGGTGGCAAAGAATTATCTGAATGAAAAGGAACTTGCTGTGCTCAACCGGCTGGTCTCAGCGTTTTTTGACCTTGCGGAATTGCATGCGCTAAACCATGAACCTACATATATGCGCGATTGGCTGCCACAGGTCGATGATTTTGCCGAACGTTACGGCAAAGGAGTATTGGAAGATGCCGGAACGGTCAGCCATCAGGCGGCGATTGAAAAGGCAACTGAGGAATATAAAAAATACCGCATGCGTATTGCCGAACTGCCGTCCCCAGCAGAGCGTGATTATCTGGAAAGCATCAAACAGGCGCAGAAGAAGTTGAAAGGTAAGACCGGGAGTGATCGGCCTTCCGCCTCTGAATGAGCCGCTCTCAACCCGAAGCGCCTTGGCAAAATGAGCTCTCCCGGGTATTCTTCTATTTATTCTTGATAAAGTCCTACTTTTACACCAGAGTCCCCATAACGGACAAACATATGGAAGAAATGAGATGAGTAAAAAAAATAACACAAAACTGTGCAATTCCATTTCAACATCCGTAGCTGGAGCTACTTTAGAGTCCAGAGTTCAAGCAATGTTTGTTACATTGATGCTGAGTGGGGGATGGGCACCCTTTTTGCCCAATTGGCCTATCAAACAAATAATGCTTCAGGCTAAAATTCATGGATTTGAGACAGATGATTTGGTGGTATTCGTAGAGGACAAATACACAAAAGAAGAGAGAAAACTTCTTTGCCAAGTTAAACGCTCAATCGCAATCACAAATTCTAATAAAGCTTTTAAGGAATTTATTCAAAGAGCTTGGATAGATTTTAATAATCAAAAAATATTCAATAAAGGAAAAGATTTAATTGCCCTCATTTCTGAACAATTGGGTAAGAAGGATTTTCACTGCCTTCAGTGGTTGTTAGATAGGGCGAGAAATACAGAAAGAGCGGATGATTTATATCTCGATTTAGAGACAGAAAAAGCTTCCCCAACAGGAACAAAAAATAAGTTAGAAATTATTTCCGAACTAATCAAAAATGAAAATAATGATATAGAAATTACAAAATATGAACTCTTTTTCTTTATTAAACACTTATGCCTAATGGGTGTTGATTTAGAAGGAGAAGGAATTGTTTTTTCTTTGATGTGTTCGCATATTTCACAATTCAATTCCGAATCCCTTCCAAGTGATGTGTGGAGCAGCATTGTTTATACTGTACAAGATCGTAATCGAAACGCTGGTACCATCACATTAAAGAATCTTCCAGACGAATTAAAAAAGCATTTTGAGAAGAGGGCGGTAACAATGCAAATACCTGAGGAGTTTCAAAAGCTACCAGAGAAACCTATTCAGAAGGATAAGGCTGAATATGTTGAAGCTTCACTTCTTGCTTTGCTAAACCTTCTTGGCGGATGGTACGACAAGAACGAAGCTGATCTCTCCATTCTCGATAAGCTACTTGCTATTTCTAGAAATGAATGGATTGAAAAGCTGAAAAATATACATCAATTATCTAATAGTCCGATCGTCCTAAAAGATGGAAAGTGGAGCATTACTGGCCGTGCAGAGCTATTAATTTCTTTAGGCGGAAAAATATATGACGATAATCTGAACGTTTTCAAAGAGGTGGCTCTCCGTGTACTAAGTGACTATGCGCCATCAAGAATTCACAATCCAGGAGGGGCAGTTATCACAAGGGAAAAATCAGCCTATTCTGAACAACTACGAATGTCTATTGCAGAGAGTTTATCTTTCATTAGATATAATTCATTAAAATTTACTAATTGTTCAAAATATTATGTAGTTAATACAATAGATGAAATTGTCGAACAATTACTTTCAAGTATAGACTGGGGCGCGTGTGAAAGCTATTGTAGTTTATTACAATTTTTGGCTGAAGCTTCGCCTGATAAGTTTTTAGGTGCTGTAAAAGGAGTTCTGAAAAAATCACCTTGTCCATTCAATACTTTATTCACCGAAATTCCATTCCTCATATCATACTTACTTTCTGGACTAGAATTACTGGCATGGGATAAAGAATACCTTGTTCCAGTCAGTAGAATTTTGGGACAGCTATCAAGCATTGAATTCCCTAAAGCAGCCTCTGCCACACCGCTCAATTCATTGATACGCATTTTGCTTCCTTGGTTACCACAAACACTGGCATTAATCGAAAAAAGGAAAGCGGTTATCACTAATCTCAAATCTGACTATCCAGATTTTACATGGAGACTACTAATCAATTTCTTACCTGGTCAACATCAGATATCGTTTTATAATTCTAAACCTCGCTGGAAATTGCAAATTCCAGAAGATATAGGAAAGAGTATTTCCAACAAGGACTATTGGGATCAGATAGAATACTACACTCGACAGGCTGTCGAGCTTGCAAAAAATGACGTATCTAAACTTGCGGAGCTGATTCCATATTTTGACAAACTACCTTCAGAGGCATTTTGCAATCTGCTAAAAGAGCTTTCTTCCGAGGAGATTATGCAAAAAGATGATGAGAAAAAATACTTGCTTTGGAACAATCTGGTTGATTTTACTTCCAGACACAGAAGGTTCCGAGATACGGAATGGGCACTCAGTGAAGATTTACTCAAAAAAATTGATTTTGAAGCTTCAAAGCTTGAACCAAAATATTCTCTTATTAAATATAAAAGATTCTTTGCATTTGATAGTTCAACTTTGTTTGAAGGAAATGGTAGTGCAAAAGAAGAGATAGAAAAACTTGAGAAAAAGCAGATAGAGATTCTCAAAGAGATTTTAAATTCTGGAGGAATTGATAAAATAATCCACTTTGTGGGAATGATTGAATCTGCATGGGATGTTGGAAATGCATTGGGAAAAATTGAAACGAATATTTCCATTGATACAGTATTATTTCCAAAGTATCTTTTAAGTGATAGCTCGAAAGTTTCTAATTTTGTTCGTGGATACGTCTGGAGTTCTTCTGAACATAAAGGTTACAAATGGATTGATGGTTTAGATAAAACAAGCTGGGAGAAAAATCAATTTGTCGATTTCTTGTGTTTTTTACCATTTTCTCATAAGACTTGGAAGAGAGTAGATTTGTGGCTTTCGATGGATGAAAAAGAATACTGGAAGCGTGCATCCATATATCCGATTATTATTGATAAAAATTCAGACAAAGCAATTGAAAAACTTTTGAAATATGAACGTCCTAATGCTGCAATAAAATATATCTATAGGCTTATTCACGTAAATGAACAGTCAATTAACGTATCCTTATGCATTCAAGCATTGATGATGTCCTTAAAATCAAATGAACCTGCTATTACCAAAGATGAACACTGCATAATCAAACTTATCTCTTTATTGCAGAAAAATACGAACATCCCAGAGGCAAGTCTTATTGAAATTGAATGGAATTATCTTTCTCTTCTATGGAGTGGAGGATGCCATGAACGGCCGATAACATTGGAAAAACGCTTGGCTAGTCATCCTGATTATTTTAGTGAGATAGTGCAGTGGGCATATATCCCTGAAGGCTCACAAACAAACAATACATTAGAAGTGTCACAAGAAACTTCTCTAAATGCATATATACTTTTAAGTGTCTGGAAGATTCCACCAGGTACACAACCTGACAATAAATTCAATGGAGTAATGTTTATGGATTGGTTTAAAAAAGTTAAGGAGTCTTGCGCTCAATCTGGACATTTAAGAGAGGCTCTCAACCACATTGGAAAAGTACTAACACATTGTCCCCAAGATGAGGATGGGTTGTGGATCAATAAAAAGGCAGCAGAAATTCTGAATGAGCGAGAAATGGATGATCTTCGAAAAGGCTTCTACGAAGCCCTGGCCTATCCAGATGAGGTTCAAAGCTCAGATTCCAAAGCGACTCTCGAGAAAGAAAGGTCGGCTAAGTATGAAGAATTAGCAGATAAAACAGAGAATGCAGGTTTTGCACGTCTTGCTCAAACGTTAAAAGATGTGGCGAAGGCCTATTCCAATATGGTGAAACTTTTCGCATTGGAATAGAAAATAGAATTAGCCATATCATACAACGAATGTTTTGTGAGAGAGGATGCGAGCAACCTCACCTTAGGGCCGGGATTATTCGTGGCGGAGGCTTTCGATGGGGTCGAGGTTAGCGGCTTTCCATGCCGGGTAGGAGCCGAAAATAATGCCGACGGCCGAGCAGATCACCAGTCCGATCACGACCCAATCGACCGGAACCGTCATGGGTACACTGAGGAATTTGGCGGCGATATTGCCGCCCAGTACGCCCAGGATCACCCCTGCAATGCCGCCCATCTGGCAGAGCACGACCGCTTCCATGATGAATTGAATCATGATGTTGCGCTTCTTGGCGCCAATGGCGCGCCGGACCCCGATTTCGCGAGTGCGCTCGGTGACCGATACGAGCATGATGTTCATAATGCCGATCCCGGCGGCGACCAGTGCAATCGAGCTCACGACCGTGATGCCGATGCGTATGGAAAGTGTGACGCTCTGAAACTGCTGGATGAGCGAATCATTGGATTCAATCTCGAAATCGTCTTCTTCAGCGGGTTTGAGCCTGCGAATGCTGCGCAATGCGCCCCGGACCTGCTCGATCGTATCCTCGTAGGAAGCGCGGTCAGCCGCCTCAATGAGGAAGTTCATGCTGCGCCTGTGCCCGTAGTAGTTCATGGCGGTCGTCAGGGGTACGAGGATCATGTTGTCGCTGCCCGCGTCAAAGAGCGAGCCCTTCTTTTCGAGGACGCCGATGACCAGATAGTTGATGCTGTCGAAGCGGACGGTTTCGCCCAGCGCGGAGGTATAGGGGAAGAGTTTTTTGGCGAGTTCGTATCCCAGGAGGCAGACGTTGCGGCGGCTCTCGACGTCGGTTTCGGTAATGGCGCGGCCATCTTCCACGACGATGTTGCGCGCGGAGAAGGTCTGGGCGGTGACCCCCTGGAGGTTGATATTGGGGTTGGAAGTTTCGAAGCGTGAAGAGGCTTCATCGGTGCGGAAGCCCTCGATGATGCTGACGCCCTTGGCCAGAGTGGCGCGCTCGCGGAGTTTCTTGAACTGGTTGTAATCCAGATCGGTGCGGCGTGCGTATTTCTGCCAGCTCGAGGGCCCGTCGAAATTGATGGAAGGCCACTTTTTGATTTGGACCGTATTGGCCCCCAGACCCGAGAGCTCGCTCTCGACGTAACTCTGGAGCGCGCGCATGGCGGTCATGACGAGAATGATGGAAAAGACGCCGACCAGAATACCCAGGAGAGTGAGGATGGAGCGCAGTTTATTGGAGACGACCGCGCGGAAAGCCATCAGGATGCTCTCTTGAACTTCGCTAAAAAATCGGATCTGCTTTTTCATTCGTCTCGAAGGGCATCGACCGGGTCCATTTTCGCCGCGCGCCGAGCCGGGATGTAACCGGAGATGACCCCGGTGGCCGCAGAGATGAAAAGGGCGAATGCCACGGTTTTAAAGGAAATGGAGGCCGGAATGTAGAGATTAATAATCGGCTTCAGACACCAGGCCAGGCCCAGGCCGATAATGCCGCCCCAGAGGCAGATCATGAGCGCTTCCATGAGGAACTGCAGGAGGATCGTCCGGCGCCGAGCCCCGAGCGCTTTGCGCAGTCCGATCTCTTTGGTGCGCTCAGCCACCGAGACGAACATGATGTTCATAATCCCGATGCCGCCCACGAAGAGCGAGAGCCCCGTGATGAAGAGCCCCGCGCTGGCAATAACGCCGGTCACTTTGTTGAAAGTGGTGAGAAGGACTTCCTGCTTGTTGATGGCGAAGTCATCTGCCTGGCCCGGCTCCAGACGGCGAACTTTGCGCATGGCGCCGCGGATTTCCTCGGTCATTTCGTCGACGTTGCGCATATCGGGCGCCTTGATGGCGATGCTGACATTGGGCCGCCAGGCGAAATCGCTCAGTTGCCGCGTGACGGGGATATAGACGGTGTTATCGAGGCTGAAGCCCATGAAGGTGCCGCGCTTGTCCATGGTGCCGATCACCTCGTAATTGACGCCGTTAATTTTGATTTTCCTGCCGATGGCCTCAGCGCCTTTGAAGAGCGCCGTGAGGATATCGTTGCCCAGAACGCAGACAGGACGGTGCCCATCGACTTCGTTGTTGTTGAAGAAGCGGCCCTCGGTGAAAGTGTAGCTGTTGATGACCGCGTACTCGGCGGTGCAGCCCTCAAGGAATACGCCCGAGACGCTCTCGGTGCGGTATTTGACCGAGCAGGGCTGGTGCGCGAAAGGCGAGAGGATGTAGCGGTCGCCGATCATGCGGTTGAGTTCGCGCGCATGGTACATTTCGATATCGCGCCGGCCGCGGCGTTTCCACCAATCCTCGTTATCCATCCAGGCGTTCTTCTCCAGGTAGAGGACATCCGAGCCGAGCGAAGAGATGCTTTTGAGGAAGCTCTTGGAGACGCCGTCGATGGCCATGCTCATGAGCGAAACCGTGACGACGCCGATGACGATGCCCAGAGTCGTCAAAATCGCCCTCATTTTATTGGCCATGAGAGCGCTCCAGGAGAAGCGCAGGCTTTCGGCGATTTCGGTTTTGATGTTCATTTAAATTCCGGTGAGGCGGTTTCAGACTCTCTGGGGAGTCGAGGGTGTGTGGGATTCATCGGAGGCGATTTTGCCGTCGCGGATGCGGACGATGCGGCGGGCTCTCTGGGCGATATCCTCTTCGTGCGTGACCAGAATGATGGTGTTGCCGTCCTGATGAAGTTTATCAAAAAGGAGCATGATTTCGTCGCCCGTGGCCGTATCCAGGTTGCCGGTCGGTTCATCGGCCAGGAGGATGGAGGGCCCGTTGACCAGAGCGCGCGCGACGGCGACACGCTGACGCTGACCGCCCGAGAGTTCATTGGGCTTATGGGTCATGCGGTCGCCCAGTCCGACTTGTTGGAGGACCTTGGTCGCGATTTGACCGCGCTCGTAAGCGGGGACTCCGGCATAGATGAGAGGCAGCTCCACGTTGTGAAAAGAGGTGCTGCGCGCCAGAAGATTAAAAGTCTGAAAAACGAAGCCGATTTCCTGATTGCGGATATCGGCCAGCTCATTGTCATCCATATCGCTGACCGCTTTGCCGTTGAGGATGAATACCCCGGAAGTGGGCGTATCCAGGCAGCCCAGGATATTCATGAGCGTGGATTTGCCCGAGCCGCTGGGGCCCATGATGGCCACGTATTCGCCCCGGGTGATTTGCAGGCTGACTCCGCGCAAGGCGTGGACGATCTCCGCGCCCATGTCATAGCTCTTGCAGACATCCTGCAGCTGAATCAAAGCTTCGGCCATGTGTTAAGTTAATTGCTTGTGGTGGGTAAAACCTTGATCAGCTTGCCTTCATCGAGGTCTTTGCTGATGGCTTTGTAGCCGCCGATGACCACTTCTTCGTTCTCATCCAGGCCGCTGACGATTTCCGTATAGTTGTCGTCGCTGATGCCGCGCTCGACTTTGCGCTTGAGAACGCTGGAGCCGTTGACGATGAAGACGATTTCTTCAATCCCGCTGGCGAGATCCTTTTTGGCTTTGACGTTGGAGTCGGCTTTTTCCGGTGCTTTATCTTCCGGGGTGGCCGCTTCTTTTTCGGCTTTCAGCTTTGCGGAAGCTTCCATGCGCGTGGTGACCGCCTGAATGGGAACCGCGAGCACGTTGGTGCGGTAACGGGTCTCGACCTCAGCCGTGACGGACATTCCCGGACGGAAGGCCTCCTTCTCATCAATCAGGATGCGGACTTCAAACTTGGTGGCATCGGTACCGCTGGTGCCGCTGGCCGTATTGGCGATCTGGGTGACGGTGCCGGCGAATTTACGGTCCCGGAAGGCATCGACCTCCAGCCACGATTTCTGGCCGAGCTTGATGAGGTTGATATCCATTTCACCGATCTCCACGCGGGCTTCCATGTGGTTCAGGTCCGAAATCGTCATGACCTCCGTGCCGGTGTAGGTTCCGGTGCCGACGACTTTCTCGCCCAGCTCGGAGTTGAGTTTGGAGACGGTGCCGTCCAGAGGTGAGAAAATGATGCACTTGCTCAGGTCTTCGCTGGCTCTATCCAGAGCGGCCCGGGACATGGTCACCTGGTGGAGCGAATTCGTATAGGATGACTGAGCGGTGAGGTAGGAGTTGTTGATGGTGTCAAAATCGGATTGAGAAAGGAGGTTGTTTTTGAAGAGCCCCTTGGCGCGTTCCCACTCTGCCTGCCATTTTTCCAGTGAGTACAGGGCGATATCGCGGCTGCCCATAGCTGACTGCAGATTGGCTGCGGCGGAATTGCTGCTGGCGATGTAGAGATCGGGCTTGATGCTGAAGAGCAGGTCGCCCTTCTTGACCATCTGGCCCTCTTTGACCGGCAGCTCGATAATTTCGCCCGAGACTTCTGGGCTGATCTTCACGTAAGTCACCGGCTGGACCTTGCCGTTGGCGATCACTAATTCGGTAATATCGCGCTTCTGAACCGGACCGACCTGGACTTCAATCGGCGTTTCCTTTTTGAAAAAAGCTCTGTAGACGAAAAAACCGGCGATGATGATGATCACCAGCGCCCAGAAACCGTAAAAAAGTTTACCCTTTCTTCTGCGTTTAGCACTCATTTTGATGAAAATAATCTACGATGGACCGTTGCCCGGACTCAAGGGCTCATGGTAGCTACCCTTCTGCCTGCTCACAATATAAATAAGTAAAATCCGCGGCATTATTTTGTGAGGATTATCCCCCTTGCGGGTGCTCGGACAAACCACACCGGCACACCATCTTTAAGAAGACCCGCGGAAAAGGGGATTTGTGCAAAAAACAGCGAAACTTTTTTTGCAACCCAGGCATCTTTTGCGATTTATTATGTTAACATCTTGTCTAAAAAGGTGTAAACCTGAGAGAAAAACGGGTGGTGTTTGTTTCTGAAAGAGGTTCCACTGGTGACGGTGAATTGAGATCAGACAAGAGGCAGGGTGATTTGATCGGTTTGCCTCTGATATTTTCCATTTCGTGTTGAGTAGCTGGTCTGGCAGATTTCACCCTGGAAAAAGACCATTTGCACGATTCCTTCTCCTGCGTAGATGCGGCAGTCGGCGGCGCTGCTGTTGGAAAATTCCAGTGTCAAATGCCCTTGCCAACCTGCTTCAGCGGGAGTGACGTTGGCAATGATGCCGCAGCGCGCATAGGTACTCTTGCCCAAGCAGAGCGCGCTGATATTCTCCGGCAAATGCAGGTGTTCAATAGCCACACCCAGGCCATAGCTGCGGCCGGGCAGAATAAAAAAACGTCCGTGTTCGTCACGATGAAGTTCGGCTGGTTCCAGACTGTCCGGAGAGAAACATTTCGGGTCAACCACCTTGCCAGGCACGTGACGAAAAATTTTAAATTCTTTGGGGGAGAGCCGCAAGTCGTAGCCGAAACTGCATAAGCCAAACGAGAGAACAGGATTGTTCGCGACGTGGCGCACCAATTTTTTTGTGAAAGGCCGAATCATACCCCGGCGGGCGAATCGGCTGATTTGAGAGTCGTTCAGTATCATAAAGTGATTTTGGATTGAGGAGGTCGGACATTCTGCCTGAGAGGTTCGGGTGCACCTAACCGGCGAAGCTGCTGGCACAATTCAGCGAAATCATGTTCGCTCAATGCGCCGGCCCCAATGGTTGTGCGTAATTGAAACGGAATTTTGGATATTTGTAATAAACGTAAACTGGCCTGTACCTCAAGCGCGCTGTTGTTATCTCCGGTGATCTTTACATAGCGTTTGTCGAACGGTGCTTTGATGTCGAGGCCGACCCAATTGAGCCACGGCAACAGCCACACCAGACGGTCAGGAAAAATGCCTGCGGTGTGCAAACCCACGAGAAGATTCTTCTTGCGTACGTCTTTCATCGCGGTCGCCAGATTCTTGTGCAACGTTGGTTCTCCGCCGCTGAAAACAACGGCTTGCAGGAAACCGCGACGTTCGTCAAGTAAATCGCAGACTTGTTGCCATCGCCACGAGGTCGGCTGGCCGATGGGCAACAAGTCTGTATTATGGCAATAGCCACAGCGCCACGGGCAGCCTTGCGTGAATACGACCAGCGCCAGCCGCCCCGGATAATCCACCGTGGTCAGCGGTACAACGCCGGCCACGGGGATGGTACCCTTTTCGGGAATATCTGTCATTTCGCAATCGGAATCTGCACGGTTTCGACAAAAAACTGCCGTTGGGCGAATTCACTTTGTTTACCGCGATTGAACTGTGAGACGGGACGATAATAGCCCATCACGCGTGTCCAGACTTCGCAGCGCTGACGTTCTTGTTCCTTGAGGGTAATTTTGTTTCGTGTTTGCATAAGGTACCTCTGTTATGTTGGTTCTGGGGTGTTCACAGGGAATACTCCAAAATTTTTTCTTGCGTCGCTTCGCTGCAGCCTTCCAACAGTTTTTGGGTCAGCAACGCCTCGTCGCATTTCGGGCAAAACTCATGCTCTCCAACGAGATAGCCGTGTTTTGGGCAAATCGAAAACGTTGGCGTGATTGTGATGTAGGGAATGCGGAAGCGGGTAAGAGTGCGGCGAACAAGTTCTTTGCAGGCGTGTGCACTGGAAATGCGCTCGCCCATATAAAGGTGAAATACCGTGCCTCCGGTATACCTGCGCTGAAACGCCTCCTGATGCACCATTGCGGCAAAGGGATCATCGGTTTTCCCCACGGGTAGTTGGGAGGAATTTGTATAATAAGGAGCATCCGTGGTGCCGGCTTGCAGAATGGAGGGGAAGCGCTTACGGTCCTCGCGTGCGAAACGGTAGGTCGTCCCCTCGGCAGGTGTGGCTTCCAGGTTATAGAGGTGGCCGGTTTCCTGTTGAAAAGTGACAATGCGGGCACGGACGTGATCCAGCATCTGCAGGCCGAACTCGATGCCTTCCGGTGTGGAAATGTCCTCGCGGTCGGACGTAAAATTGCGGATACACTCATTGATGCCGTTAACGCCGATGGTGCTGAAGTGATTGCGCAGTGTGCCAAGATAACGTTCTGTGAATGGATACAGTCCGGCCTTCATACGCTCATCGATCACGCAGCGCTTCATTTCGAGACTTTGTTTGGCAAGGTCTAACAGATGGTCGAGCTCCTCAAAGAGCCGTGCTTTATCGTCTCTGAATTTGTAGCCGAGGCGCGCGCAATTGATGGTAACAACGCCGACAGAGCCGGTTTGTTCTGCCGAGCCGAAGAGTCCATTGCCTCGCTTGAGCAATTCTCGCAGGTCCAGTTGCAACCGGCAGCACATTGAGCGCACCATGCCGGGTTGTAATTCGGAGTTGATGAAGTTCTGAAAATAGGGCAGACCGTATTTTGCCGTCATTTCGAATAACGGTTCCGTGTTGGGGTGATCCCAATTAAAGTCACTGGTGATGTTGTAGGTCGGGATCGGGAATGTGAACAGTCGCCCTTTTATATCTCCAGTTGTCATTACCTCGATGAAAGCACGGTTGATTAAATCCATTTCCGCCTGCAAATCGCCATAGCAGAATGGCAATTCCTTGCCGCCGATGAAGGGTTGCTGCTCGCGTAAATCAGCCGGGCAGGTCCAGTCGAACGTGAGATTGGTAAAGGGTGTTTGAGTGCCCCAGCGCGAGGGCACGTTCAGGTTATAAATGAACTCCTGAAAACACTGGCGAATTTCGGGATAGGTCAGTCCTTCCTTGCGAACGAACGGAGCCAGATAGGTATCCACAGAACTGAATGCCTGTGCCCCGGCCCATTCATTTTGCAATGTGCCCAGGAAATTGACCATCTGACCGAGCGCCGTGCGTAAATGTTTTGCCGGACCGGCTTCGACTTTGTTGGAAATACCGTTAAACCCCTCCCAGAGCAACTGTCGCAAGGACCAGCCCGCGCAGTAACCAGCCAGCATATCCAGATCGTGTATGTGGAAATCTCCTTCGCGATGAGCCTTCTCTATTTCCCCGCCATAAACGTGATGCAGCCAATATTTTGCCGTCACTTTGCCTGACACGTTTAGAATCATTCCGCCTAGCGAATAACCTTGATTGGCGTTGGCGTTTACACGCCAGTCTGCCTCGCTCAAGTATTCGTCAATGGACGAAACAGTTGGTACGAGCGGTTCGCCCACGTCGCGCATCAGCCTCAACCTGCGGCGTTCTTCGCGGTAAAGAATATAGCGCTTGGCCACACCGTGATAGCCCGCTTCCATCAGATGTTGTTCCACCAAATCCTGAATGGATTCGATTTCCAATATTTCACCTTTAACTGCCCGGGATAGAATAATCTGCACGACCGCATTTGTGATACGAGCGACGCTGGCTTGTGTTTCGATGGGTAATGCGTCGTATTGTACCAATCCAGCGTCGGCCTTGAAGGCGGCTGCGATGGCCAGTGCGATGCGTGTCTGGTCGAAGGCGACGACACGGCCATCACGTTTGCGAACGGAGAAAGTTTGACCTTGGAATGTATGGAGTTGCGCCAGTTGAATCTGGCTGGCATTTTTTTTATGCAGCATATTGAGTGATTTCGTTTTGCGGCGGGCCGGGCCGCGTTTTTTTCGGAGGGAAATCACTCGCGATGCAGACGGAGTATGGAGGCACAAAAAAACCCGCAGCCACTCGCGAGGGAGTGAAGTCGGGCATAAATATACAAGCTCGTCTTTTCCCCCATCCGGTTTTTGGCGAAACCGTTGCCTGCATCACAAAACGCAGGACTTGATGAGTGCAAACAAGCAGGTCTTCTGACTTCGAGGTCATCCTACTCTGCCAGCCTTACCAACATTTCAGTCAGTGGCTTTTTGGCATTTCGTCGTTCGTTACAGCGGCGCTACCGTGCGGGATTCACACCCGCTTCCCTATTCTCCCCAGCCATGGCATGGGGCACTCGTTCACATTTTGATACATTATGTATCGTGCTCAATGAGCGGCTTGAATTCTAAGCGTTCTTGATTCCTGCTGTCAAATGATAAAAAACTATCTGCTTTGCGAGATGCAGATGGAAAAGACTTGCGCAGAAGATACCGCCTCTAGGAAGACCCGCGGAAAAGGGGATTTGTGCAAAAAAAACGGTTAAGAATTATCTTTTTACCGACAGGGGGGAAATTTGCTCATGGAGTTCGCTTTGGGCTTTTCTTTTGGGGTCGGGAATTGTAAAATCCGGCCGTGTGAAGGTGGAGCTAGAGAACGCAGTCGGCCGGGTGTTCCATGCAACCTCCGTATCAGAGGGGATGGGCATGGCGCGCTGCGTCGTTTTATACGGAGAGCGTCCCGCCATTGCCGAGCGTACCATTCGGCCTGAGGAAATTGAAGGCGAGGTGGAGCGCTTCAGCGAGGCATTGGTCCAGACTTCAGAGCAGCTTCAGAGTGTCGCCGAACGGGTAAAGGAGGTTGTGGGCGGCGATACCGCCAGCATTTTCGAATGCCATCAGCTCGTGATGGAGGACCAGATGTTCCTGGACGAGGTCATCCGAATGATCCGAGACGAATGCATGCCTGCGGACCTGGCGGCTCAGAGGGTTTCCCTCAAATATGTCCACTTTTTCGAGAACGTCCCCGACGAATATTTTCGTCAGCGCGTGGCTGATATCAGGGATGTCACAACCCGGCTGGTCGATAACCTCACCGGCTGGAGCCAGCATGACAGGCATACCCAGCTGACTGAGCCCTCTATCCTGGTTTCCTCGGACCTGACCCCGAGCCAGACAGTCCAGATTAACCGCCAGATGATTGCCGGCATTGTGACCGAGCAGGGCGGAATTACCTCTCACGTCGGGATCCTGGCACGCTCCCTGAAAATCCCCGCGGTAGCCGGAATGCATCGGGCTACCGAGATATTCAAAACCGGCCAGCAGCTTCTCGTGGACGGGTATCGGGGAATCGTCATCCTTTCGCCGACCGAGGAGGAAATCCACTCCTACGATGTGCAGGTGGAGCAGGAGCGCGAACTGGCTCACTCTCTGGAGGAAGACGCGGCCAAACCGGTGGCGACTCTGGATGGGCGCAATATTATTTTGGCGGCGAACCTGGGCCAGCCCCCGGAGGCTGTGCATGCCGTGGAAGCCGGAGCCAACGGTGTCGGCCTGTTACGAACCGAATTTCTCTTTTTTAACCGCAATACTCTCCCCAATGAGGATGAACAGTACGAAGATTATCTGAAGGTCGCCACCTCTATGGGCGAGCGCCCGGTGGTGATTCGTACTCTGGACCTGGGGGCCGATAAGAAGACGTCGATCCTGGAGTTTCCGTTCGAGGAGAATCCTTTCCTGGGTTATCGGGCTATCCGCTTTTGCCTGCAGAACAGTGCCGTTTTCAAGACACAGCTGCGCGCGCTGCTCAGGGCCTCAGCGGCCGCCGGTAATATCAAAATCATGTACCCGATGATTTCCGGCGTGGAGGAGTATGATGCGGCTCAGAAGGTTCTCCATGAATGTATGGAGGAGCTCGACCGGGAGGGAAAAGCCTACAATCCGCGCTTAGAGGTGGGTGTCATGATCGAGATACCTTCAGCGGTGATTTGTGCCGGGGAATTAGCCCGCAAGGCCTCTTTTTTCAGCATCGGGACCAATGACCTCATTCAGTACACGATGGCTGTAGACCGGATGAACCCGAACGTCAACTATCTCTACAAGCCGACGCATCCGGCGATTATCCGCCTCATTTCCAGTACGGTGCAGGGTGCTCGCCACGGCAATGGACACGGGGGAATCCCTGTCTGTATTTGCGGAGAAATGGCCGGGGATGCCGAGTTGACACCGCTCCTCATTGGGTTGGGGATTGATGAACTGAGTATCTCGGTGCCGAATATGATGAAAGTGCGCCGTGTCATTCAGCGCGTATATTTTAACGATTGCCACAAGTTGGCCTGTCAGGCATTGCAAATGGGTGACCCGGCCCAGATCATGAAGCTTTCTTCTGATTTTGTCCGAGAGGTCGCCCCAGAACTGTTTGTAGAACGTTAGTCAAACTTATGAAAATTATTTTGTTGGCTGCGGGGTATGCCACCCGCCTGTATCCGCTGACATTGAATTGTCCCAAGCCGCTTCTGCCTATCGCCGGGCGGCCCATGCTGGATTACATATTGGACGCTGTTGCGCCCATTGAAGGAGTTGACGAGGTCATCGTGGTGACCAATAGCAAGTTCTACTCCCAATTCAAGGAGTGGGCCGATGCGAGCCCGTACCGGTTTGGAGGTAACCCGATAACCGTACTCGATGATCGGACTACTAACGATGCCAATAAGAGAGGAGCCGTGGGGGATATCCATTATGTTCTGGCTCAGAAGAGGATTCATGATGATATCGTGGTTCTGGCCGGGGATAACCTCTTTGAGAAG
>DBPU01000022.1 GCA_002305615.1 Verrucomicrobia bacterium UBA1412 | reverse complement strand
TACAAAAAAATAAGCGATGCACGCTATCGGTAAAGCTAAAATGGTAAAAAACCAGTTTCTTGGTTGTTTATAAAATTTTTTGAGTTTCTTAAATGAATTCATCTGCACTATTCGGTTTTTTAATCTTTCTTATTTCAATCTACACAGTATCACTTCCCTTCACTCACTCTTGACTTTTGAGCTCCTTTTCGGGACTACTTTTGTCTAAATGCACCCCACTTCTTACGTTGTTCAAATCTGCAACAAGATTGGTTCGCGCATAAAAATAATCTCCATTTTTTGTACGTATTAAACTCCCTGCATACGCTATTCCTTTGTTTACCCACTTAAGATCATAGACTTCTATATCTTCTAATCCACCAGGAATTTTTTGGTTCATGTTTTTTTCACAACTTTTAACATATCTTATTATGAATTGTTCTGCATCAGTATCTGTGTCTATTTCTTTCTCTTCTTTCATAAATTCTATGATATCTGAAAACGAATTTGATGAATCTTCAAAAGGTAATTGGATTCTGCTCTCTGAAAAAACAGACCATTCAGGGCCCGCTTGCCTCATGATAGAGCGATCTCCTTGAGGACGAGGTCTCGGTCTGCCTGCAAAAATTATGGTAGTATTCGTTGGAAACGATATGCCTAATTGCATCTCCATTTCTTGGATAGATTGATCTGTTTGAGAGTTTATAGTTGGTTCTTCTACCTTAAAATCCAATATAATGATTCCTGGTATAACAATTACGGCTACAAATCCAGCGACCAAACACAATACAAATATAATCGAGCCTCTCATAATTTTTTTTATTAATTTATATATTTTTATTATGATATTTAATATTTAGAATCAATATCCTAATTAACTTTATTACGAACGCTTTTTAAATCATTAAAGTGATAAATAATATTATCTTGCACTTCAGAGCTATCGCTGCTTTTTTTAACCAATTCGTGAAAAAACAGAGTCTTTTCCCGTGCTTCCTGGATGGGGAGTTCTTCGTACTCGATACAGAAATCGACCCATACCGAAAACTCTCTAGCCCTGGCGGCTATTCTACCATAAGAATAACTCACATTTTGCGGGAAGAATGAACGTCGCACACCCAATTCTTCACTATCCGCTAACTTCCAATTTGAACTTTCCTCTCCTAATCCAAACTTATTTAGCAACTTAGAATAATCAGTTTCTTCTATCGACTCCCAATAAATAAGGCCAAAACTATCCCACTGTTTCTTTAACAAACCGTTGTTTAGATCAAAGTATACTTTGCATGTTCCCCAAAAAAGTGGAGCAGCAAACAAGAGAATTGCCAACACTACGACTAAGAAGGATACTCCAATTATTATCAGTTTCTTTTTCACGTAATACATCCATTCTTCTTAATCAACTTCTATGCACACCCAGTTCCTGTCGCATCCGTCGTTGTCGGCAGGTCAGTCACATTAGAATTCGTTTTTATTTCGAGCATTCTCAAGTTTATAAGGGGGCTCCAACATTTACACAATAATTACATCCGTAATTGTGGATGATTTTTGAGGTTATGCAAGCGTTTTATCCGCAGATGAGGAAGTTTTAACCGCAGATGACGCAGATTTGCGCAGATTTTTTTGAAGGGACGACCAGATGCAATCCCGATGAGGGGTGTGTAAGAAGTACCGCCCTTCAGGCGGGGGTATGTGGGGGTGGCTTCTGTCCGTAGGTACCTCACCCTACGGGAGAGGCACCTACGGTTATGCAGATTCGCCTCTCCGAGGCGTGTGCCCTCCGGGCAGGGAGTTAGATGGTTATGGAGATAGATTGGGCACGAATCCCGATAGGGAAAAGTCCCGGGCAATGAGATGGGTATGGAGACCTCCGGCACGGGACCTTTGCAGGCACATCTTCCTCTTCTGCGGAAATCTGCGTAATCTGCGGTTAAAACACTCCGATTTATGCAGGTTCCTTATTGAGCCAGGTTTTGAGCCAGGCCATCACTTCTTCATTGACCTTGCGGGCCCTTTCGGGGGTGGCGGCTTCGGTATAGCAGCGGAATTCGGGCGCATTGCCCGAGGGCCGCAAATGGATAATCTCTTCTGAATCGAACGAGATTCTCACGCCGTCCTTGTAATCGAGCTTAAGGGGTTTACCGGCAATCTTTCCAAAGGCTTCTGAGGTTCTCCTGGCTACATCCACAATCGGCAGGTTGCAGGAAAAATGCTCCAGAATTGCCTGGCTGATTCGCACGGGGAAGCTCTGCAACCGGTCGCTGTAGGTATAGCGATGCGGGAGCTCCAGGCGAAGTGCGGAGAGAGTTTTGCCCGAGCGCCGCGCCAGAACCGTAATTCCCAGGAGGAAAATCAAGGCGTCCCGAGTAGGCAAGGAAGAGAGTTTGCGGCCATTCATCTCCAGAGGAGTCTGCTGAAGGAACCCTCCGTTGGCTTCATAACCGACAATGACGGAGCCCGGGCTGGTGTGGGTCCCGTGGATCATCTCGTCAATCACATAGGGCGAGCCGATCCGGGTCCGGGTCACTTCTTTGAACCAGCCGCAGCGCTCCAGAGCCGTATTGCTGCTGACGGGCGTGCTTACCCTTTGAGCTCCCAGGAAGCGGGCACAGAAGATGCCGCCGACATCGCCGCGGAACCACTCCCCTTTTTCATCGGCCAGGAGCGGACGGTCGCTGTCGCCATCGGTGGAGAAGATCGCGTCAAGCCGATGCTCAGCAGTCCATTTGCGGGCCAATTCCACATCTTCAGAGCGGATGGCCTCGGTATCGACCGGAATAAATTTTTCGGAGCGGCCCAGGAGAACAACTTCGGCCCCCAGACGGCGAGTTACCACTGCCAGAATATCTCTACCGACGGCCGAATGCTGATAAACGCCGATCTTAAGCCCGGAAAGCGCATCGGGTTCGAAGAAATTCAGGAAACGCTCCTGATATTCGCGCGAAGCCGTATCATCCGCAGGCTCGGACTGGGCAGGCCGGCAGAAGCTTCCATCTTCGTCAAAGAGCGATTCATCGACTTCGAGCTTTTGGTTGAGAATCTCCTCTTCATCTTCCTTCAATATCTCCCCGTTGCATTGGTTAAATTTAATCCCGTTGCGATCATCGGGTATATGGCTGCCAGTGACCATGATAGAGGGGATTGCACGGGCGATTCCATAGAGCGCCACAGCCGGAGAAGGGATAAAGCCGCAATTGACCGGCCGATAAGCACGGTCCCGGATGGCACGCATCACTGCGTTCATAATCCGCGGCGAGCTTGGCCGCAAATCTCCGGCAACGGCGATCCCGGTATTCATCCCGGGGCGGATTTGTCCGCGGCTCTCCAGATACTGGATAAAGCCCACCGTATAAAGATAACAGACCCGGTCAGTCATATCGGAGACCAGGCCGCGAGCGCCGCTGGTTCCAAATTTAACCGCAGATTCCTCCATCAAGCGTTTCATTGAAACACTCACAACTAATTGACCTCCCCCTTTTTCACGAGTCTTTACAAAAAACTATGCCTGCGTTCCTTTACTACTTTTAATACTCTGCTTGTGCCGCATCACCGCCAGAAGAACGAGTATCAGCTCAAGCAGGACGAATATCCCGACGATGAGCTCGCCACCCACTCCAAAGCCGTAACTGTGCTTACCGGTTCCCAACAGATAATTCACACCGTAGCCGGCCATCACAATTCCCTGAAATGCCAGCACACTGGCCGCATTCAAACCAAAGCCGCCAATCCAGCGTACGTAACGCGCATGCAATACAGCTAAGTAAAGCAGAAGCGCGATGAGCGCCCAAGTCTCCTTAGGATCCCAGCCCCAGAACCGACCCCAGGCTTTTTCTGCCCAGAGTCCTCCGAGGAGTGTCCCGGCCGCCAGGAAGAGTACCCCTATCTGCATAGTACGATAATTGAAACGGGTGAGATTATCAATTGTTTTCCTGTCCGTCGTATAAAAAAGATAGCGTGCCATCGCAATATGGCCGACTCCCATCGCCAGGAGGAAGGCTCCGTAACCAATCGTAATCGTGATCACATGCACGGTCAGCCACCAATTGGATTGCAAAACCGGCACCAGAGGCTGGATGCTGGGGTCGAAAACCGCCGGCAGGTTATCGGCCAGAATCAGCGTCAAAGCGGCCACCACCGAGGCGGCCTGCACTAACACCTTCTGCCGATACATGATCTCGTATATGTAGGCGATCACGCTCGCACCCAACGCCATGAAGATGAGCACTTCATACATGTTGGTCACCGGAGCGCGGCCCGAAATCAGGGTCCTCAGGGCAAAGCCGCAAATCTGCAATAAGATAGCGGTTCCGAAAAGCGACATGGCTATGCAGTAAGACTTGGAACCACGCTGGCAACTGGTGCCAGGGAAGAGAAGCAGGACAAAGCTGACAAGGAAAACGATCCAGGCCCAGCGGAAGGGGTGAACGTAGTTGTAAATGAGCTCCATTTTCATCCGCTTGCTGGGATAGAGCTCCGGTCCGCCCAAGGATTCCAGATGGGAACGGAAGGCACGGGTCTGCTTCTGAAATTCGGGAACGTCACCCAGACGGTAAGCCTGTTGCATTGCTCTATAGGCGAGCAGGATATCGGGCCCGCGCGTGCTGTAGGTCTGAGGGGCATCTTCTACATGAAGCCAGCGGCCGCCTCCGCTCACCGGGATCCATGCGAAAGCCTCCGCACCGGTCAGTTTTTCGAGCTGGTTAAGTTGCCCCACCAGTTTCCGGGCCTCCGTGGCCAGCTGCGTGCTTGGGGTCGAGCCGTCGCGCGGATTCAAAATCCCCATCAGTTTGCTCGAAACCTCCGATTGGGAGCGAATATCGCGGTAACTGAAAAATTTCTCAGTCGTCTCCAGTCCCAGTTGCTCTTTGAGCGGGATGTATCCGATCCGAATTATCTTTTCTCCCAGCCAGTTATTGGTTCCCAGAGCCAGATCGGTCATCACTTCGATGGCGCTCCAGCGCTTGCCCTCGGGGGAAATCCATTTGGCCCGGCCGGTCAGCTTGACCAGATTCTCCCGCGAATAGGTATCAAAGGGTTTTTTGCGTCCGCCATCCTGCAAGATGAGACGCCCCATCACATCGACCGGAATCTCCGGTCTGACGGCGCCCGAGCCCTGCTGGATTGCCGCCAGGAACACCCAGACGATGAGCGCCCAGGTTTTCAGTCCCATAAACGTTCTATTTTTCATATTTTCAGGCAGTTGTTTGGTCTGTTTCTTTATTCGAGTTCGCCTCGGAGGATTTCTTCTTATCCGGATTCCAGAAATACATGACCGTGATGCCGAGCATTAAGAGGATGGAACCCAACCACTTCAACCAGGACCCCGGGTCCGCCAAAAGCTGCAAAGTCGAACGGGCGGCCCCCATTCCCTGCGAATAACCCGATTGCGAGATTCGATACCCGCCGTAACTCATCGGATGATTCATCCAGACTTTTCTTTCCAGAGCCTCGCCCGTCTCTTGATCGGTCACGCGGATGAGGCTCTCGTAGGAGGCGGGCATCTGCGTTCCCTCAAAGGTGGGCATATTGAACTTCAAAAGCTGAACCTTGAAACCGAGCGGGATTCTCTCGTCGGTGTAGAGAAGGGTCACCGGCACGCGGTTCTCAGGGTCTGCCCCGGCCATGACTTCAAAGGGCCGGTTCCATTGGATAACGACGTTGGTCGAGTGTCCGCCACCGGTAAGCTGCAATTCCAAAGCCGGCCGCGAAAAACCGGAGTCCTCTTCCAGCGGGATCGGTGTCACCACCTGCCGCACCTCCGCATTCTGCAGGTACTGAACCACGCTCAG
Source organism: Verrucomicrobia bacterium UBA1412 (assembly GCA_002305615.1). Classification (GTDB taxonomy): domain Bacteria; phylum Verrucomicrobiota; class Verrucomicrobiia; order Limisphaerales; family UBA1412; genus UBA1412. The sequence goes on along the minus strand of DBPU01000022.1, from coordinate 4,035 downwards.
GCCCGGATTCATCTTCCAGCCTTCCAGAGGCAAAATCTTTCCGAGCTCCACCGGGCCGCTATGCCGCTCTTCACCGGGTCTGCGCGCCACATAGTGAAGTTGTTCTCCCGGACCGGCGATCAGGAAGACGACGCTGTTCTCGGCAAAAATCCCGACATCCATCATCGAGCGGTCAAAATCATAGAGGACTTCCACCGCCTTTTCTCCGGCCCCTTCCACATGCATCATGGCCAAATCCGGGTAATCCGCAAAAGCGAAACCGACCGCCGTTTTGGGCTCGGCCTCTCCGCCCCAGCTCACTTCATAACGGATAGCGGGGTTATTGGGCTGGTCAGAAGCCGAAACCGGTTTACCCTCCTCTTCAGCCATTCTGAAATCGGCAAAATACTCCTTGAGCGCAATCGTGATTTTTCCATCCTCGCTCTTCATTTCCTTGCCCAGCCACTGATGGACATTAAGCTCGAAAGGAACTCCCTCCACCTTGAAATTCAGTTTGCCGAGTCCTCCGGTCTCGCTCACCGCGGGCGGATTGAGCAGTGTCTGGAGCCTTTCTTCGGTCTCGGCCTTCATCAGGCGGATAAAGAGCGGTCCCATCTGGAGAATCTGCCGCTCGGGGTCGTTGCTGACCATCCATTCGCGGATATCGTCGACCTCGTCGGCGGACGGCGGACGGATGCTGATTTCCAGAGCCGGATTAAAGCCCGATTCACCCTGGCTCACCACCGTCCGATCTTCCGTATGCGCGTAGCGGCTGACGATGGAAGCCTGCAAGGTCTCCGGCGGGAGAATGCTCTCAGAGGAAATACGAATCGGCGCGGTGCTTTTCTTGATACGGTCCAGGTTCAGCGGGACTCGGAGGTAACTTTTTTCGCCCGAGCGGCCGATCTGTAAAACCTCCCGGCCGGTCGTGAGGCTGTCGACTGCGGCGCCATTCTCGCTCAAAGTGATGTAGCCCTCGCGTCCGCCCAGAAGCCCCACAATGGCGCCAACGAGAATAATGACAATTCCCGAGTGCGTCATGAGAAATCCATACTGGCTGCGGCGCCAGGGATAACGCACCAGAGCCGAAGAGATCACGTTCAAGCTCAGGAGAAAAAGCAGCGAGCTGAACCACCAGGAGCCGTAAATGAGATTCACGGCCATCTCGGTCGAGTACTTGGCTTCGACCAGAGTTGCCGCGATCAATACACAGGAGATGACGGATATCAGCACTACCGCCAGCTTCAGCGAACCTAACTTCTTTATAATTTGCTTGGATATCATTAGTTGGACCGCGTTTTTCCTCCGCTAAAACGCCCTAGAAAGATACATGATAACGTGCGTTTTGCCAAATCGTTATGCACAAAGTTTTTCCCGTTTGGGAATTCGCCGCTTACTCCGGCGCCGGAAGCCAATCCTCCTCTATTTTCCACTCGAATTTACCACCCTGAAGCATCCGGCAGCGGGCCGAGAAAAAGCCCGAGCGATACTTCCAGAAAAGCGGCCAGATATAATCCCAATCGGTCTGCGGCATGAGGAGCTCCTCCATCTGCGCGCGGGTGAAAAAAGCGAACTCGCCTTCCGGGTGAACCGGCGGCACCTCCCGGAAGCATTTCTTCACCTCGAATAAAAACATCAGCCAATGCGGTTGGCCCTCCAGTCCCTGCTCGCTGATCACCCCGGTCAGGTGCAGATCCTCCGTATCGGCTACCATGCCGGTCTCCTCTTTGAGCTCCCTCACCGCGCAGTCGTAGGGACTCTCGCCCGTATCGGTTTTGAGCTTGCCGCCGCAGGGACTCCAGAGCCCCAGATTAGGCTCGAAGTTGCGGCGCAGGAGGAGCACCCGGTCCGACTCGTCAAAGCAATAAAGCAGGGTCGCGATTTTATAGGGCTGACTCACCGTGTCTATAAAAACGGGGCAGAAGTTTCAAGCATCTGCCCCTTGTTTTGATTCAATTCAAATCAATTTCTGACGGAGACTATTCGTCCTTGGCCTGATTATCAGCCGCAGCATAGGGGAGCACCTTGCTCTCCAAGCCGAACTTGGAACCGAGGTAATAAACCACGCCGCCGACGATCATCGCCCAGAAGGGAGCTGCCGGAATCGCGCAACCGAAGTTCGGGAGAATACCGATAATGAAACCTAAGCCCCAAGCCATCCAGCCCGGAGGATTGAAACCGACGCGAGGACCCGCCCAACGTTTGCCGGCCATGAGATAATCCACTGCCATGGCTCCGCACACAGGACCAAAGGAGGCGCCGATCACGCCGAATACACTACCCAAGTCTTTCGCAACGCCGAAGAGAGCCAGTAAAATGGCGATCGCCGCACCGATACCCACCGAGAAGAACGGAGGCACCTTGGGCAAAGTCGTCTTGATACTGTTGGCAGCAATGAGTGAGCTGAAGCAGGCAGATGGGAACGCCGCAATCGCCAGGAGCAGCAGCATCCATTTACCCAGAGTCGGGCCTACGAGGATTTTGACCATATCCATGGCGTTATCCACAAAATTACCGCTGGCAGTGATCTGCTTGACCACTTCAGAGTTACCATAAGCACCCGCTACGACGAGAACAGCCAGACCGCCGGCGAAAACCATCGCACCGAAAATACCTACAACACCGCCCATGAAGACGTCGCGTCTATCACGAGCACCTGTGCCGAAATCGACACCTGCGGCACCCGCCGTGGCAAAGAAACCGATCACATAGGCCATGATCGTGAAAATAATCGCGCTGGAAGCCAGGGTCGGTCCCACAGCCGGATTCAACTGCTGATGAAGAGCAACCACCGCCTTGGGATCAAAACCCTTGATATGCGGCAGAGCGTAAACAGTCAGAATGATCAGGGAGATAATGGGAATCCAATGGAATTTGCTTACCACTTTACCCACTTTATTAATACCGCCCAGGCCCAGCAATGCAGCCGCGACACCCCATCCAATCATCACACCCTTTTCGAGGACGACCGAAGGCTCATCAAAGAAGCCCATCACGGCCTTACTGGAGAAGTAGATGTTGACGGCCAACCAGCCGAATTGCAGAAGACCCATCAGGAGGCCGGGCAGGAAGAATCCGCCCTTGGCGCCGAATGTCGAAGTACCCACGATGTAGAGAGGCAACCCCGTGCGTTGACCCATGATGCCCATCACGGCATAGTAGAAAATAAAACAGATCAGAGCCGCCAGAGCCAGGGAAAGGATAGGCAGCATGTAGCCATAGGCAAACACGGAGCCGGCTCCTCCACTGCCGCTCTGGGTCAGACCCAACCAGAAAACAAACCACAACATGATGCCCGCATATCCGGGGGCAATGTTTTTACTCCACGCAGACCGACCCGATTTGGGGTTCGGCTGTGCACTGGCCAGATAGTCTGGCAACTTGTTACTGTTATTACTCATAGTTTTAAGCTGTTAGTTTAAATCTAAACGAAACTTCGAGCTCAGCCTATGCAAAATGCCCCTTCTGATCAAGCATAAAACTTCAAAATCGCCCCAAATCACCTTTTTTCTATCCAACTCACACCCTCGAAACTTGTAAACCTCCCTTCTGTACCCCTCTCGGGGTGCAGCAAGTCCGAGGTATGCGGAGCATACCCATCTCATAAACCGGAGTATAAGCCCCCAGGGCCAGGTACAACCCACCCGCATACAACACCCTACGACCCCTCTTGGGGTCGTGGGGTGTTGATTGAGACTTTATTGGGCTACGCGGTAGAACGTCTTGCCTGTCGCGGGGAGTTCCACTTCGTATGTACCCCCAAGGGCACCCTCTACTGGATTCCAATGAATGAGGTCGTTGCTGGCCTCGAGTTTGCCACCGCTAAAGGTCAGGATGAGCTTGCCCTCCTTCACTTCAAAGCTCAGTGCCGGCGGTTCGCTCTCCTCATTCACGACTAACTCAACCTGCGCGCTCGCCGCGTCGTAATTCGCAGTATCCTCAGGCGTAAACGTAACCGATAGCGTATGCGTCCCGACCTCCAAGAGCGTTCCTGGCCCCGGTGAATAGACGGCCACGCCATCCACATCCGCCGACGCATTCAACTGGTTTCCATTC
>DBPU01000117.1 GCA_002305615.1 Verrucomicrobia bacterium UBA1412 | reverse complement strand
TCCGGATTTGCCAGCCCCAGAGCAACTATTCTCTGGGCATAGGTATCGGGCCGGGCGGCGATTGAGCGAATCAGGAGCGATTTATCGTCCACGCTCAGGAGGTTCCCGGTGAAAAGTTCCAGGAAAGGCTGGGAATCAAATTTGAGAGGCAGATTTTCAATGGCGGCGATAGCGGTTGGCTTCAGAAGTGCGTCATCGCTTCTCAGCACCGAGAGGATGATCTGCATGGCCGCCTCTGAATCGGCTCTGAGCTCGCCCAGAAGCGCCGAGCATCGGATATAATCGGGCATCGCTTTGGAATTGCGGATGCGCTGGTACACGGTCGTATTGAAGAGGAGCGTATCCGAGCGCCGCAGGTCGGCCTGGCTGATAATGGCTTCATAGCCGGCATTGAGAACCCCGAGGCTCGGGGATTCGACGTTGCGGGCAAGCGCCTCGCTGACGGCGTTGAGCGCCTCGATATTGCTGATGCGCCCCAGGGCCAGAATCGCTGCCGTAGCGGTTTGCGGGTCCGAGTTTTCCAGAATGGCAAGTTGTGCCAGGGCCGGTACGGAGGCGCGGTCCCGCAGAGTTCCCAGCGCATTAATAATCTGCACACGGGCGGCGGGGTCCTGGCTCTTTACTTCCAGAGATTCAGCCAGAACTTTGCGGAGGATTTCTCCGGCTTGCGGGTCCGAGGAGGCCGCCAGCGCAAAACAGGCGATTTCCACATCATGGATATTCTGCTTGAGGCCGTATCGCAGGAGATTGCCCAGAACGGGGGTCGATTTATCGGTTCCGACGACGGCGAGCATCTTGCAGGCGCGGCTTCGGGCATCCGGAGTGGATTGGCTGTTGATGACCCGGATGAGCGTCTCTTCCAGGGCCGGATGGTTCTGGGGATCGCCCAACTGGTTTTCCAATTGAGCCCAGACCGCCTTGCCTGTCGTACTGTCGTAAGAGGCCAGGGCTTTGAGGGTCTCATCCATCTCCAGGACGGGCAGCGAGATCGAGGTCACCGTATCGGCCTGCACCGTCTGGGCATTGAGGGAGAGAGCCGGCAGTGAGAGAAGCGCCGCCAGCAGGGCTGCACAAAATACGTTTCTTTTAAGGAGTCTATTTTTCATCGTTCTTCTTATTCTATCTTTGTTTCTGCGTGAACTTCGTCATTGCGGGCTAGATGACCCAGGGTGCCCTGGGCTGGCGGTACATCATTTGGTTAGCGGTCTCGTCGTCAAACCTCTGCGTGGTATTATTCCAGGAGAGTTTCTTATTGAGACGAAGAGCCAGGTTCCACGCCTGGGCAATCCCCAGCGCATGGCGGGCGACCGTCGGGTTGCAATCGGGCTGCTTGCGGGTGCGGATGCAATCCAGGAGATTGCGGATATGGGAGCTGGCATCGTCCCAGCCTGCGCCTCCAGCAGTGCGGAGCCGGGCAATGGAGTCCGGCGCGGAGGTCACGATATCGGTCTGGTCATCGACGCGGATCCATCCTTCTTCACCGATATAGGTGATGTAACGGTTTTCGAAGCCCTGGCGCTGGTACATGACTCCTTCGACGCCGTTGGCGTAACGGCAGTGCCATTCTCCAGTAAGGGGAGTATCGCTGATAAATTCTTTGGGATCGGGGAAAACGCCCTGTCCGGTGTATTCTACGGGCATCTCGTGATCAGTCCCCAGCACCCACTGCATCTGGTCGGTATAGTGGCAGCCCATATCGGTCATGGCTCCTTCGGCCGTATCCCAGAAGTAGTGCCAGCCGCCGCCGGCCAGACCCCAGGTGAAAGGTTTCCAAGGTGCCTGCCCCAGCCACATATCCCAATCCCATCCTTCGGGAACCGGACTCGGTTTTTCCGGGCGGACTCCGTCGCCGGTCCAGAGCTGCATCTCGATTTTTTTCAAGGCGCCGATTTTCCCTTCCAGAACCATCTGGCGGGCGAACTTGTAGGAACCGGTCCCGCGGCGCTGGGTTCCGGCTTGATAAATGGTGCCGAAGCGCTTGCAGGTTTCTATCAACAGGCGGCCCTCATTCATGGAGAGAGCGATCGGTTTTTCGCAATAGATATCCTTGCCGGCGCGTGCGGCGTAGATGGAAGCCAGGCCATGCCAGCGCATACCCGTCGCGATGAAGGTGGCGTCAATATCCTTGCGGGCCAGCAGATCGCGGAAATCGGGAATGCCGACGCAATCCTGGTTATTGTAGTAGGCATTGACGATATTGATTCCATCGTCGCGGTTGGCTTTGCGGCAATCGGAAATCGCCACCATCTGCAACTCTTTGAAGGCCATGAAGCTCTGGATGATGCTTTTTGCGCGGTTGCCGAAGCCGATCACGCCAAAGACGATCCGGTTATTGGGCGAGATGGCGCCTCCGCGCCCCAGGACCGATGCCGGGACGACCAATGGAGCCAGGGAGGTCGCCAGAATAGTTTTTAAAAACTTTCTCCGGTTCTGTCTCGGAGAAACAGGTTTCTGTCTTGTATTGCTCATATTGCTCTCTTTGCGGGACAAAGCCTATCTGAACAGGCTGTAAAAGTAAAGAAATCTCCTTTGTATCTTTTAAAGAACGAATCGACACGAAAAAACACGAATCAGGCAGGTAAAGAACCACGGTTGAATACAGATTCGTAAAGTATTTTCAGAAATGATGAGGGGCATTTGCTGAAGTTTTTGCTGCTTTGACCTGAGTTTTGCGGGCCTTATTTCGCATGAACAACCCGATCTAAAACATCTGTGTTTATCCGTGTCTATCTGTGGTTCCAGTGTTCCTTCCTCATTTGTGTCTCTTCGTGTTTATTAGTGGTGAAAAAAGAGGCGAATCGGGAAAACAAAAAGGGAGCGGCGAACCGCTCCCGGAATGTTAGGAAATATTCTATCAGGCGATAGAATTTGTAAACTTGCTTACACCACGCCCTGGTCGATCATGGAATCGGCCACCTTCACGAAGCCGGCGATATTGGCACCCATCAGGTAGTTGCCCTTCTGGCCGTATTCAATGGAGTTATTGTAGGCGTTGGAGTGGATCATCTGCATGATGTGGTGCAGGCGGGCATTGACCTCTTCAGCAGTCCAGGAGAGTCTCATGCTGTTCTGGCTCATCTCGAGACCGGAGGTGGCTACACCGCCCGCATTGGCCGCCTTGGAAGGTCCAAAGAGGATTTTCGCTTCCAGGAAGAGCTGTATGGCTTCCAGGTTGGAGGGCATGTTGGCGCCTTCGCTCACCAGGATACAACCGTTCTTGAGCATCGTTTTGGCATCCTCGGCGTCAATTTCGTTCTGCGTGGCGCTCGGGAAAGCGCATTGGGCAGGAACGGACCAGGGGCGTTTGCCTTCGTGGAATTCGGCGGTGGGGTACTTCTTGAGGTAATCGCTGATGCGGCCGCGTTGTACGTTCTTGATCTCCATGACCCAGGCGAGCTTCTCGGCATTGATGCCTTCTTTGTCATAGATAAAGCCGGAAGAGTCACTCAGAGTGAGAACT
>DBPU01000027.1 GCA_002305615.1 Verrucomicrobia bacterium UBA1412 | reverse complement strand
AACGCGTTTGATCGAATCAGGCGCGGGGAACTCGATATCCTGATTCATGAAGGGAATATCCTGATATTCGAGTATTTCGAAATCGGCCTTACCCTCGAGCATTTCTTTGGCTGCCAGCGCTAACTGGCGGTTATAGGATTCTCTGCGCAGAGAACCGACAATCGCAACAATTTTCAGTTTGTCCATAGAGATCCTTCGTATTCGATTTCAGTTTCAGGATTTCAGACGTAAATCGGCGGCGCACTCCACATGCTGTGTCTGGGAGAACATATCCATCGGCTGGATCTGGCGCAGTTCATAGAGCCCCTCGGCACAGAGGTTCTTCAGGTCGCGGGCCAGAGTCGCCGGGTGGCAGGAGACGTAGAGAATCTGCCGGGGCCGTATTTCGCGCAAAAGGGTGAGAATGCTCGGGTGGCAACCACGCCGGGGCGGGTCCAACACCACGCAGGATTCGGCGGCCGGGTAGCGGTTGATGTACTCGGGCAGAACTTCCTCGGCCGAACACTCCTCCTCTGCCATCCCTGTCGGTCGCCATGACGGTCGATTCAATCGCCTTTTTTACCGCAAAATACTGGTGATATGCACCCAGAATTTTCTTCTCCCCGGAAAAGCAGATGAAGTTCCTGATGATATCCAGCAGCCGGGCCTTGGCAAATATCCCCTCAAAGAAGGTATCAAACTGGGCATATTGCGTGTTTTCATAGCTGCCGTCCTTCGTCTTCCACTCCATGAAGCGGTCTTCACCTGCCGTAATCGTACCCGCTTTGGAGATAGCCTGGTCACTGATAGCGAGGAAAGCATTGTAGAAAAATAACGACGGAATCTGGTGCATGTAATTCCGCAACTGCGAATATCCCTCGGAAGCGTCGGTTTCCTCTCGGGAGGGGGATTTCAACTCAATCACGACCACCGGCAGACCATTCAGGAACACGACCATATCCGGACGTTTCTCGCTATTCTCAAAAACCGTCCACTGATTTCCGATAACGAAGCTGTTCCTCTCTACGTTCTTGTAATCCACCAGCGAGACCAGCGCCGCGCGCTGCCCTGAATCATTCTCCGAACGTTCCTGCCTATCAAAATAATTTACCGAGATGCCGTTCTGGAGGTATTCCATGAACTGCTCGTTCTTCTTCACGGGCAAGCCTGCCTCCAAATTCCTCAACTTGATAAGCGCCTCGTCCAAGGCCGCCTGCGGCAGGCTCGGGTTCACCCGCGCCAAGCCAGCCTCCAGCTCCTCTTTATAGAGCGGATCGCTGTAATCCCGCGTCACATCGGGACCGTAGACATACCTGTAGCCTAAGGTGTCGCGGAAGAGCTCTATGAGCGCTCCTTCGTAATCCGTTTCTACATAAGACATAAGCTTTCTCTCTTTTTATCGTGATACCCCCTGGGCGCCAAATCTTCAGGATGCCTCAACATCCCCAACCGATAGCTCTCCTGACATTAAACGGGGTAAGAGGGCATCTCGCAGGGCAGCGAGGTTTCGGTTTTCCAGGGAATTTTGTAGTATGATGTTCATAACTGGTGTGGCAAACATAGCAAACTTTCTGACGTTTTCTTTTGTGGGAATATGTAACTCGTAGTTTTCAAGAGTATTTCCAGAAACTCGTTGTCGACCACTACTGCCGTTCATGTTCCCCACAGCATAATTAACAAAATCTGGATAACGTGCCAAAAAGTAAAACATCTCATTGCAATAATCTTTTTTAGAAGAAATTACTATGTACTCCGTAGAACCGAATGCAACTTCTCCTTCATTGAGAAAGTTGATATATGCCGTTTTACCGTTTTGAAGACAGGGTGATATCCGAGCAAAAATGGTATCACCGTTTTTAAATTTCATCCCCCCAGTAAATGATTTTATTTCCCAGTTATTGGGAAATGCCCCTTGGGTAGGTAAATTGGCCATTTCAACATAAGCCGCATTTTGCCCTCGTTTCAACATTCGCGGAGGATTGATTTCAGCAATGTCTGCCAGCACTCCTAAAGGTTCGTCTATGGATTCCTCAATTATTAATCGATCAAACATGGCCTGTGCCATCTGCTCTAAACATTGATTGATCTTTCTGTTATTCTCGATTTTGTCATCAAGTGAGGAGAGCGTGGCAGCGATAGTTCGTTGCTCTGAAAGCGATAAAGTGGGTATCGGCAATGCTTGTATATTCTTCAAAGGCAGCTTTGCTTGAACGGCACCAACCGTGGCTGCTCTTATAGCGTTCTGTCCATCGTCAGATAGCAGATAATAGTATAAAAAATCTCTATCCAATCCATGGATATTGACCATTTTCGCACAGTTTTCAGTAAGATTAGCACCGTCAAGCGACTTTCCTATTATGGCAACTAGTCCAATTGTTCCAACTATTGAAATAATCACGTCACCTGCATTAACTGTATACCGTGCGATTGTTGCATGGGTCTCGTCATCTACGTACTCATGGCTGGAGGTTAATTCAAGCACTTTGTCTGCACCCAAATCTCTGACCCTAATATACGGGTGCGCTGTCGGCGTGGCGGTCAGATTCTTCCCCTTTGGAAGTCGCTTACCACCCTTAACATCCACATAATTGGAAAGCGGTTGATAATCAAACTTACCACTGCCTCCATGTACAGGAAACTCTCCATCTGAGATTACACCTTTGGACGAAATGCCTTTTCCACTACTTAATTGGGTGCAGACACATCCTGGTTCATACTCCTGAAAATTGCCCGCGATATATCTTTCTGAAGAACATTTTTCCTGCGAATTACTTTCCTTCCGATACATTTCTTTTCCGTATTGACGGATGTGTTCGAGAAGATCCGGACTGGTGATAGAGGCATGGGAGATAAGATCGAATTGATAAGGAAGCGGGGTATCTTCCAAAAGACTGGCGGCATGCAGAATGTCGGAAAGGCTGAGCTTTTTTCCATAGAGTGCAATATCCACATCGCTATTACTCCGCGCCAATCCCATTGCCCGCGAACCAAAGAGAACGGCCCGTTCAATGGCTGGCACCTGTGCGAACACAGCAGCAATCGTTTTCTGTTCTTCAGTTGTCAGTCCATTACCCATTGAGACGGTTTTTCAGTGTGTTTTCCAGTTCAAAAAGCAGGGGCGCATATCGTGTTCTGATAGAGCGGATGGAATCCTCTGCCAGTTTTTTATCGTAGGTATGGGAGAAGCGATTGCGTCCCTCCAAGGCCTCGAGCCAGATTTCGGGGTTGCTCAAAATGTCGCTGGCAAAGGCCTGTTTAATGGTTTCTCGGGGTGAATTAACTCCAAAACCCTCATAAAAGAGCAAATCCTTGAGTGTTTTCCAGGCAAGTTCAAAACTGACCTCGAAGAGCTGAATCAGCCCCGCCTGTTCAAGAATCGTGTACTCGGTTTTATCCAGAGCGCTGCGAAAGTCAACCAGTGACTTTTGAAAATTCTGGAATCGTTGTTCCCATCTAAAATCAGAGTGCATAATAAGTCTTGTTTTCAGTGTCAGATGTCGTAGCCAAGCGTCCCCAGTCTTTTGCGAATTTCGTTCTCAAGTTCTTGGGAACGTTTGAACATTTGGGAGAGTTCGCCTGTCAGGCGCGTCATTTTCTCCTCGAAAGGTTCGTCGTCTTCCTCCTGTTCTTCAATACCGACATAGCGCCCCGGGGTGAGGATGAAATCATGCCGGGCGATCTCTTCAGTGGTGACGGCAGCGCAGTAACCCTTCTCGTTCTCCAGAGTCCCGTTATCGAAGTTTTCGAAAGTCGCGGCGATTTTGGCGATATCCTCCGGGGTAAACTCGCGCAGACGGCGGTTGACCATTGTCCCCATCTTGCGTGCATCGATAAAGAGCGTCTTGCCTTTCTGCTTCTTATTGCGGTTGAGGAACCAGAGCGAAACGGGAATCTGCGTGGTGTAGAAGAGCTGAGTGGGCATGGCGATGATGCCCTCCACGAGGTCATCCTTCACGATGGCGCTCCGGATATCGCCTTCGCCTGAGCTCTGGGAAGAGAGGGAGCCATTAGCGAGCACCATACCGATTTTACCGTACGGGGCCAGGTGATGAATCATATGCTGCATCCAGGCAAAGTTAGCATTGCCCGAGGGCGGCAACCCATACTTCCAGCGCAGGTCATCGTTTAGAGAGCCGTTATTCCAGTCTGAAAGGTTGAAGGGCGGATTGGCGAGGATGAAATCGGCTTTCAAGGTCGGGTGCAGATCATTGTGGAACGTATCGGAATTGTAAGGGCCGAGGTCCGCTTCGATGCCGCGAATGGCGAGATTCATCAGGGCCATTTTGCGGGTGGTCGGGTTGGTTTCCTGGCCGTAGATCGATAAATCCTTGATGTTGCCAGCATGGTGGTTTACGAAGTCTGCCGACTGCACAAACATACCGCCCGAGCCGCAGCAGGGATCGTACACTCTGCCTTTGAAGGGTTTTAAGACTTCGACGAGGGTCCGGACAACGCATGAGGGAGTGTAGAATTCACCGGCGCGTCTTCCTTCCTGCTCGGCGAATTTCGCGAGGCAGTATTCATAGGTTCGGCCCAGGATATCCTTCTCGGTGCCGTGCTCGATCATTCGGATATTGGTGAAGAGGTCGACGACCTCTCCCAGTCTTCTTTTATCCAATTCGTTCCGGCCATAGTTTTTGGGCAGGATATCTTTGAGGCTCCTGTTTTCTTTTTCGATGGCCCGCATAGCCCGGTCAATGATGCCGCCGATATTGAAAAACTCTTCCCGGCCGTTTTCATCGGTGATAGGTCCGGTTTTGTGCGCCCATTCGGAAATGACCTTCCAGCGCGCAACCTTGGGAACGTAAAAGACATTTACTTCGAGATAAGCGTCCTTATCCTCCACGTCGTCATCCGCGGCGAGGAGTTCCTGATACCGTTCTTCGAATTTATCGGAGATGTATTTCAGGAAGATCAGGCCCAGGACAACGTGCTTATACTCAGCCGCATCCATGTTCCCGCGCAAAATGTCGGCTGCGGACCAGATTTGCTCCTCAAAGCCCAGGCTCGCCGTGTTGTTTCCGTTATTTAGTGCCACAAATATCTTTTCCGTTTAAGTTTCTTAAAAGGCGTTCGATGTGAAATGTAAAATGGTATACCCAATGTCCAAAAAAGTTTGGTGTAAAAGAAGGAATGAGTCAAGAATAAATGAAAAACACCCGGAAGAGCGCTCCGGGTTATAGTGATCTAATAACCGCTTAACCTGGCGAGAACCTTCAGTTTGAACTATTAGGTATTTCCTAATAGTTGACTGAGGGTAAAACTCTCCATGAAATGAGAGCGGCTCATTCTGGGCCGTAGGCGGGCGTTCGCTTCCCTTATTTGCGGCGGGAGCGGATGAACGCCAGGAAAGCGTCTGCCTGTTTCTCCAGGTAGGAACGGCTCGCACCGAGATTGAACTTGCCTTCCTTATTGTGCATCCCCATAGCGTTGGGAATCGTCAGCCGGGGCGCGTTCATCACGTCCATGGTCAGGAGGCTGATGAGCGTCACCAGGTGATCCTGTGCCAGGCCCGTACCGCTCATGCCGATCGTGATGCCGCTGAGGGCTGCGGGCTTACCCGCCAGAAC
>DBPU01000114.1 GCA_002305615.1 Verrucomicrobia bacterium UBA1412 | reverse complement strand
ACCTTATCCTGTTCCAGCCCGGTGAGCTGATAGAGACGCAGGTCCAGAATCGCATTGGCCTGGGCCAGACTGAAGCAATAACGGCCGTTGCGGAGACGGGCCGGGTCACGGATGAGGATGCCCAGTTTCTCTACGGCAGCGCGGCTGAAATCGAAAGCGAGCAGTTTAATGCGAGCCTCTTCGCGGTTGGCCGACTGGCGGATAATCCGGATAAATTCATCGAGATTATCGAGCGCAATGAGGTAGCCCTCCAGAATTTCGGCGCGTTCCTCAGCCTTTCTCAAAAGATAACGGGTGCGGCGAATAACGACCTCGCGGCGGTGCTCGATGAAGCACTCCATCATCTCTTTCATGTTGAGAATCTTGGGGCGCCCGTGATCAATGGCCAGCGCATTGACGCTGAAAGAGGTTTCCAGCTGAGTGAACTTGTAAAGGTTGTTGATGACGACCTTGGGGATGGCGTCGCGCTTGAGCTCGACTACCACGCGCGTATTTTCGTCAGATTCATCGCGGATGGCCGTGATGTCGGTAATGGTCTTCTCATTGACCAGATCGGCAATGCGCTCCACCAGTACGGCCCGATTGACCCCGAAGGGGATTTCGGAAATGATGATCTGCTCCCGGTTGCCCTTGAGCTGCTCGACACCGACTTTGGCGCGGATTTTGACCGAGCCGCGTCCGGTCTGGAAGTAGTTTTTGATTCCTTCGGAACCGCAGATGGTACAACCGGTGGGGAAATCGGGACCCTTGATGTATTTGAGCAGGTCCAGAGGTTGCAGGTCCGGGTTATCAATGAGAGCGCAGATGGCTTCAACGGTCTCGCCCAAGTTGTGGGGAGCCAGGTTGGTGGCCATACCGACGGCGATGCCGGTGCCGCCATTGACGATCAGGTTCGGACACGCGGAGGGGAAAACGACCGGTTCGGTCAAACGCTCATCATAGTTGGGAACGAAATCGACCGTATCCTTATCCATGTCGTTCATGAGGATGCCGCCCATGTGGGTGAGGCGAGCCTCAGTGTAACGCATGGCGGCCGGAGGGTCGCCTTCCATGGAGCCGAAGTTACCCTGTCCGTCGATCAGGGTCTCGCGCATGGACCAGGGCTGGGCCATGTGGACCAGGGTAGGGTAGATCACCTGCTCACCGTGAGGGTGATAGTTACCGCTGGTATCGCCGCAGATTTTTGCGCATTTGAAATGCTTATGGCCCGGATAGAGATTGAGCTCGTGCATGGCGTAGAGAATACGCCGCTGAGAGGGCTTCAAGCCGTCCCGGACATCGGGCAGGGCTCGCGAGATGATGACCGACATGGAGTAATCCAGAAATGAGCTTTTCATTTCGTCGGCCACGTTTATTTTTGCAATCTTCTCTCCCGCTGAAAAAACGGAACCTCCGCCCATGAGGGGCATGTTCTCGGGTTTTGGAGTGCTATCGTCTGACATGTTTATCTATCTATCTGTCTGTCCAAATCAATTGTTAAATATCCAGGTTTCGGACGTTTAAGGCGTTGTCCTGAATGAACTGGCGTCGGGGTTCGACCTCTTCGCCCATCAGCTTGGTGAACATCTCTTCGGCTTCCACCGCGTCGCTCACTTCCACACGCAGGAACTTCCGGTTGGCCGGGTTCATGGTGGTTTCGAAAAGCTCCTTGGCGTTCATTTCACCCAAGCCTTTGAAGCGCTTGATCTGAATGCCGCGCCGGCCGACTTCTTTAACCCCTTCGAGAATCTCGGGGATTGAGAAGAGCTTGCGGGTGGTCGCCTTAATGCCCTCGCCTTCGGAGAGCTCAAAGAGCGGTTTATCCTGGGCCGAGTAGTGCTCAATGGAGAGCCCCTTGCGGGCCAATTTCTTGAGGAGGTCAGAAACGGCGGAGTGCTCATGGAGTTCGATATGGGTGGCTCGGCGGGTTCTCATGTTCTTACCCTTACCGTTCTTGCCATTTCCATTNNCCGTTACCGTTACCATTGGCTTCGGTGTTTTCGCCGTTGCCGTTTTCCTCTTCATCATTTTCGTCGAGGCCCAGATCGGGGTTCTGCTCCGAGAATTCAAAGAGTTCGTCTTCCGTGTGGAAGTAGTGGACGAATTCATCATTGCCGTCGCGCACTTTCACGAAATGCTTGGGAAGCTCCTGAGTCTTGGGATTGATTTTTTCCACGTAATCGCTGAAGTCGCCGCCGTGCCTGCGCAGCGCATTGGCGTATTTATCCAAAGTGGTAAGAAGCTCCAGGATTTCATCAAGCTGCTTATCGTTGAAGACGCGCTCATCGGAGAGATTCTTGAGGGTGACCTCTTCGGCACCCAGTTGAATCAGGATTTTATTGAGCTGGGCGTCATCCTCCACGTATTCGATACGCTTTTTGCGGAGGATCTGGTAAAGCGGCGGCTGGGCGATATAGATATGGCCGCGCCTGACCAACTCAGGCATCTGCCGGAAGAAAAAGGTCAGAAGCAGGGTGCGGATATGAGAGCCATCCACATCGGCATCGGTCATGATGACGATTTTGTGGTAGCGGAGCCGCTCCAGGTTAAAGGCGCCTTCGGTTTCGCCTGAGCCGATACCGGTTCCCACGGCGGTGATCATCGTGCGGATTTCCGCATTTTGAAGGACTTTATCCAGACGGGCCTTCTCGACGTTCAGGAATTTACCGCGAATCGGCAAAATAGCCTGATAACGGCGGTCGCGGCCCTGCTTGGCGGAACCACCTGCAGAGTCGCCCTCGACGATATAGAGCTCCGTATTGGCGGGATCGCGGTCCGAGCAGTCTGCCAGTTTGCCAGGCAGGCCTCCGCCGGTGAGCGCCGTTTTGCGAACGGCTTCACGGGCTTTGCGGGCCGCTTCACGGGCACGGGCAGCCGTCAGGGCCTTCTCAATAACCATCTTGGCAATCTGCGGAGAGCGGTCGAAATACTCCATCAATCCTTCGTAAACGATGGAAGAGACGACGCCATCGATTTCCGTATTGACCAGTTTGACCTTGGTCTGGGATTCGAAACGCGGATTGGGAAGCTTGACGCTGAGCACGCAGACGATACCCTCGCGCACGTCGTCGCCGGTGAGCGTGGTATCCTTATCTTTCTTAAAGAGCTCGTTGCTCTTGCCGTATTGATTAATCGCGCGGGTGAGGGCGGTCCGGAAGCCGGTCAGGTGTGTGCCGCCATCGGGGTTCGGAATAGAGTTGGCAAAGCAGAGAATGTGGTCGTTGTAGCTGTCATTGTATTGAATGACGCAATCCACGAAGACTTCATCTTTTTGGGCAGCCAGAACGATGGGGTTGGGCGTGAGCGTATTTTTGCCCTTGCCCAGCTGGCGCACGAATTCCTCAATGCCCTTTTTGTAGACGAATTTCTCCTGCTTATTCTCCTGACGCTCGTCTTTGAGCGTAATTTCGACGCCTGGGTTGAGGAAAGCCAGTTCGCGGAGACGCCGGGCCAGGTTGTCAAACTGGAATTCGGTCGTGATCGTGAAAATCGTCGGGTCCGGTTTGAAGGTGATGCAGGTACCCGTGGTTTTGGATTTACCGATCACCTGGAGTTTCTGAGTGGTTTTGCCCAGGGCAAAGGCCATGTAATAGACCTGGCCATCCCGGTAAACCTCTACCTTGAACCATTCGGAGAGGGCGTTGACGCACTTGGCACCGACGCCGTGCAGACCGCCCGAGTATTTATAGGCGCCCTGACCGAACTTACCTCCCGCATGCAGGTTGGTGAGAACCAGCTCTACGGCGGGGATATTAAACTTGGGATGTATATCCACCGGGATGCCGCGTCCATCATCTTTGATGGAGATCGAGCCATCCACATGGATCACAACCGATATCTGTTTGCAATAACCGGCAAGGTGTTCGTCAATGGAGTTATCGAGCACCTCGAAAACGCAGTGGTGAAGCCCGTTTTCATCCGGGTCGCCAATGTACATTCCGGGGCGCTTGCGAACAGCCTCCAACCCCTCCAATTTATCAATCTTGGAAGCGTCGTATTTTTCGCCTCCGGCGGTACTGAATTCGGGGGGTGGTGACTGACTGTTTTGTGTGAAATCTAAGTCCTTGTCCATCTCAATTCAAAAGACGTCTCATTCTATCAAAAACGCCTTTTATTACAAGCTTATAAACGGAAAAAAGGGCAGAAAAAAAGATTTATTTCCTTACCTTGGGTAAGGTTATTTTTAAGGGTGCTTTTTCCTTTGAATTTTGGGGCTGAAATTGAATGGACGGTCAGTCAGAAAATACCCCCTTTTTTGCCCCCTTTTTTGCCCGGTTTTTGCCCCTTGCCGAAACCGGTCCAAAAAATTGTTAAGTTATCCCCGAAAAACGGAAAAAATCGCCGAAAAAACCAACTTTATCTGCACCCTTTCCGGGGTGCAGCAAATCTGAGAGTATGCGGAACATAACGAATCGAGTAGGAGCCAGAGAATCTAGCCCCTACTCGATTTGCATCCCGGTTGATTGAGAATCTATTGGGCTATGCGGTAGAACAATTTCCCGGTCTTGGGGAGGTCCACTTCGTATTTACCCTCCAAGGCGCCCTCAACCGGGCTCCAGAGAATGAGGTCGCCGCTCGCTTCCAGTTTGCCGCCGCTATAGGTCAGGATGAGCTTGCCCTCTTTCACTTCGCTGCTCAATGTCGGCGGTTCCACGGGGCCCCAGATCGCCGTGCGGTATCCGTTCCATGTGGGCGTCGTCCAGCCGGAGGTTCCCGCGCTATAATAAAGAATAGGGTCGCTGTCAAAGACCTCTTCTCCAAGCTCCGGAGCATCGCCCTTGAAATAAGCGTTTGTCAGGCTGCTGCAACCGTAGAACGCCCAACTTCCAAGGCTGGTTACGCTTTCGGGGAATGTGATTTCCGCCATACCGGGGCAGTACCAGAAGGCATAATTTTCGATGCGGCTGAGGCTCTCGGGAAGCGTGAGATTCACGAGATAATCGCAAAAAGAGAACGCCCCATCCGCAATGGTTACAACGCCCTCGGGGATAGAATAATCGGGCTCCGTGTTTAAATAGGAATATACAAACAGTATCTTGCCGCCCACGCTGAAGAGAACGGGTGGCAATTGATCGCATCCGTAGAAGGCATCAATTCCAAAACGGGTCATGGTGTCGGGAAGCGAGATATTCGTCAGACCGGAGCATTCCCAGAACGCATAATCTCCGAAGCCGGTGACGTTGTCGGGAATCGTCACACTTACCAGATTTTCGCAGTAAGCAAACGCCACGTCTGCAATGAATGTCACGCCCGCGGGGATAGAATACTCGGTAGCCGTATTTGTCTCGGAGTAGCGAACCAGCGTTTTTCCGCCCACGCTGAAGAGGATGGAAGGCAATTGATCGCACCCGTAGAAGGCATCAATTCCGAAATCGGTTGAGCTGTCGGGAATCGAGATGTCGCTCAGGCCGCTGCAATACAAGAACGCATATCTACCGACGTAGGTGACGTTCTCGGGAATGGTCACATTTTCCAGATATTCGTTATAAGCGAACGCCGCGTCTGCAATGTAACTCACGCTCGTGGGGACTGAATACTCGGTAGCCATATTTGCTTCGGAGTAGCGAACCAGTGTTTTGCCGCCGATGCTGAACAGGATCAGAGGCAGTTGATTGCACTCGTAGAAGGCATCAATTCCGATATTGGTTAAGTTGTCGGGAATCGAGATGTCGGTCAGATTACTGCAATACCTGAACGCCTCCTTTCCAATACTGGTGACGCTATCGGGAATCGTGACCTTTTCCAGATCGTAGCAAAGAGAGAAGGCATAATCTCCGATGCTGATCACGCCGTTGGGAATCGTGACACTCTTCAGACTGTAGCAAATCGTGAACGCATAATTTCCAATATTGGTAACGCTATTGCCGATTGTCAGATTCATCAGACTGGTGCAGTTGGAGAACGCATTATTTCCAATTATGGTGACGCCATTGCCGATCACGACGCTCGTCAGACCGCTGCAAAAATAGAACGCATTATTCCCGATCTCGGTGACGCTGTCGCCTATCACCACACTCGTCAGATACTCGCAATTGCTGAATGCATAAGCCCAAATAGTGGTGACGCTGTTCGGGACCGTATAGTCGCCATTTTTACCCTCGGGACATAGGATCAGCGTTGTCCGATCTTTAGTGAAGAGCACCCCGTCCAGACTGCTGTAAATGGGATTATTATTTCCGACCACGATCTCCTCCAGGATGAAGCACCCGTAGAACACATCCACTCCGAGACTTGTGACGCTATCGGGAATGACCACTTTCGTCAGCCAGCCGCATTCTTCGAACGCATAGTTTGCGATGTCGGTTACGCCGTTCGGGACCGTATATTCGCCGCCTTTTCCTCCGGGGCATTGAAGCAGCGTTGTCCGGTCTTTGTTGAAGAGTACCCCGTCCAGACTGCTGTAAATGGGATTATTATTTCCAACCACGATCTCCGTCAGATTGCGGCAGTCATAGAACGGATCATCCCCCATCTCGGTCACACTGTCGGGAATGGTGATGCTCGCGAGATTGTAGCAATTAGCAAACACCCCTTCTCCGAAACGGGTCACGCCCTCGGGAATCGTGACGCTCGTCATGCCGGAGCAGTCACTGAACGCCCCATCTCCAAGAATGGTGACGCCCACGGGAATCGTGACACTTCCCAATCCGGTGCAACTATAGAACGCTCCCTCAGCAATTTCGGTCACGGCATAGGTCACCGAGCTGTGGTAGACCGAACCGGGAATTATCAACACTCCCGGGAGGGTGACGTCTGTTCGTTGCCCCACCGAGACGGTGCCGGCCGCTCCTTCTTCGCTCAGAACGGTGTATTTGAAATTGTTGTCTGTGAAGACGTCGCCCACGGCGGCTTGTGATTGGGTTGCGCCGAGCAGGAAAGCTAAGGCAATACCGCTCAGAAGAGCGCCCCCGGAGTTCAGGAAAAATTTTCTTTTCATAACGGCTTTTCGGTTTTACACGAAACAAGATCGTCTAAATAAAAGTTACCTAGGAATATGAAGAAGGAGAGATAAATATGCAAGTTTATTTACATGAATGCAGCCGATTCCGGGGGGCATGGGCCCGGGGGGTATCTCCGCACGTGTTTCGTCGGCTCGATCCGGTTTGGGGCGTTTATTCGCCGATTCGATTCGTTTTGGTGTTGAAACATGGCACTTGAATCCGGGAGGAAATGTTGTAGGATTTCCGCAGCGGTGCCATTTAAGAGTGCCGATATTGTGTCCAGTGACCAAGATAACATGAATTCGCGAGTGGGCGATGCCCGTGTAGGGGGCCGTATATTTTCCTCTACCCGGGGGAAGACTTCCTACCTCTGCCGTTTGGCGGAGGGGCCGGAGGAGATTAAGGCGGCACAGCGGCTTCGCTTTGAGGTTTTTAATTTGGAGCTCAAAGAGGGTCTGCCCGAATCGCACCAGACGGGCTTGGATGCCGATAAATTTGACGAAATTTGCGATCATCTCCTGGTGCTGGAAGAGGCCAGCGGCGAGGTGGTGGGAACCTACCGCCTTCAGTCGGGGATTCGCGCCCGGGAGTGCCTTGGATATTACAGCGCCCAGGAATTCGATTTTTCTTCATTAGAACCCCATCGCTCGGAAATTATTGAGCTGGGCCGCGCCTGCATTCACCAGGATCACCGGAATCTGCGCGCCCTGGGTTGTCTCTGGCGTGCGATCGACGTTTACACGAAGAATTGCGGCGGGCGGTACCTGGTCGGCTGCAGTTCGCTGACATCGCAGGATGAGAGCGTGGGAGCCGGAGCGTACGAGGTGCTTCGCAAGCATCTGACGCCGGAGGAGTTCCGTGTTCTGCCGCTGAATTACTGCGCCTGTTCTCTGGAACGGCTTCCCGAAAAGCCGGTTCGGATTCCCAAACTTCTGGGGGCCTATCTCTCAGTCGGGGCCAAAATCTGCGGTCCTCCGGCCATAGACCGCACCTTCAAGACGATTGATTTTCTCACGTTACTTGATATTACCCAGCTGCCTTCCTCGGTTCTGGAATCTCTCTAAAGAGCCGGGCGGCTATTTTTCGTAGAAAGGTTTTTCTGAAGGGGTTTTCGAGGCGGCTTGCCAGAGGCCATTCCGTTCTTTATCCAGGTAATTGAACCGCTTTTTGAGGAGTTTCAGGTCGGTTCGCGAGGGGGCATCTTTCCCAAAGAAAACGTAGAGGCGCGGCTGGCGGATATAGTCCAGAATAGTGATGCGGTAGCGTTTGGCCAGGTCCGAAACCCGGGGCTCGGCGACCAATTCAAAAGCCTTGAGCTGTGCCGCAACCCGTTCAAAGAAATAGGTCTGGACGTTCGGGGTCCAGTTTTCGGCGATCTGCTGCAGGTGTACCGTGGAGGGTTTCTTGGGCTGATTGATCTGATAGATCGTCGTGACGGAGGCTTCGGCGAGAATCTGGTCGAGTTTTTCCAGACTTTGAGTGAGGGACCAGGCATTGAGGCCGGTTTCCTTCTGGCTCGAAACCATGACCAGAGCCCACCATTTTTCCACATCAATGAGAGTCTCGAACTGGCTTGACCAGGCTTGCAGGAAGGCGAGCTGCCAGTTGAGGAATTTCTTAAAGGAGACCAGTGTCTGGTAGTAATTGGCGCGGCCATTGGGCTGATTGAGGAGCTCGCAGGTCAGCACCAGACTGGCATCCTGAAAGATCATCCAGTTGACGCCGGTCATCGTTTCGGGGCCGGGATTGGCGAGGTAATCGAAATCAGGCGGTTCAACGAGGGTTCTCAAGCGTGCTTTGGCCTCCTTGACCGGGCTGGCGGCGATGACCGAGAAAGTTTTGGGTTGGCCGGGAGTCGGAAAGAGTGCCGGGCCGCTGCGTTTCATGATGAGCTGGGTCATCCCTTCAATCATCCAGAGCGGGACATCGGTCATCTGCTTCTGGTTGACGCTGCGGTTGGCCATTTCCAGAAGGAGCACTTGCGTGAGCGCCTGGACGAAGCGGTGAGGGATGACCTCATCGGCAACCTTCATCTGGGTATGGAGACCGTCATTCATCAGCCGGTGAGAGAGGGTGATGGGGCGCTGGACGCCACGCGGGTAGAAATCGATTTCGATCTCAATAAGGCCTTTCCATTGATCGGTGAGGCCGAGCTCCTGGAGGAAAATCTGCTTAATCCGCTCGCAAGCGACAATGGCCGTGGAGGGATCCATGCGGACCGATTCAGGCCAATCGGCGCTGGTTTTGGTTTCCAATGCTTGCAGAGAGCCTTGCCGTGTCGGGGCAATACTGGGCGGAAAAGGCACCCCTTTGACGAGGAACTGGCCTTCCAGACGGCTCCGGAGGGTCACTTTGGCCGGCGTCTCCGCAACGAATTGGGCAAAAGCGTTCTCGCTCATCCACCCGCTCAAGAAGAGGGCGAAGAGGATGCAGAAGAGAGCGCTTATGTTACGGCCGGGTTTTCCCACTTTTATTCCGTTATTCCGCACCGGGGATGGTGATATCCAGGGTTTTGACCTGGCCCAGAACCGAGAGCGGTTGATCAAATTTTTCCGGGTTTCCCACGACCATAATTGCCAGGTGATCGGGCTTGAGATGTTTCCTGGCCGCGGCCAGAACATCGGCCTGAGTGACCTGGGCGATCTTTTCCTGGAAATGCTCCAGCGTATCGGCAGGGTAGCCATAGTAGTCATAGGCCATCAGGCGGCTGACGATTTTGCCGGTAGAGTCGAAGCTGAAGACGAAACCGTTCAGGTAAGTTTTTTTGGCGCGGTCGAGTTCTTCAAGGGTAACCTCCTCGCGGCAGATGCGCTCGATCTCCACCTTCACGGCGTTGATGAATTGAACCGTGGTGGCGAGCTGGGTGCTTCCCGAAGCCAGGAAGATGCCCGGTATATCCATGCCGGCTCCCCAGGAGCTTCCCACGGAATAGGCCAGGCCCTTATCGGAGCGGACGTTGCAGAAGAGGCGCGAAGAAAACCCACCGCCCAGAATATTGTCCATAATGACCAGAGCGTAATAATCGGGGTCGGATTGTTTGCCGCCCGAGTGACCCAGCCGGATAAAGGATTGCTCCACATCGGTTTTTTCGATCAGGAAAACGCCCGAGGTGGCGGCGGCTTCCTCATCAATGGCGGGAATGGCGGGCCGGGGTGCCTCCCCCTTGGGCAGGGTGCCGAGCTGTTTTTCGACGAGTGCCTTCATCTCCGCGCTCTTGAAATCGCCCCAGACTCCCAGAATCATATTCTGAGGCTGGAAATACTCTGCATGGAAACGGACGAGGTCCTCGCGGCTGATTGCGTCCAGCGTAGCGAGCTCTTCCTGATGGCCATAGGGGGAATCCTTGCCTTTCAGGAGGCGGCTGAATTCACGCGAACAGATGGAGGAGGCATCGTCATTGCGCCGCAGGATGGAGCCGGACATCTCTTTTTTGCAGAGGTCGATCTTTTCCTGCGGGAAAACCGGTTGGCGGATGAGGTCCGAGAGGATTTCCAGAGCGCGCGGGAAGTTTTCCGCCAGAGAGCTGATGGAGGCGCTGCCCTGATTCTGGCCGATCCCCACTTCGATGGAGGTCGCGCACTTATCGAGCTCGTCATCCAGAGCATCGCCGGGAAAGCGCTCGCTGCCGCCGGAGCGAATCACTTCGCCCACGATGGAGGCCAGACCTGCCTTGGAGATCGGCTCCCAGCGGGAACCGGTATAGACCAGGAGCTGGGCATCAATGAGCGGCAGTTCATGGTTTTCCATGAGGTAGAGGGTGAGGCCGTTCTCAAGCACGGTGCGCTCGGGCTTTTTAATTTCGATGGAGTTGAGCGGAGGCAGTTGAAGCTGGCTGAAGTGTGCGGCCGGCTTATTCTGGGCTTGGGCCAAAGCGCTTCCGGCGCAAATGCAAAGGGAGAACGCAAGGGCGGATACGAGCAGTTTTTTCAAAGTCTTATTCATGATTACTCCTTTCCGGCGGGCAGGGTTTCGACGTAACCCTCTGTCCGATTCGTAGTTTTAAAGGTCTGGGCGGCGACACGCTGGATATCTTCAGCGGTAACGGCACGGATGCGCCCAAGTTCTTTGAAGAGATTGCGCCAGTCGCCGGTCATGCCCTGATATTGGCCCAGGGCGGAGGCCCAGCCTTGATTGCTTTCCAGCGCGCGCAGGAGCGAGGCCTCGGCACGGTTTTTGACACCGCTGAGCTCGGCTTCCGAAACGGGTTCATTGATGAGCTTATCGATCTCTTCCTGAAGGGCCTTGGCCAGTTCTTCATTGGTATGGCCCGGAGCCGGCATGGCATAGAAGAGGAAAAGATTGGGGTATTTTTCGCCCGGGTAACCGCTGAAGCCGGCTGCCGTGAGGGCAATCTGGCGGTCGCGCACCAGGCTCCTGTAGAGACGGCAGGAGCGGCCCTCGCTCAGGATGCTGCTGATGGCATCATATACGGCGCCATCGGGGTGCATCTTGGCCGGTTTATGGTAAGCGACCAGGTAAACGGGCTGGGATTGAAGGTGGAAGGTGAGCTTCTTATCCACATTCTGGGGAGGCTCCACCGATTCGGTCCGCGGCGGCTTGGGTGCTGCGGGGATGCGTTCAAAGTAGGTCTTCGCCAGCTCCTGGGCACGCTCCAGGGTGATATCGCCCACGATGACGGAGGTCATGCTGGCCGGAACATACTGGGTGCGGAAGAAATTCATGACCTTCTCAGGCGTCATGGAGCGCAGATCGCTCATGTGGCCGATGACCGGCTCGCCATAGGGATGGGCCTTGAACGCCGTGGAAAGGAATTCCTCCAGGGCAAAAGAGAGCGGGCTGCTCTCCACGCGCATCAGGCGCTCTTCGGTGACGACGTCGCGCTCCTTGTAGAA
>DBPU01000059.1 GCA_002305615.1 Verrucomicrobia bacterium UBA1412 | reverse complement strand
ACCGAGCAGAAAACTTCCCCAAAGAGCCTGTATTCAAATTTGCCCACTTGTGCATCCCACGTTGTCAGCAGATCAGTCACGTTACAATTCGTTCCTATTTCGGGCGTTTCGAGTTTATGGGGGCTTTCACCACTTATACAAAAATTCCACAGGGCATTTTGGATGATTTTCGAGGGGATGCAATGTTTTTTTCGAATTATTTTAACTGCGAATGGAGAAGAAAGGGAGAACCACAGATAGACACGGATGGACACAGTTTTTATTGAATTGGAAGTTCAGGTTGTGAAGTACCGCCCTCCGGGCACGGGGACCCGAAGTATGCAAAGCAGACCTCCTAATTCAGCACCCCGGAGGGGTGGGATGCGACCCCTACGGGGTCGTGGAAGAATGTGGGACGGACGGCACCCGGGGTCTGCGACCCCGGACTATAAGATGGGTATGCTCCGCATACCTCAGATTTGCTGCACCCCGGAGGGGTGCAGAGGAAAACAATTCACACCTGCGGGAATACAAAACACATTCGCATACCTCAAAAATGCACATCCCGAAGGATGCGGGAAAAATCGTTTTGAGCGATACCGGATAAATGCCGCACCCTGACGGTGGTAAGTCTCAGGACTATAGGATAGGTACGCTCCGCATACCTAAAGCTTGCTGCGCCCCGCGGGGTGCAGATAAGGCCGGTAATCGGCTAATCTGGAATAAAAATCCTCCCCATAACCTAAGAATGCGAGGATGACGAAGATTATTTTTGAAAGAATGAACCGAGGGGATGCGCTAGCCGATGGCGTCCAGGTAGGATTGCAGGAGGATGGCGGCGGCCATTTTATCGACCTTTTCTTTGCGCTGGTTGCGGCGCACGTCACCCTGGATCAAGAGACGGTTGGCTTCTGAAGAGGTCAGCCGTTCATCCCAGGTGCGCACCGGCATCTCCGGCAGGCGCTCCCGCATGGCGGCAATAAAGGCACGCACTTTTTCGGAGGCCGGCCCATAGGTTCCGTTCATGTTGCGGGGCATCCCGACCAGAATCATCTCCACCTCTTTTTCGAGGACGATTTTCCCCAGAGATTCCCAGAAATTCTCCAGCGGTTCAGCGGGGATATATTCCAGCGGTTGGGCGATCATCTTGAGCTCGTCGCTCAGAGCAATGCCCATACGCACGGTGCCGTGGTCAATAGCCAATATTCGAGACATACAAAATAATGATAGGTTCGTCTTTTCCCGGGGACTGCCGCGGATTAAGCCGGCAAGAGAGCCCGTTTGCGCAGACGACGGCGCCGATAGATGACAAAAGCGAGCACAGCCAATCCGAGGAAGAAAATGAATCCCAGAATCGGCATCAGGAGCGAGAGAACGCTCACACCAAAGGCCGAAATGATCTCCCCTGTGCTGACCAGCCAGTTGCCCATCCCGAAAGTCGGAATCGAGATACCGGCACGGGCCACCGTTTTGCCGACATGGACCACGGAAGCGGCGCCTCCGCCGGCCACGATGGCCAGGGTCCACTTGAGAAGCGGCGAAATCTCCACAAAGACAGCCGCCGCCACTACCGCTCCGGCAACCGCTGCGATCGGTGCTGCGACCAAATCCAAAAAATGATCCACCACCGGGATATAATAGGCGACGATCTCCAAAACCGTTGCCGTACTGAATGCAATCAGCGCCGGGGTGGATGCAAGCCAGAGCCAACCTTCGCTCAAAGTGAGGTGCCCGCTGCGGGCCGCGATGCTGACCACGAGCATCGGCACGAAAATCCTGAACCCGCAGGCTGCGCTCAAGCCCAGCCCCAAAGCGATGCTGAGTAAAATTCCTTCCATAATCTTCCTTTTTTCAAGAGAAAGCCTTCAGCTTTCAATTCTCCACGTATCCATTTTCCCTGAACCACCGGATAGCGTCTTCAAACGCCTGCCGCGGCGAGGTCTGGGGGAGCCCGAGCTCCCAAATCGCTTTGGCCGGATTGAAAAACATCCGATAGGCCGCCATTTTGACGCCTGCCAGGGGCGCCTTGGGGTGCTTGCCGGTGAACCGCGAGAGGGTCTCATCCACATAAGCGGCCATGAGCGCCACCCGATACGGTATCTTGACCCGCGGTGCCCGCAGACCGGTGATGTCGGCCAGGACAGTGAAGGTATCCTTCATCATCCAGTTGCCCTCGGCATTGCCCAGAATATAGCGCTCGCCGATGCGGCCCTTTTCAGCTGCCAGGATATGGCCCTGAGCCACGTCCCGGACATGGACCCAGTTGAGGCCGGTCTCCAGGAAGGCCGGCATTTCGCCTTTGAGGAAATCGACGATGATCTTGCCCGTAGGCGTCGGCTTCACGTCACAGGGGCCGATCGGGGCCGTCGGGCAGACCACCACAATCGGTGCGCCCGTTTTGATAAACTCACGGACCTTGAGCTCCGCCAACCACTTGGAGCTTTTATAAGCCGTGGTGAGGTTCTGCGGCTGAGGGTCGAGCGATTCATCGGCCGGCGGCTCCGAGACGCCTGTTTCGGAAGTGATGCCGATGCAGCCGACCGTGCTGGTATAGACAATCCGGCTGCAACCCGCAGCGCAGGCCGCCTCCATGACGTTCTCCGAGCCGTCGACATTGGTCCGGAACATCGGCCGATAATCGGGCATCCAGAGATGATAGCTGGCGGCTACGTGGAAACACCAGTCGCAGCCCTTGAGCCCCATCTGCAGGGAAGCTTTATCGAGCACGTCGCCGCGAATGGTCTCATAGTGCTGGCTGTCGAGCCCATCCAGACCGCGCAGGTCGCTGACATCGCGCAGAAGCGCACGGACACTGTGCCCCTGCCGGACCAGCTCTCTGACTAAATTACCTCCGACAAAACCGGAAGCTCCCGTAACAAAACATTTCATCTCGCTAGCCCTGACATTATTTGGCGCCGACTCCTCGGAAGACAACCGGAATCGTCTTGAACAAAATTTTGAAATCTCCCCAAAAACTCCAGTTGTCGATATATTGCAGGTCCAGCCGGACCCACTCATTGAAATCGGTCACGTTATTGCGTCCGCTGATTTGCCACAGGCACGTCAGCCCGGGGCGCATACTCAGGCGGCGTCTGTGGGCGATATCGTCAAAGCGGAGGGTTTCATCCACCGGCAAGGGCCGAGGTCCCACCAGGCTCATCTCGCCCTTCAGGACATTGAAAAGCTGCGGCAGCTCGTCCAGGCTCGTCTTGCGCAGTAAAGCTCCAATTTTGGTGACGCGCGGATCGTTGGTTACTTTGAAGACGGGGCCGCTCATTTCGTTCAATCGCTCCAGCTCATGCTTCTTCATCTCCGCATTATTGATCATGGAGCGGAATTTATACATGGTGAAGGGNNATGCCATTGAGCCCGCTGCGCTTCTGAGAAAAGAAGACCGGTCCGGGCGAGGTAAACTTGATCGCCAGGAAAATCAGGAACAGGAGCGGCGAGAGCAGGAACAAGAGCAGAAACGAGCCGACATAGTCGAACATCTGCTTG
>DBPU01000004.1 GCA_002305615.1 Verrucomicrobia bacterium UBA1412 | reverse complement strand
ACCTTCCTTTGGAAGAGACTCTGATCGTAGGCCTTCCTTTGGCAAAGATTCTGACCGCAGACCCGCCTTTAGCAGCCGCCCTCCGCGCCGCGAACGTTCTGAGGGTGGTTTCAGAGGCAGACCCGAGCCACGTGAAGGCGGCTCATCCAGGTCGTTCTCCCGTTTTCCGCATCATGCCGGTCAAGAGACACCTCCGGGCGGTCTCATGACCGAATTTAAAAAACGGCAGCAGGAGCAAAGATTTGTGGAGAATTCTCCCTCGGATCAACCCGCTGCGACTGAGGGCGAAACCTCGACACCCACTTTCACTCCTGAATCTCCTCGGCAGAGCTTCAAGACTTTGGAGCAATATAAGTCCGTCGATTTTTCGCAAGAAGAAGTCGAGACTGAAAAAGAGGAGCCCCGCTTTAAAGAGAGCTCAGACGAAACCGAAAACTGGGCCCAAAGCCAAAACGATCCGGATTCTGACGAAAAGCCCGGAAGCGAAAAAGAAGAGCCTCGTTACGAAGAAAACTTGGATAACCCCGAAAGCTGGGCCCCAAGTCAAAGCGAACCGGATTCTGATGAAGAGCTCGAAACCGGGAAGGAAGAGTCTCTCCATGAAGAGAGCTTGGACGACCCCGAAAGCTGGGATCCGGAACAAAGCAATCCGGATTCTGACGAAGAGAAATTTGAAGAACAGGGTGAATCCCCCCATTGGACTCCACGCCCTTCATACTTTCGTAAAAGCGAACGTAAATACCCTTTCCCTAAACCGATCAAGCCAATGCCCCCCCGCTATCTGCGGAAGGATACTCCGGCTCCGGTTGCGAGCGAGAATTGGGTGAAACCCTGGGCGCAAATGCGCACTTACTGCTTCAATCCGTGCGTCTATCCCGCCATGGTGGGAGCCGTCTCTCCGGATGCGCAGGCAGGAAACTGGGTGAAGGTTTATGATCGCGAAGGCTCCCCTTTCGGAGCAGCCTTTTATAATCCCAAGGCTAAAGTCCCTCTCAGGGTGCTGGTTCATGGCGATGTAGAACCCGGAGACCAGATTATTTTTGATGCGCTGGAGCGTGCCCTCACCTTGCGTCAGGAGATGCTCAAGCTGCCCGAGAGGACCAATGCCTATCGCGTGGTCAATTCCGATGGCGATGGCTTAAGCGGCCTCATCGTGGATCGTTATGACGATGTGCTCAGCCTGGAGGTCCACAGCCTCGGTATTTATCTGCGCTTGAACAAAATCCTCGAATTTCTCCATCAGCGTCTGGGGACTCAATATGAAATTATCCATGTGGATGAGCGGGTCCGGCAGATCGAGGGAATCAAGAATGTTCCTGAACCGCGGCTTCCCGGCCGAAGCGTTAAAATCCAGGAAAATGGCGTCAAATTTGAAGTGGATTTCTCCAAAGGCCACAAAACCGGATTTTTCTGCGATCAGCGTGAAAACCGCCTCAAATTCTCCGGTCTGGTCCAAGGCAAACGAGTCCTGGATCTCTGCTGCTATACGGGCGCTTTTTCCATCATGGCCAGTGTTCTGGGCGGAGCCGCCGAGGTCACAGGCGTAGACTTGGATGAAGAAGCCATTGAGCAAGCCAAGCGCAATGCGCATATCAATCTGCAGCATAAGATCAATTGGATTCATGCCGATGCCTATTCCTATGCCCGGCAGATGCAAACGAACGGAGAAAAGTGGGACGTTATCCTCATCGACCCTCCCAAGTTTGTTGAAAGCCGCGACCCAGAAGAGGAATTCAAGGCCTGGGGCAGGTATGAAGATATTAATAAGCTGGGCATCAGCCTCCTACAACCGGGAGGAACTCTGGTGACCTGCTCCTGTTCCGGTCTTCTCAGCCTCAACCGCTTTGAAGATATTCTGGTCAAGGCTGCCCATCGCACGAATCGACGTCTGCAAATCTTTGATGTCACCGGTGCCGGTTCAGACCACCCTATCTACTCCAATTGCCCAGAGAGCCGCTATCTGAAAGTCCTCTGGACCCGAGTGATCTAGGGCCGATATTTTCCAATATCTTTCAAAGAGAGTCTTCGGACTCTCTTTTCTCTTTTCCCGGAGGGGTCTGGCCTTGCAAGGCCGGGAATTGCATGAGATAATCGGCCCGTCTTATGGGACACGTTAAATTGTTCATACCGGGGCCGATTGAGGTAAGCGAAAAGACATTAGCCGCTTTCGCTAAGCCTGTCATCGGACATCGCAGCCAGGCGTTCAAAGATTTATACGCTCGGGTGCAACCTCGTCTGCAGCAGTTGTTTTACACAAAACAACCTGTCTTACTCAGCACCTCCTCTGCCTGGGGCGTGATGGAGGCTGCCATCCGTAATCTGGTCAATAAGAAGGTGCTCTGTTGCGGAAACGGGGCCTTCTCTGATAAGTGGCTGGACGTCGCATTACGCAGTGGTAAAGAAGCCGAAAGCATACGCTCCGAGTGGGGCTCTCCCATCCGCGGATCTGCCATCGAAGAAAAGCTTGCCACAGGAGAGTTTGATGCGGTGACCTTGATTCACAACGAAACCTCTACAGGTACGCAATCTCCCCTGTCCGAGATATCTTCCATAAAGAAGAAATTCCCGGACGTTATGTTCATTGTTGATGCCGTCAGTTCCCTGAGCGGCCAGAAAATTCCCATGGATGAGCTGGGTTTTGATGTGCTCCTTTGCGGCGTGCAGAAAGCTTTTGCTATGCCTCCGGGTCTCGCACTCTTTTCGGTCTCAGAAGCTGGTTTTGCACGCGCTGCAACAGTCAAAGGCCGCGGCTACTATTTTGATTTCCTGGAATTCAAGAAGAACGCTGAGGGCAACATGACTCCCAGCACCCCTGCCATCAATCATATTTACGCGCTCGAATCCAAACTGGAAGAAATCTTCCAGGAGGGATTGGATGCACGTTTCGCCCGCCATCAGAAGCTGGCAGATATGACCCGTGCCTGGGCAACCAACCATGGTTTTACGCTCTTCCCCGATGAAGGCTATGAATCCATCACGCTGACCTGCGTCAATAACGGTGCCAGACCCGAAAAGGGCGGCAGGGTCATTGATGTGGAAAAGTTCGTCAAGCTTGTCAAAGCCGAGGGCTTCCTGATCAATGGCGGTTACGGAAAAATCAAGGGCACAACCTTCCGTGTTTCCAACATGGGTGATGAAACCCCTGAAACCATGACGGAGCTCTTCAGCGCAATGGATAAAGCCATCGCGAAACTGTAAGACCTCTTTCCACAAGCCGGACGTTCTCCCTTGCCCCGGGCGGCGTCCGGCTTCTTTAGTATGAAGACCCTTCACCTTTATCTTTTACGGCAATGCCTGGCTACATTAGCCCTGACAGTGGTGGTCTTCACCTTTGTGCTCATTGCGGGCAACCTGCTCAAGGAGATTCTGGGCCTGCTGGTGGCCGGCCATGTCTCCATCTGGCTGGTAGTAGAGTCGCTCCTGCTGCTCATCCCCTGGGTGATGGCCTTTGCCCTTCCCATTTCGATGCTGATGTCCGGCCTCATGGTCTTCGGGCGATTCAGTGCGGACCAGGAATATACAGCCGCACGCTCTGCGGGAATCAGCCTCACCTCTCTCGTCGTTCCCGTCATCGCCCTGGCCGTCCTCATGACCGGGGTATGCGCCTGGTTCAACCTCCAGATATCGCCTCAGGCAAGAGTCGCTTACAAAAGAATTTTAGACGAGCAGATGGTGAACCTGGCCTCCTTCATTCCGGAGGGCCGCTACGTGGATTTCTCTGAGGATTTCGTTCTCTATGTTTCAAGAATCCGCGGGGACAATCTACACAATATCCGCTTTTATCAGTTTGAAAAAGGGAAGAAAATCCTGGATGTCTTCGCCAAATCGGGCCAACTCACTCGCAATGAAAGCGGCAACTCCATCCGACTGCTCCTGCGCGAAGCCCGTGTTCTGACCCTCATGAGCGGACTGGAATCTTTCACCGATGGAATCACGAACGGGCAGAAAAAGACCGATACGCAAAACGCTGATACCCCGGCACCCTTTCAGGAAGAGTGGCTCCCACTGCTCCTGGAGGAATACGAAACCGAGGATATTCCTGCTGTGAAAATGGCCGGAGGAGAAGATTTCGTCAGTATCAGCGATATGACCCTTCCCCAGATGCTCGCGGGTCTCAAAGCGACGCGCGCTCAAGGTCTGGATACACGCCCTTACGTGAAAGAAATCCATCATCAGATGGCTTTCTCCTTCGCCTGCATCAGCTTTATTCTGGTAGCCATCCCCCTCAGCCTCAAAACCCAGCGCAGAGAAACCAATATCAGCCTGGGGCTGGCTTTAATCGTGCTTTTGGTATACTATAGCTTTTTCATCCTGGGCGATGCCCTGGTGGAAACAAGCGATCCAGCGCTGAATCTTTGGATCCTTTTTTGGATACCTAATTTCCTATTCCAGTTCCTGGGGCTTTATGCGATCAGGAAAGCGAACCTGGGAATCGGGTAGATGGGTTTGTTCTAACAACTGAGATGAGTCCGGATAAAATTAATTTTATCGCTGCAGTTCTTCTCTACGGAGTTACCGCATTTTATTCTGTGCGCCTCTGGAAGAGCGGATTTCGCGAAAAAGTATTCCCCTGGGGACTTTTCCCGGTTCTGGCCTTTATCGCCCATACCTTCTCCATCTTCTTACGCGGCTTCTCTCTTGATTCCTGTCCGATACAGAACCTTTATGAAGCGGGAATGTTCATCGGCTGGACGCTTTCTCTGGCTTCTCTCTTTGCCCTCTTTGTGCCGAAACTCCGGTTTTTAACGGCGTTCCTCTCCCCTCTGCTTTTCCTCCTGGGAGCTATCGCGTTAATCCCTGCTTTTGACAGACCGCCTGCAGCTCCTCTGCCCGAATGGATCAGCCTCCATGCCACTTTTTCTTTTTTGGCCTATGGTGCCTGGGGAATTGCTGCGGCCACTGCTCTCATGTATCTCATTCAGCAACGCGACCTGAAGCTGAAGAAGAGCCGCGCGCTGACAAGTATTTTGCCCCCGGTCCAGCGAATAAAAAATTTGGCCATGAATATGATCCTGGCCGGAATTCTCTTCCTCTCCGTGGGACTCTGGTATGGAATTCGGGGCCATCATGAATTCACCGGCACCTGGATCGGCGCCGACTTCAAAATCATCTGGGCTCTGGCTCTCTGGGCCTATTTCATCACTCTTTGGATCTTCTGCCGCATGAGCTTGTTTCGTGATCGGATTCTTGCCTGGTGCATTATTTGCGGGTTTTTGTTCATATTTTTCACTTTTTGGCCCACTTCTGCCCTTTCTTCCACACATCGCCAGAAAGCCCAAACCTCACTCACATCTCCAACCATTGATGCCTCGGAGGTGCCCAGTCCATGATCGCTCTATTGGGATTAAACCATAAGACGGCACCAGTCCAGGTTCGTGAGCGTTTCGCCTTTAATACCCAGGCAGCCTGCGAAACACTCCGGGATCTCATCGGGCAAGAGCTGGCACAGGAAGCTATTCTTCTTTCAACCTGCAACCGGGTGGAGCTCTATATTGCCGGCGACCAGTTGAGCGAAATCCATTGCAACCGTCTGCTCCAATTTCTTGCACAGGCTCGCTCCATTGAATTCGACAGTCGGCTTTCCGAGAGTTTTTATTTTTACGCGGATAAAGATGCCCTAAACCATCTTTTCAGGGTCGTTTCCGGGCTGGACTCCATGGCCCTGGGCGAAACTGAAATCCTGGGACAGGTCAAGGATGCCTACGATCTGGCACTAAAAAAGTGTTTCTCGGGGCGCCACCTCAATAAAGCCTTTCAAGTGGCTTTTCGCACCGCCAAGTTCATTCGCTCCCAGACGGATATCCAGAAAGGTCATATCTCCATTGCCAATGTCGCCGTGGAACTGGCCGGGAAGATTTTCAGCGGCTTGGACGATTGCCACGTTTTGGTCATCGGTGCCGGGGATACATCCGAAAAAACGGCCAAAGCAATCCTCTCTCGAGGTGCCAGCCGGCTCAGTATCACCAATCGCACCTTGGAGCGCTCACAAGCTCTGGCCGAAAAACTCGGTGGCACGGCGGTCGATTTTTCCCGCTGGCCCCAAGCTTCTCCCAATGCCGATATCATCATCTCCAGCACATCCGCACCGGGCTATGTTCTGACCCGTCCTCTGATTGAGGAATATATGAAGGGCAGAAGCAATCATCCCCTGCTCCTGGTTGATATCGCCGTTCCCAGAGATATCGACCCGGCCATTGATGCTCTGGAAAATGTCTATCTCTATAACATCGACGACCTGCAGGCCATCGCTGACGAGTCGCGGCTGATGCGCGAAAAACAGATTCTTTTATGCCAGGAGCTTATCGATAAACGGATCGGAGAATTCCTGGACGCCATGAGGAAAGATTTCGAGTTTCGAAATAAAATCCAGCCGCTTTCCAATTCGGAGATAAGCCCTACATCCCACACTGATTATGCTAAGTGATTCAACAACCCCTCGGAAAATTGTGCTGGCCACACGCGGCAGCCCGCTGGCACTGGCTCAGACACAACGCGTTCTCAATACCTGCGCTCATTACTTCCCGAATTACAGCTACGAAATCCGTATCATCAAGACCTCGGGCGATAAACTCCAGACCGCATCGCTTTCTCACGCCGATACCCCTCCAGCTTCTTCTCCGTCACCCACGACCAAGGGACTCTTCACAAAAGAACTGGAAGATGCTCTTCTGGAGAACTCGGCAGATATAGCCGTTCACTCACTCAAAGATTTGCCGACGGAGCTTCCCGACGGGCTGACTCTGGGCGGAGTCCTGCGCCGTGCCGATGTCCACGACGTCCTGCTCTATCGCTCTCCGGAACTGGCGGCATCACTGCAAGCCCAATGCAAAGACTGGACACCCGGAGCCCCTGGCTATCGTGGTTTTAAAAAGAATTTAAAAATTACCGACCTGCCTCGGGATGCCGTAATTGCGACCAGCAGCACTCGACGCCAACAGCAAATCCAGCACCTGAGAAGCGATATCAAAATCGTGCCCATTCGCGGCAATGTCGGCACACGCATTGAGAAACTCCGCAATAATCCGCAGATTGATGCAACCATTCTGGCAGCAGCCGGTCTGGAACGCCTGGAGTTTCACCTCTTCCCTGACGGACATTTCACGGCTCCGCCTAAATACAGCAACGTCCCTCTGGATGGAATCCTCGGCTCAAAGCTGAGCCCCGAAGAAATGCTCACCTGCGTAGGCCAGGGAGCTATCGGTATTGAAATCCGAAAGGAAGACGAGCTGATAAATCAGATCTGCCGCACAATCTCCCATCCCGGCACCGCTCTTTGTGTCGCTGCCGAGCGGGAATTCCTGCGCGCATTGGGCGGAGGCTGCCAGAGTCCCGTAGCTGCACATGCCCAGATAACAGGCCACACTCTCCACATGGATGTCGTCTCATTTCGGGTTCAACCACCCAAGAGCGCCCACGTCTCCGGTAAATTGAACGAAACCGAGCAGATCGGCCGACAAGCAGCAAAATTAGTTTCCTGATAACGAGGCCAACCCTGTCGTCTTTCGTCCTTACTAAGCCACAGCACCCATCTAGGGAAAGCTCTGGCACCTGCTTTTATTTTCAGAAAACCCGATCTTCTTCCGCTCCAATGGGAATCCATATCCCGGCACGGTATAACCCTGCTTGACCATTTTTTTAAATTCACTACAATAATCCCGTCAATTGGAGCTCAGAGACTGGCGCGATTAAACTCTGAACAGGTTTTCCGGCCTGACGGCCGTACGTAATGGCTAGCCCTATAAATATTATTTTATGAAATCGTTGAAAAACATGTTATGGGTTGTTCCCATGTTTCTTCTCTGTTCGTGCTGTACTTCTCAGCATGAAAAGGTGGTGGAAGGTAATTTTAAACCCACCTGGGATTCACTTTCCCAGTACGACCAGGCTCCCGATTGGTTTCGAGATGCAAAGTTTGGAATCTGGGCGCACTGGGGTCCCCAATGTCAACCCGAAGAGGGCGACTGGTATGCCCGTGAAATGTATCTTGAGGGAAGTCGTGTCTATAATGCCCATCTGAAGAAATATGGGCATCCCTCGGAGTTCGGTTTCAAAGACGTTATCCATGAGTGGAAAGCGGAAAAATGGGATCCCGAGAAATTGATGGAAGTCTACAAGCATGTGGGAGCAAAGTATTTTGTAGCTCTGGCAAATCACCATGACAACTTCGACCTCTGGGACAGCAAATACCATAGCTGGAATTCGGTAAACATGGGGCCCAAAAAAGACCTTCTTGCCGGATGGAAGAAAGCAGCCGATGCCAACGGCTTGCGTTTTGGCGTGAGTCTCCATGCCTCACACGCATGGACCTGGTATGAACCTGCGCAACGCTCCGATAAAGAAGGAGCCAAAAAAGGCATACCTTACGACGGTAAATTAACAAAGGCCGACGGAAAAGGTCAGTGGTGGGAAGGATACGATCCCCAGGAACTCTACGCCCAGAATCATGACCTTGGCAGATACAGCCTTACCGATAATGGTGCCGTGCATAAGCATTGGCGCTGGCGCGAAGGGGCTTCATTGCCCGACGAGGCATATCGACAGGCTTTCTTGAACCGCAATCTGGATTTAATCGACAAATATAGTCCGGACTTCGTCTATTATGACGATGTTTCATTGCCACTATGGCCGATCAGCGATGTCGGGCTGAAGATTGCTGCGCATCTTTACAACAAGAGTGCCGAGGAGCATCAAGGCAAAAATGAAGCTGTGATTACGGCAAAAGAGTTGGCCCCGGATGAAAAAGATTGTCTGGTTTGGGACGTGGAAAGAGGAGTACCGCCCAATATAAAGGATAAGCCATGGCAAACTTGCACCTGTCTGGGCTCGTGGCATTACGATCGTGGAATATACGAGCGAGGCCATTATAAGACGGCAGCCAACGTGGTGAGGTTATTAACAGACGTCGTCAGCAAAAACGGCAACCTGCTCCTGAGTGTCCCGCTTAGAGGCGACGGGACCTATGATGAAAAGGAAGAAAAAATTCTCAATGAGATAGCAGCATGGATGGACATAAATGGCGAAGGCCTGTTTGGCACCCGTCCCTGGAAAGTTCATGGCGAAGGCCCATCGTTTGCCGAAAGCCGTCCGCTTCAGGGATTGGGCTTCAACGAAAGTGATTACAAATCATCCACTTCAGAGGATATCCGTTTTGTAGCAAAGGGCAATCTGCTCTATGCGCACGTTATGGCGTGGCCTAAGGAAGGGAATAACTCCATTCTGGTTCGTTCATTAGCCAAGGGCAATGAGCTATATCCGCAGGAGGTTAAAAGTGTGGAGCTTTTGGGTTATGACGCCCCTTTGACGTTCACACGCACAGATGACGGATTGCGAGTAGAGCTTCCCAAAGATGTGCACTTCAATGATATTTCACTTGTGCTGAAAGTTACCCCTGTTAATTGATAACGTACCCGATAAAATATACTCCAAACCAGGGGTGGATGTAATTATTATTCCGCCCCGTGACGGTGAGTAATCAGTATTCTGACGACCGTACCCACTTTATCTCCAATATGAAAACTGTATCTCTCAGTCTGGCTCTGATATCGAGCCTCTTTCTGGCAGCAAGTTCCCCGTGGGCTGCCGAGCCCGAACCGCATCAAACCGCTGCGCTCATCCAGGCAAAAGCCCCTGCAACGGTCTTTACCCTTGGGGAACCGCTCCTCTTTACCCTCAAAGAACCGGGACTCCTTCCGCTCCAATGGGAACTCAAAGACTGGCACGGCAAAACTCTGAAGAAGGGCAATTGGCCCGAAAGCGGCACGCCCACACTGGAGCTCGAAGCCCTTTCCACCGGCTACTATCAGCTCTTTCTCTCTGGAGAAAAGGACTCCTTTGAGGGATCAAGCAGCTTCACGGTCGTCGCTGATCCGGCCACACGCACACGTAACCCGGATACCTACTTCGCCATGGATACGGCGCAGAGCTGGCTGGCCAGGCCGAAACCTGACAACACCCGCTTCCCCGGGGCCGGCTTCGAAGTGGTCTCTGAGGCGGTCCGTAGAGCCGGTCTGGAAATCATCCGCGAGCGCCTCCGCTGGGCCGATGTCGAGCCCGAGCCGCTTCAATACCAGTGGGGCGATTACGATCTGAACGCCCGGCTCCTTCATGAGCGCGGCGTGCAAGTTCTGGGTATGTATCATGACGCTCCCTCCTGGGCTAAAAGCCATACCAGCCATCTGCCGGGCGACCTCCTGGCCGACTATCGCTTCGCCAAGCAACTCGCCCAAACTTTTCAGGGCAGGATGACCGCCTGGGAGTTCTGGAATGAGCCCGATATCTCTTTCACCTCCGAAGGTGCCTGGGATTTTGCCTCCGCTATGAAGGCCGCCTACCTGGGCTTCAAGGCAGCCGACCCTGATATGCCGGTTGCACTGGGTGGAATCGCTCTCTCGCCGCTCCCCGCCTATACCGGCATTCTGATGGAAAACGACCTGGGCGATTACATGGATATCTTCGCGGTCCACACTTATCACCCACTCCGTGACTTCCCGAAAATCATGCAAAACGTCAGGAAGTTCATGAAAAGACACCGGATTGAGCGACTCCCGCTCTGGTATACTGAAAATGGGAGCCGCGCCGAGGGTAACGGCCTTCTGGATAGCTACATGCCCGATCTCAAGGCTCACAACCCGGATCAGGAACTCCTCGTAGCGGAATACCTCCCCAAAAGCATGATCTACCTTCAATCCATGGGAGTGGACCGCAATTTCTTCTTCGTCCTCTGCCCTTACAATGAGGATTCGGGCAGAAAAGATTGGGGACTCATGCGCCAAGATTATTCGGTTAAACCCTCTTACTCAGCCTTGGCTACCCTCACCGAAAACCTGGGCGCTGCCGTCTAT
Source organism: Verrucomicrobia bacterium UBA1412 (assembly GCA_002305615.1). Taxonomy (GTDB): domain Bacteria; phylum Verrucomicrobiota; class Verrucomicrobiia; order Limisphaerales; family UBA1412; genus UBA1412. The sequence goes on along the minus strand of DBPU01000004.1, from coordinate 10,190 downwards.
GAAGGCACTCTGGATATTGGCGAGGGAATGCGGGCCTTCCTCTATCGCCAGAAGGATAACACCCAGACTCTTGCCTACTGGTCTCTTTCCGAGCTCGATACCGAACCCAATAGCCCCGAACGCGCCCTGGATAGCTTGCATGAAAAAGCGTTCTCTTTGTCACTATCAGAAGGTGGAGAGAAAATTTACCGTGGCCGCGACTGCGCCGGTCTGCCCTTCGAGCAAAAAGCCGATGCCGGTAAACTGACCTTAAACGCCACCCGCTTCCCCTCCTATATTAATGGTCTCTCGGGTCTGACGCCCACTCAAAAAGCGGATGTCTCCTCACCCAAAGCCCAGACCACTCCCCGCGAAATCAACCCGGCCCTTCAGGTTGTCTATCGCACCGAACTGGGAGACGCCTTCAAAATGGCTGCCTCGAAGGATAGAGTCGAAATCCAGGGTGAAAATGCACCTTTCAAACTGCAGATTTATAACTTTTCTGACCAGACCCAAAGAGGGCAGATCATTATTTCCGGCGGCAAAGTAAATCATCTGCCTCCGGAAATTACGCTCCCTCCCATGAGCAAAACCGAGCTGGAGCTCACCTTCACCCCCGAGTTCGAACAGGGCTCCTTTGAAACAGCCCTCCAGATCAGCGGCAAATGGAATGGCCGCTCCTCCAGTAAACTCGTTATCCCGGTTCTCCAACTGGACCGCGCTCTGATCGATACTCAACGGACACCCCTGCCAGACTCGATGAATCCTGAAAAATGGCGGGCAAATTCTTCGGGTACCCTGAAAATTTCCTTCGATGAAGCCGAGTCAGCCCTCACTTTCCAGACCACCTTCCCTCCCAATGTGGACCGCTGGAGCTATCCGGCCTTCCCGATTGATGCTTCCCGGATGGACCTGGAAAACGTGCGCGCCATCTCTTTTGAAATCAAGTCATCCACCACCGAAATCAGCCAGTCTTTCCTGATCACGGTCCTCAAAGGACAAATGCTCTACCTACCCTATGAAAAACCGACGACAGACTGGGAGCAAAGAGTCATCTTCTTAAACGAAGACAACTTTGACCCATCAACAATTCAGGAAATACAAATCGGCTTTAACCCAACCGTTGACGAAGTCACTTACTCTCTGCGCAACCTCAAACTCATCTACGGGACATCAAAGAAATAAAAGCCCTACCGAAAGCCATTATTTATTCATTTTGCTGCCTTTTCCGGGCTATTAATCCACTTCTCCGCTGGTCTGCCTCCGAAGCTTTCCCCCCAACCGTTTTTGCCTTCAAGATAATAAATTTTGGCCGAACAATCGGTGAATGCACGCTTATCAAGCTTAGGTGCATCTCCTCTGAAGTAGATGGAAGCTAAACTGCTGCATTTGACAAATGCGTCCTCCCCAATTGAAGTGACACTTTCGGGTATTACGATAGAGGACAATCCTCTACACTCCCAGAACATGAATTTTCCAATCGTGGTAACTTTATTCCCTATTACCACCGACTTTAAACCGCTACACTCCCAGAACAGAGAATCTCCAATCACAGTAACGCTGTCGGGAATCACAATAGAGGGCAAACTGCGGCAATTATAAAATGCTTCACTTCCAATCGTGGTAACGCCATCGGGAATGACAATGGATTTCAGGTTGCGAGAGTTTTTAAACGCACCAACACCAATAGAGGTAACGTTATTGCCCATAACCATTGAGGTCAAACCGCGGCAAGAAGCAAACGCATAATCTCCAATCGTGGTGACACTCTCGGAGACCACGACGGAGGCCAATCGGTTGCGATTAAAAAACGCTCTCCCTTCAATCGACTTAACCCCATCGGGAATACGGTATTGAGGAGCACCTCCAGACGGATAGCTGATTAATGAAGTCTTATCTTTGTTCAAAAGGACTCCCTCAAAACTTGAAAAAAATTCATTATCAGGACTTACATCAATACGTTCCAGACTGGTGCAGTCAGTGAACGCCTCTTTTCCGATCGTGGCAACCTTAGCGGAGATCGCCAGAGAGGTAATGCCGCTGCAACCAAAGAACGCTTCACTCCCAATCCTGTCAACGCAATCCGGGATCGCAATGGAGGTCAAACTACTGCAGTTACTAAACATTTTATCACCAATTGTGGTGACTTGATCGGGAATCGCAAGTGAGGTTAAACTACTGCAGTTACTGAAGGCACCCGCACCAATTGAGGTGACGCCACTGGGAATCTCAAGTGAGGTCAGCCTGTAGCAGCCACTGAAGGCCTCCTCTCCAATTGTGGTGACGCTCTCGGGAATCACGAGTGAGGTCAGACTTTTACAGCTATGGAATGAGCCTCCGGCAATCGACCTAACCCCATCGGGAATACGATACTGAGAGGCGCCTTTAGCCGGGTAGCTGATTAATGTGGTTTTACTTTTATCGAAAAGAACCCCCTCTATACTTAGAAAACTCTTATTGACTGGGCCTACAACGATTTTTTCCAGACTGCTGCAGTCAGCGAATGCATACTCTCCGATCACAGCAACCCCATCGGGAATCACTATGGACGATAGCCCGCTGCAGCTACTGAATGCACCTTTACCCATCGAAGTGAGATTCTCAGGAAGCCCTATGGAAGTCAAACTGCTGCATTCACTAAATGCGTACTCTCCAATCGCGGTAACACCAACGGGAATCATTATGGAAGTCAGACTGCTGCAAAAAATAAATGCTCGATCTGCAATCGTGGTGACGCGATAACTCCTCTCCCCAGATGTGACGAGGCTTGGAATCACAGCATCCCCCGAGAGATCATCATTCTTCATTCTGGACACCGAAACAGAACCTGTAGAATCTTCCTCCGTGAGGACTGTATATTCGAATTTGCCGTCGTCGAAAGTATCCCCCACAGACGCTCGTGTCTGAGACAATGAGATCAATAATACTGCTAAAATAAGGATCACAGTTCCATAGAAGCGCTCCCGCACAAGACTCCCAAGCAATGTGCCTGACTCCTGTTTGTTTTCCATAGTTTGTTTCTCCGCTTTCACAACGTCCCTATGCTATGGCTTTTTGCATCAAGTCGTAAAGAAGTTTTCATTTTTCTTTAGCCTTCAAAGAGGATATCTAAAAGAAAATGTTGATTCCCTAAAATAATGAGAATCCGGAAAAGTGGACGAATGAAGGGAAACTCAAAGGAGGCCGCCAGGCTCAGTGCGTAAAAAAGGGCTCTCCGAAGAGAGCCTCTGTTGAAAACGTTTCTGTTATTCCTGTCTACTTCTTGATTTCGCGAACGTAAACGTTCTTGAACCACAGGTTATTGCCGTGGTTTTGAAGCTCAAGTTGTCCGATAGGATAGATCGGTTTGTCGCGCTCCCAGTAATTTTCCATGGTCACGTTATTCACGACCAGAACATTGTTCAGGTAAACGGTGACCTTCTCGCCCGCCATGAAGATACGGAATGAATTCCATTCGCCAATCGGCTTATCCGCATCGACTGTCGGCTTGCTGGGATTTTTCTCGTTATTATAAAGCCCGCCGGAACCTAATCCGAAGTTTACGGGGTCCCAAATCTGAACCTGCGGCGATCCCCTGAGGTAAATACCGCTGTCGCCTTTGGCCAGGATTTTCCAATCCACCAACATTTCAAAATCGGCATAGTCTTTGATCGTGCAGAGGCTGTCGCCCTTACCGTCAAATTCCAGCGTACCATCCACTACTTTCCAGTGGTCTTTCATCCGCTGGTCAGCTTTGGCCTGAGCCTCCGCCAGAGCTTCAGGGCTCATCTTGGCGCGAGTCGGCGGGTCTGCAACAAGACCTTTCCAGCCATCCAGATCCTTGCCGTTAAAGAGTGCCTTGAATCCCTCCGGGGCGACATTGTCCTGAGTGGAATAAGGAAGCTCTTTGACGCGGATGTTACGGAACTCCACATGAGAGGAGTGACCCAGGAAACCGATATGGCCCGTATCCCGAAGCATCCCGGGGTGCGAGAGAATGACATTGGGATCCTTCACCGAATTCAGGTCGCCATCGAGAATAACCGTCCCATTCAGCGTAACTTTTATTTTACGGCCGTCGGCGACGATTTCTTCCGTATTCCATTGTCCTGCATCATTCTGGAATCCACGCTTTGCGGGGATAATCCCGTAAACCGAGCCATGATACTGCCAGGGCTGAAGCTTCTCGTATGATTTGTGCTCGCTATCCAGCACTTGAATCTCCATTCCCGCATAGGCCGCATCGCCCTGCAGCGGGGCGCGAATACCGATTCCGTTGTTGCCAGCCGGTGAAAGCTTTACTTCGAAGCGTAGAATAAAGTTGGAATACTCCTTCTCCGTGAATAAGTTACCACCGCCGTCAGCCGGGCAAATAATAACTCCATCCTTAACAAGATAACCGGGGCCATGCTGATTGACCATTTTCCAGCCGGTAAAATCTTCTCCGTTAAAAAGAGAGGTAAACCCCTCTTCAACGGCACCAAAAGCTGTCGTCAGCGTCAAAGCCGCAGTCACAGCCGCCAATCCTAAATACTTAGAAACACTCATCGGGGTAAGTATGGGTGAGAGGGAAAAATTTTCAAGGCAAATTCGCTATTCTGTATGGAAAACAGGGGTGTTTTAGTATTAAGAAGCCCTCTCCCGATACCAGTACGGAAATTATAGCCCGGAGTCTTCCAAAAGACTTGGAAAATCCTATGGCAATCCCAAAGCGATTTCACGATAATGGGGACGGTTTATTGTAAAACCAAAGTCGTATAAAATGACAAAAGTAGCTATTGCAGGTGCTTCGGGGTATTCGGGTGAGGAGCTTGTCCGGCTCCTGCTCCGCCATCCCGAAGTGGAAATTGTGGCTGTTACCTCGCGTCAACACGCAGGGAAAACATGCGCAGAGGTGTACCCCAAGTTTGCTCACATAGAAGCAGCAAGACGCATCCCCTTCATTCTTCCCAATGCTGAAGAGCTGGCACGGCTGGCCCAGTACGTGTTCCTGGCCCTTCCGCACGGTGTGGCCGCAGAACTGGCTGTCCCCTTGCTGGAAAAAGGATGCCGTGTATTGGATCTGAGCGCTGATTTCCGTCTCAAATCCGCAGCAACTTATCTGGAATATTATGGCAAGGAGCATCCGGCCCCGGACCTCCTCTCCCTGGCCGTTTACGGTCAACCCGAAAACTATCGCGCCCAATTGAAGAATGCCAAGCTGGTTGCCTGTGCCGGTTGCTACCCCACCAGCATTCTGGTCCCGCTCATTCCGCTTTTAAAAGCCGGATTGATCAAACCCGAAGGCATCATCGCCGACAGCTTGAGCGGCGTCAGCGGAGCCGGTCGTAAAGCCGATCTGGATTATATCTTCTGCGAATGCAACGAGAGCGCACGGCCCTATGGAATCCCCAAGCACCGTCACCTCTCCGAAATTGAGCAGGAGCTCTCTCTGGCGGCGGCTCAAAAGGTGGTCTTGCAGTTCACTCCGCATCTCATCCCGATTAACCGCGGCATCCTGACGACTCTCTACACAACGCCGACCACTCCGGTCACCTCTGCTCAATCGGCTGCCGAGTGTTCCCAGCGCCTCTACCAGGCTTATCAGAACGCCTATGGCAAGGAGACTTTCATCCGCATTTACGGGGATCAGAGTCTTCCGGATACGAAAAATATAGTGATGAGCAACGTAGTCGAAATCGGCTGGAAAGTGGATCCGCGCACCGGGCGCATCATAGTGGTCAGCTCTATCGATAATCTGACCCGCGGCGCCAGCGGCCAGGCAATCCAATGCTTTAACCTGATGGTCGGCTACCCGGAATCAACGGGGCTTCTCTAGAAAATCGCACGGCGCAAAGCCGCCCGGAAATTGGTTTTTGACCCCATAAAAAATGGAGGGATTTTATTTATCCCTCCATTTTTTTGCTTGGATTTAGTTATCTCGAGCCGTTGTTACTCGGTGGCCTCTGCAACATGTGCATTGATCCCGCCGGCAGACTGAGCAGCCCGCTTACGCAACGTCGCATCAAGGATTTTTTTGCGCAAACGCAAATGCTTCGGAGTTGCCTCCACATATTCATCAGGCCCGATATATTCGAGCGATCTCTCCAGACTCAGGCGCATGGGAGGTTCAAGCTGAATTCCCTTGCCGTCCCCCACAGAGCGCATGTTCGTCAGCTTTTTCGTCTTACAGGGATTGACCGGAATATCCTGCTCNNGCGCCCGCGCTCCTGGACCATGTTGAGAGCATAAGAGGTCGCTATTCCATCTTCCATACTCACCAGTGAGCCGTTCTTCCGGCAAATCACCTCTCCCCGGTACGCTTCATATCCGTGGAACAGATGGCTGATCACACCCATACCCCGGGTTTGATTCACCAAATCCGTCTCGAAACCGATCAAACCGCGTGTCGGTATCAGGGCCTCAATACTGATCTGCTCAGCATGATGCTTGATATCCAAAATTTCTCCTTTGCGGTTTGAAAGGTTTTCCAGAACCGGCCCCATACATTCCTTGGGAATTTCCAAAAATAACTTCTCAAGAGGCTCCAGAAGCGCTCCATTCTCATCACGCTTTAAAATCACTTCCGGACGTGAAACCAAAACCTCGTAGCCTTCCCTGCGCATCTGCTCAACCAGAACCGCAATATGCATCTCTCCGCGTCCGCTCACTTTGAAAATACTTGTCACCTCACCATCCTCAACCTTGAGACTGATATTCGTACGAACTTCCCGGGTCAGACGCTCGCGAATGTGGCGAGCCGTCACCAGGGTGCCCTCTTTGCCTGCAAGAGGACCATCATTCACCGCAAACTGCATCTGAATCGTCGGAGGATCAATCGGTTTAAAAGGCAGAGCTTCTCCCTCTTCATTCTGCAGCAAGGTTTCTCCAATAAACACCTCTTCAAAACCACAAATACCAACGATATCGCCCGCGCTCGCGCTCTCCAGCTGAATTCTCGCCAAACCTTTATGGTTAAAAACAGCCGTAATTTTACTGCTGACACGCCGCCCGTCTCCATGAATACACCAAACCGTATCGCCCACCGAAATGCTTCCGCTCAGGATTTTTCCGAAAGCGATTCTCCCCAGATAATCCGAGTAATCCAGATTGGAAACCAGAAGCTTGAATTCTCCTTTTGCGTTTGCCTGAGGCGCAGGCACGTGCTTAATAATCGTCTCAAAAAGAGGTTTTATATCCAGACCCTCAATCGATTGACCGGGTTCGGGCATTTTTTCCATAGCATACCCGTCCTTTGCGCTGGCATAAATGACTGGGAAATCCAACTGTTCATCGGTGGCATTGAGCGAAACAAAGAGGTCAAAAACCTGATCCAACACCCGGCTCGGATTGGCGAAGTCACGGTCAATCTTGTTGATCACCACAATCGGCTTTGCACCGACTTCCAGAGCCTTGCGAAGAACGAAACGGGTCTGTGCTTGCGGTCCCTCTACAGCATCCACGACAAGTAAAACTCCGTCAATCATGTTCAAAATGCGCTCTACTTCCCCGCCGAAATCGGCATGGCCCGGCGTATCCACAATGTTAATGTGGTAGCTCTTGTATTTGAAAGCGGCATTCTTGGCACGGATGGTAATTCCTTTCTCACGTTCCAAATCCATGGAATCCATGATCCGTTCCTCCACCGCCTGATTTGTTCTGAAAGTNNGCGATAATTGCGATATTGCGAATCTGCTGCATATAAATGTGTGATGGGCTAATATTTTGCCCTCAGAATCTTTGGAGCTCTCAGAGATTCAAACAGTCCGAGAAACTTCTCTCAGTCTAAATCGCCCCTCCTTGAGCGGGCCGCATTTTACTACTGTTCCCTTCACGGCGACAAGAATTTATCTCAAAAAGAAAAAAGTTCTCGACAGACGGCATCCTCCCAAAAGTAAAACCTCGCTCAAGAAATCCTCATTCTCGAGGCATGAGACGACGGTATTTATCCGCTCCAGGATCGCATCCTCATCCTTAAAAAATCTGCGCGAATCTGCGTCATCTGCGGTTAAAAACTTCCTCATCTGCGGTTAAAAACTTCCTCATCCGCAGTTAAGATTTTCCTCATCCGCAGTTAAGATTTTCCTCATCCGCAGTTAAATCCTTTTCCACCGCATCCGCCAGAATGCGCATTCTTGAGGTCGAGGGCATATTATATTCCCACTGCGTGATTTTTCCTCTGCACCCCTTCCGGGGTGCAGCAAATCTGAGGTATGCGGAGCATATCCGTCTCATAACCCGGAACTTTTCCCTATCGGGATTCGTGCCCGGAGGTTTCCACGCCCAGCTGTCTCTGTGCCCAAGGGGCACACGCCTCGGAGAGGCGAATGTGCATAACCGTAGGTGCGGCTCCCGCAGGGAGACGTGCCTACGGATCGAAGCGCCCCCCACGCCCCCGCCTGAAGGGCGGTACTTCACAAACTGGACTAGAAAGAAGATGAGTCTACAAAAGTTTTAGGCCCATTTATCCCGTGCCCATCTGTTCCCATGCCCAAGGTTCCACGCGTCAATTTCCTACTGCACCCCTTCCGGGGGTGCAGCAAATTTGAGGTATGCGGAGCATACCCAATCGAGTAGGGGCTAGAGAATCTAGCCCCTCTCACACCACCGGACGTGCCGTTCGGCATACGGCGGTTCAACGATATATTGGGGAACATTCCCGTTTTGCTCTCTGGTAGTAATAATACTGCAAACATGATTCCAGGCCTCTCTTCTTGAGGATTTCCTGGCTGACTGCCCATACCAGACATGTCTTCCTGGCTATCCAGTAGTACCTGTCTCCACAGTATGAGGTTTGCTTTGCCATATCTTTATCTATTCCCAGTTTTATCAGGCCCATTCTCCTCTTGCTTGGTACTTTCCACTGTTTCCAGATAATTACTCTGACCATTGTTCGCAGATGTTCATCTATCTGTTTAAGAATTGTTTTCATGCTTCCAAGGATGAAGTAATTTATCCAGCCTCGGATAACGGAGTTGATTTTCTCGAACCTCGTTGTGAGGTCTATGCTCCAGTTGCGTTTGCACAACTTCTTAAGAGTTCTTTCGAACTTTGCGACTGAGTCCTGGTGAGGTCTTGCAACCCATGCTTTGTCTTTTGAATTGTAGTTGAAGCCATATCCCAGGTATTTGAGTTTTCCCGGTCTTGTGATCTGGCTCTTTGTAGCGTTCACTTTTAAACCAAGTTTACGCTCTATCCATCTGGCGATGCTTTGCATGACCCTCTTTGCGCTGGCTTGGCTTTTGACCACTATAATGCAGTCATCGGCGTACCGTGTAAATCGCAGGTCTCTGGATTCGAGTTCCTTATCCAGCTCGTGCAACATAATGTTGCTGAGTAAGGGCGAGAGGTTCCCTCCCTGAGGTGTCCCAAGTGGTGTTTGTTCGTATACGCCTTTGTTCATCACTCCAGCTTTCAGATACTTGCATATCAATGACTCGGTATCTCCATCTCGAATGACTCTGCCAACGTAACTCATCAACCTGTCTTGTGGTACGTTATCGAAGAATTTCTCCAAATCGATGTCCACTATCCAACCATATCCATCATTGATATATTCTTTGAGCTTCGTAATGGCCTGTTGGCAACATCTGCCGGGCCTGAACCCGTAGCTGTACTCGCTGAACATGGGATCAAAAATGGGGGTCAGAACCTGTACTATCGCTTGTTCGATAACTCGATCAATAACTGTAGGAATCCCCAGCTTGCGTACTCCGCCGTTGGGTTTGGGTATCTCGACCCTGAGTACCGGTTGCGGGTTGTACTGTCTGCTTCGGATTTGGTTCCTGATTTCTTCCCAATGAGCTTTCATGTAGCCTTCAAGCTCATCGACGGTGACTTTATCAACGCCGCCCGCTCCTCCATTGGCACATACCTTTCGGAGAGCCTGGGCGATGTTGAAATCGTCTGTTATTCTGTCCAGTAATTCGGACATGTTCCCTGTCTTTCTATTTATCTACCTCCTTGACGAGCATCCTAAGTTTTGCAGCTTCCCTTCTCTTACGTTTCAGGAGGCCTGCTGTCAGACTCTCATCTCAGAGCATCCTTCTCGATTGACATCTATCGTTGTTCGGTCCTTCCCGGCTTGGCCGGTACTACGACCTCTGCTGACTCCTTATCATTCGTTGTTACTACGACTAACGAACCATTTTTTACTGTCGCTGATAAGGTCTCACGGGATAAGCCATAGGTCTTTCCTCGTTTACTCACTCGGTTTACGCATTAAAGTTACGATTACCTTTTGGACTTCGTTG
>DBPU01000067.1 GCA_002305615.1 Verrucomicrobia bacterium UBA1412 | reverse complement strand
TTTTTTTTACAGAGATGTGGGAGCGTTTCAGTTTTTATGGGATGAGAGGTCTTTTCGTCCTTTTTCTTACAGCTCTTGTTCAAAATGGAGGTTTAGGCTTAAACGACAAAACGGCTACTGCTATTTATGGACTCTATACCGCTTCAATTTACTTAGCCTCTCTACCGGGAGGATGGGTGGCTGATCGACTTATTGGCGCCCGTAATGCTGTTTTTTTGGGTGGGATTTTGATCATTATTGGACAATTCACCCTGGTACTTCCATCTATCCATACTTTCTTTCTTGGCTTACTTTTTGTCGTTATGGGAACGGGTTTGCTTAAGCCTAACATCAGCGTAATGGTAGGCCAACTTTATCCGGAAGGAGGAGTAAAGCAAGATTCCGGTTTTACTATCTTCTATATGGGGATCAATGTGGGAGCTGCCATCGGATCTGTTCTGGTGGAGTACCTGGGGGAGAATATCAACTGGCATTTGGGTTTCGGTGCAGCAGGGGTAGGAATGATACTGGGGCTGATTCAATTCAAACTGACGGGCCATTATTTAGGCGATATAGGCAAAATAAATGTAAAAAATAATTCTCATAAATCCGATGAAAGTTCAATCGGTAAGAAACGCGATTGGATTATTCTTGGTGTTGGACTATTTATTTTAGTGCTGGGCGTGAGCCTATGCCTTATGGGAGCTATTCACTTGAATCCTATCCTGTTGGCGGAAAATGCAGCTCTTTTGATATTGGGATTGGCGCTGGCATTCTTTTTGTATGCTTTTCTTTTTGCCGGTCTCACAACGGGAGAAAAGAAGCGGGTAGGGGTAATCGTTTTGCTTTTTGTGGCATCAGCCATGTTTTTTTCGGGTTTTGAGCAGGCAGGCTCTTCTTTAAACATCTTTGCAGAGCGCTACACTTGCCGTGATTTGAGTGCTTTGACGACAATTTTACCTGCTGCATGGGTCAGCTATTTGAATCCTGTGCCTACAAGCTGGTTCCAATCGTTGAATCCTATTTTCATTGTTATTTTGGCGCCGATGGTTGCTTCTGCATGGCCTGCATTGGCCAAATACAATTGTAATCCCCCGTTAATCATCAAATTTGCCATCGGTCTGCTTTTACTGGCCTTAGGCTTTTTGGTTATAGCTGCCGGTGCTCGAATCGTGAGTGATCACGGGCAGGTGTGGCCTACATGGTTGATTTTCACTTATCTGATACATACACTGGGAGAGCTTTGTCTGAGCCCAGTGGGATTGAGCACAGTTTCCAAACTTTCTCCTAAAAAATTTGTGGGGCAGATGATGGGCATTTGGTTTTTGTCCAGTGCGCTGGGCAATCTAATAGCGGGTTTGATTGCTGGTAATATCCACGAAGTTGAGGATACCCAGCCCCCCGTTGCAATTGTTGAATCCGTTGGGAAGCCGGCTTTAGCTGCTCCTCCGGTCGCGGATGTTACGCAAAAAGAAGAAACGGTTATGACGCAGCAAGCTTCACCTATTGCGGATCAAAAAAAGAGTCAAGGGATGCTGATTTCCGAACAGTTCATGAAGATAGTCTGGTTTGCACTGGGAGTGGCTGCATTGCTTTTTATTTTGTCTGGAAGGGTGAGGAAAGTAACACAAGAAATTGAATAAATGGCTCTTTTAACTTGTTTATTGGCAGTGCTTGTCGGATTGATAGCCGGGACTACCAGTGGGCTTCTGGGTATTGGAGGGGGTGTTGTATTGATTCCCTTAATGCTCACAATGCTTAAATTTGATTTCAGACAAGCTGTTATTGCTTCTCTAATCGTGATTATTCCAACGGCTCTTTCCGGAGTTTTTGGACATATGAAAGAGTCTCCTGTTACACATTGGGTCCTGATCATTCTGATTGTAATAGGAGCTATCGTGGGAGCTCAGCTGGGTGCCTATCTTTGCCACTGGCTAAGCGTTCCTGTATTAAAAAAGATATTTGGTTTGGTGCTCATTTTAGTTGCCATAAAATTGATCCTGTAGGAAGTGATTATGGTAGTAGGTGTCGGTACAGACATAGTAGAGGTCAAGAGAATAGGACGTTTGATAGAAAAGTTCGGTGACGTTTTTCTAAGTAAAATATTATGTCCTGATGAAATACGATGCTGTAACTCCTCAGCCAACAGGATTCAGAAGATTGCAGCACGTTTTGCCGCAAAGGAAGCCTTAGCCAAGGCGTTGGGAACCGGTATTTTTGGTGCCGTTAATTTTCAAAATGTGGAAATCTCTTCAGCAGAAAATGGAGCACCTTTTTTTATTCTCCATGATGAAGCGGCGAAAATTCAGCGAGAACGGCAAATAACACATATACACGTCTCACTCTCTCATACAGAATCTCACGCAATCTCGTTTGTCGTACTGGAATCATCTGCTGCTGATACGGTGCCTCAAAAACCAAAAGAAACCACGTCATTGACATGAACGATCATCCCCTTTCTTCCAATGTAGCTATTTGTAAAGGTTGCGCAGATTATGCAAACCGTGCAGATGTAGAAGCTCTGGTGCTTCAGGCTATTGAGATATTGCATTTATCTGAGTCTTTTATTACTCCGGGCGACCACGTAGTGATTAAACCCAATTGGGTTAAAGAACACGATGAACGCCATCCACAGCCAGGTAATTGGGAGCATGTGGTTACGCACCCAAGCGTGATTGAAGCCGTTGCTGATTGGGTCGCTTCGCGACTGAATGGATCGGGGGAAATTACAATTTGCGATGCACCTCAGACCGATTCCTCTTTTGATAAAATTCGTGAGTACTGCAAGCTGGATGAAATGATTGAGCGGCTTTGCAGTAAACATCCGAAGATCAGCATTTCTCTCCTGGACCTTCGTCCGGAGGAATGGCATGGAGTTGATGGAATTACTGTTTCCAAAAAGAAGCTTCCCGGTGACCCTCTGGGCTCTACTCACCTCCATTTGGATGAAGCCAGTGAATTCTATCAATTTAAAGGTTTGGGAAAACTTTTTGGCGCGTCGGTCGATGTGGATGAAACAAACCGAAAGCACGCGGATAGTAACCATGAATACCTGCTTTGCCGCACACCTATGGATGCGGATGTATTTATCAATATTCCGAAAATGAAAACCCATAAAAAAGTGGGTATCACGTGTGCCTTAAAGAATTTAGTCGGGATCAATGCAAATAAAAATTGGCTGCCTCATCATACCGAAGGGACTCCGGATCGGGGCGGTGATCAGTTTCCCACCAGCACAACCAAGGCAAAACTTGAGCACTCCTGGATGGGGGCGGCTAAGCGTTGGATGGTTAAATGCCCGCTTTTAGCGCGAGTATTTGTGCCCATTAAATCTGTGGGGCGTCTCTTTTTTGGAGATACTCAGAGTGTTGTGCGTTCCGGCAACTGGTATGGCAACGACACTTGTTGGCGGATGGTGCTGGATTTGAATAAAGGATTTTTTTACTTCAATGGGGCCGCTCAGCCTCGCGTTAAGCCTCTTCGTTATTTGACCATAGTGGATGGCATCATTGGAGGTGAGGGGAATGGGCCGATGTCTCCGGATCCTGTTCATTCGGGTTTGATTATAGCCGGAACTCATCCGCTGGCGGTAGATTGTGCTGTGGCTCGCTGTGTTGGATTTGATTGGAACCGTATCAGAATGCTTCGAAATGCTTTTGAAATAAGGCAATTGAACTTCGTGGGTTTTAAGCCTGAAGATATGACTTATCAGTCCTCAGTAGATGCGCCCCCTCAACCTCTCGAAAAAATGAATCCTTTTTTTTATTTTAGAGCGCATTTTGGCTGGAAAGGCGCAATTGAGCTGTCGCCTCAATTTGAAAAAGCCCCTATCCGCGGTTCAAACAATTAAAGAGTATTCTGGTTGCCCCTATTTACGGTTTCATAGGCGTTGTTTTTTCTTTCTTTAACATTGGCGACATACCATAATCCCCCCATGAGAAGGTTTGCGTTTGTTCTATTATTCATGGCTGCTGCCTCAATGAGCACGGTTTTTGGAGAAACATGGCGTTTTACTGCATCCAGCCCTATCCCTGAAGTAGAGCTTACTTCGTCGTTGGATTTGAAAGACACTGTGTCTCTCGAAGCGTGGATTAAGCCTGAAAAGCAATCTCCGGGCGGAGGTCGAATCATAGATAAACTCGTTGCCGGGCAGAGTGTTGGTTACATGCTGGATACTTATCCGAACAACTCGCTGCGTATGATCACGGCTCATGGGATACTTGCTTACGATGCCAAGCTGCCGGTCGGGGAGTGGAGCCACGTTGCCGGAGTATTCAGCGCATCACGCGGAGTTTTTAAACTGTATTTAAACGGAAAAGAGGTGGCCGATGCATCAGCGTCTGAGATGAAGCCTTTGATTACTTCCAAAGTGCCTTTGCGCTTTGGGGCAGATAGTGATGGGCAAAATCGGTTTTTAGGGGAGATTGCCAGGGCTTCGGTTTATAACGACATATTAACTCCGGAATACATCAAGTCTGCCGCAGATGAAAAGGATATGTTTAAGACGGGTGCAAGCGGGTGTGTTGGCTCCTGGCTTTTTTCCGAAGTAAAAGGAAGAAAGCTGTTTGATAATTTAATTGTTGGCGGTCCAAAAATGAATATTGAAACTCCTCTCTCTTTTGTGGGAAAAGCTGAACCTCCGGCCAATCCTCGCATGACTCTTTGGTATAGGCAACCGGCTGCTGATTGGAACCAAGCTTTACCCCTGGGAAATGGACGTTTAGGTGCGATGGTTTTCGGTGGGGTTAAAAAAGATCTGATTCAGCTCAATGAAGATACTCTTTGGTCGGGCAGACCTCACAACTATAATAAGAAAAACGCCTATCAATATTTACCCGAAATTCAGAAGCTTCTTTTTGAGGGAAAAACAGCTGAAGCTACAAAATTGACGGATAGGGAGTTCATGAGTGACCCTCTCTATCAGCAGGCTTATCAACCCTTGGGTGACTTGCAGTTGAGTTTTCCGGATCATGTTGAGGTGAAAAATTACCGTCGTGAGCTGGATATTGAAAATGGAGTAGCCCGAGTGCAGTATACCATTGGAGATGTTTCTTATACACGCGAGAGCTTTGTTTCCGCAGTCGATCAGGTTTTAGTGGTTCGTGTGATTGGAAGTAAACCTGGCTCTGTGACTATGAGCGCAGGTCTCAGTTCTCCTCTCCAGCACAAGTTGATGTATGAAGGCGGCAATCGCCTCTTGATGGCCGGGCACTGGGAAGGAGATGGAAAGGTTCGCGGGATACAAACCGATTTAAAAGGGATGGGCCTGAACTTCGAGGGTTGTTTGGAGGCTCATTTGGATGGGGGACAACTTGAGTGCAGCGAAAATAAACTAAAGGTGCATAATGCCAGCAGTATTACATTCTTTTTTGCGGCTGCAACCAGCTATGTGAATTACATGGATATCAGTGCAGACCCTGCTGCTCGCTGGCGTCCCCAATTAGATGCTGCTGTTAAAAAGACCTATTCAGGCCTCTTAGCTGACCACAAAGCGGATCATGCCGGTTATATGAACCGTGTAGCACTTCATCTTGAAGGCTCTGTGCCTCAAGTAGCGGATGGGACTACAAAAGCCGATGCGCATCAATCTTATATTGCGCCGGAAGTGGCTATGAAGTTGCCCACTGATGAAAGGATTGAGGCCATTAAAAAGAGTCAGGGGGGGCTAAATGATCCTCATTTTGCTGAGCTGTACACGCAGTTTGGTCGCTACTTGCTGCTCGCTGCCAGCCGTCCCGGTACTCAAACGGCGAATCTGCAAGGCATTTGGAATAAGGACGTGGTTCCCGCATGGGGGAGTAAGTATACCATTAATATCAATATAGAAATGAACTATTGGCCTGCTGAGGTTGGAAATCTGGCCGAGTGTCACTATCCTCTTTTTGATTTGCTTGATGACTTGCGTGTCACTGGCGCTGATACCGCTCGCCAGTATTACAACGCACGCGGATTCGTTGCTCATCATAATACCGATCTTTGGCGCGGCGCGGCACCTGTCGATGGTGTTTGGGGCGTTTGGCCAATGGCAGCTGCCTGGATGGCACGCCATCCCTATGAACATTATCTTTACAGCCTCGACAGGGAGTTTCTAAAAACCAGAGCTTGGCCGATTATGAAAGAGGCTTCGCTATTTATATTGGATTTTCTGGTTGTCGCTCCAGAGGGCTCGCCTGTTGCAGGTGCGCTAGTTACCAACCCCAGTCATTCTCCTGAGAACACGTTTGTTCGCGCGGACGGAACTCGTGGGCAGTTTACCTATGCAGCAACGATGGATTTGATGATTATCCGAGATTTGTTTGAGAATTGCCTGGATGCAGCAAAGGTTTTGGATGCCGGAGACGGATCATTTGAAAAAGAGTTTGTTGACGAAGTAAAAAAAGCTCTCGAGCAACTGGCACCGCTCCAAATCAGCCCCAAAGATGGTCGCTTGCAGGAGTGGGTGGAGGACTATAAAGACGCAGAGCCCGGACACCGCCACATGTCCCATTTTTACGGATTGCATCCGGGGCATCAAATTACCTTGAGGGGAACGCCCGAACTCGCGACTGCATTGAGGGAAAGTCTTGATACCCGTTTAAATAATGGCGGTGGTGGAACCGGCTGGAGTCGTGCCTGGGTTGTTAATTTCGCAGCACGGTTTGAGGACTCCGATTTAGCCTGGAAGAACTTGCAGCAACTCTTTGCGCGTTGTACTTTGCCCAATATGTTTGATAATCATCCACCCTTCCAGATTGATGGGAACTTTGGAGGTTGTGCTGCAGTCATGGAAATGCTTGTCCAGAGTCATGCCGAAGAGCAGATACAACTCCTGCCGGCATTGCCTGCTGCCTGGAGTTCTGGTTCTGTGGGTGGTCTTCGTGCTCGCGGTGGTTTTGAGGTAAATCTCTCTTGGTCAAACGGGACATTGGATGAGGTCAGTATCCTGTCTCATGCCGGGCAAACCTGTAATTTACGTTATCACGATAAGGTGATTAGCTTTCCGACTGAACCTCGAAAAGTGTATGTTCTGGATGCCGATCTGAATCTGAAAGATTGAGAAAAATATCACTCATATACAACCCTGCAGCTAAGGGGCAAAAAGCATCACGACAGATTGATCGCCTGAGCTCCCTTAAAGGGAAATGTAGTTTTCTCATGACCGAACGGCCTGGACATGCGATGGAGTTGGCGGCTCAGGCGGCTCTGAATGAAGTAGACTGCGTTGTTGCTGTCGGCGGCGATGGGACCATATATGAAGTAGTAAATGGTCTGATGAAGTCAAAAGTTGAGAAATTACCTTCACTGGCGGTAATTCCCTCGGGGACAGCCAATGTGTTTGCGCTTGAACATAGGTTGCCCTGGGCCGTGTCTGAGGCATGGAATGCAATCGAAGGAGGGAAAACTCGGCTGATTGATTTGATCGAGGTTAAAGAGGGAGCTGGGGCTTGGGAGGATCAAGAGAATATTCGCTACGTTGCTCAGCTAGCCGGTGCTGGTTTTGATGCAGCCAGCTTGAAGCTGGTGAGTTGGGGGTTGAAGAAAAAAGTTGGAAAATTAGCCTACTGGATTGCAGGTTTTCGAGCGCTGATCGGAAAGCATCCACGCTTAATTTGTGAATGGGAAGAAAAAAAAATTGCTTGTGAGTGTGCGCTGGTAGGCAACGGCCGCTTCTACGGAGGCGAACATATTCTCTTTCCTAATGCGAATACTGAAGATGGCCTTCTAGACGTGACTTTTTTCCCGAAACTGAATTTCTCCGCGTTATTCCGCATTTTTTTGAGATTTTGTACAGGCGGGAATCTTTGTCTGAAAGATAGTTATACTTTCCAGACTCGACATGTGAGTATGCAGGGAGAGAATTGCAGCTTTCAGCTTGAGGGTGAATGGGCAGGGAATCTGCCTGTAAGCTTCAGAATAGCTTCAAAGCGACTTCCTATAATAGTCCCCAACTCACCCGACAAGGGCTAAAAAAACAAGGGTAAAAATCACTAAAACCTATTTTCTACTCAGAAAAGAGATTTTTCATTTCAGCAATCTTCGTTCCCAAAATTCGCTGCAGCCCCAGCACGTTTCCTTTTCCATCCGGATGGACCCTATTGGAGAGGAAGATATAAAAAATACCTTCTTTAGGGAAAATCCACATACTGGTTCCGGTGAAGCCCGTGTGTCCAAAAGATTCACCCGGAGGAAAAATATCTCCGCGGGGACTGCTATAGCCGGTGGCAACATCCCAACCTAAACTTCGTTGAGCTTCCAAGCCAGCCGGAGATTGAGTGCTGGCCATCAGGCGAACCGTTTCGGGCTTAAAAAGTTGTCTCTTCAAGTTTTTGCCATATCGTCCTTCATGCAGCAGCATATTGTCGTAGAGAGCTAAATCGGCGATGGTGCTAAATATTCCAGCATGTCCGGCAACCCCATCCATGGTTCGTGCGGTGGGGTCATGTACTACGCCTCGAAGCATTGCACCATCGGTTAGCTGGGTGGGGGCAATTCGATCTGTTTTTTCCAAAGGCGGGTTGTAACATGTATCTACCATGCCGAGTGGTTTATAAATATTCTCAAGAGCAAATTCATCAATTCGTTTATTGCTGACAGTTCGTACGATTTCACCCAGCAGAATGAAGTTAATGTCGCTATACACAAACTTGGTGCCGGGTTCTTGTTTGGGTAACTCCTTGCAAGCCGTGGCGATTCCTGCATCGTAGCCGCTCCACCCCTTGTAGCCGATACCGGGTCGCAGACCGGAAGTATGAGTAAGCAAATGACGGACAGTAATCGCTTTTTGAGCGCTATTTGTAAAAGCAGGCAAGTATTGTGATGCAGGAGCATCTACATTGATGAGTCCTCTTTCTTGCAAAAGCATAATACTGGGGGCAGTGGCAACAACTTTAGTGAGAGAGGCCAAATCATAAATAGTATCTTCTGAGTTAGGCTCAACATTGGGCTGCAATGCTTTGTCTCCAAAAACGACGGTGCGCTCATAAATACTGGCTTTTTTGGGGTGATCAGCAGAGCGGGGTGATTCCATATGAATCCGAAGTATACCACCCGGCATATCGCCATTATTGATCCTTTCCTGGACGGATGATTCAATTTCTGCCATTTTTTCCTTATCCCAACTGGGACATACTGCAGTTGTTTTTTGATTCCAGCCGTTATCGCTTAGGCGGCATCCTTGCGTTAGAGACGCAAAAAGAGCTACAACCAATACGACCCTCAATGACCAGTGCCTTAACATCGGGAAAGTTTGATATTAGGGGCAACGACTGTCAATAGTGAATCTGCTTGTCACTAAGAAAATGCTGTGAGAGTATGTCGTTGGATTTTATTTACAAATGAACATGAAAACGAAGGTAGCCGTTTCGGAAAGGTTGGAGTCGCTGGATGTGCTTCGCGGAATTGACCTTTTTCTGCTGGTTTTTTTTCAGCCGATTTTAGGGGATATTGTCCGTGCACTGCCTCAGGATAATATTTGCCATATAGTCTGGGAAAAAGTCTTCACTCACGTCGAATGGGAAGGATTACGCCTTTGGGATATGATTATGCCTCTGTTTCTTTTTATGGCCGGAGTCTCTATCCCTTTTGCGTTAGCCAAATACATACGAGGAGAAGTGTCTCTGCAGAAGATGGGTGTGAGGATAGGGAAGCGGGTGATACTGCTTTTTGTTTTCGGGGCTATAGTCCAAGGGAGTCTTCTGGATTTTGATTTGAACAGTCTTTCACTCTATAGCAACACATTGCAATCTATTGCTTCAGGCTACCTACTCACAGTTTTAATATACATGTTTGCAGGGATTAGGGGGGTGTCAATTGCTGTTATTATCTTGCCAGCCATCTACACATTCGGAATGTTGGCTTATGGGAAAGGGTATGGACCTGATGTCAATTTGGCAATGGTTGTCGATCGAGTTATAATGGGCCGGTTTGCCCCGGGGGCAAGTGTTAATGATTTAGGGGTTGTGCAGTATGCCGGCTGGTACCAGTATACTTGGATTTACAGCACCTTGAATTTTACCACGACTGTTTTAACAGGTCTTATAACCGGTTGGTGTTTGAAAAGTGGCTGGTCTCCTCTACAAAAACTTTACCGGTTGCTCCTACTGGGAGGAGCTTCTTTGCTGCTGGCATGGATTATTTCATTCTTCGAGCCCATAAATAAACACCTCTGGACAAGTTCAATGACTTTTCTCACCAGTGGAATATCCATTGTTTTGATGGCCATTACCTATTATTTAGTGGATGGTTTGAAATGGCGTTTTGGACTCATGTGGCTGAAAATTTACGGGATGAATTCTATCCTCGCTTATATGCTTTACAACACGCTGGAGGTCAGCTCGCTAACGCATTATTGGCTTCATGGGTTGAAGCAATATACTGGCGACTATTATCCGTTCTTCACCGAATTAGCTAAGGTGCTTTTAATTTTTGCGATTCTGAGATATTGCTATAAGCGCTCTATATTTCTCCGTGCTTGAAATAGATGAGGGCAGAGGATCGGATTAAACTGTGCTTATTTTATCTCTATGGATGCGGTCCCTTTTAAGTTGGGTGCCGCGAGATAGACGCATTTATTCTCTTTATTATAGTGCCAGCCGGGTTGTTTTGTGATTTTGTCCTCACTGTAAAGGAGAACTGTTCCGTCAACTTTGACTTCTTCCGGTTTCTGCGCAACATTTGTAATCATCGCGTAAATGGTGCACCCTGTATAGTATTTTAACACCAGATCAGTCTTCTGTGAATTCGAGGCTGCGTGCAATATGGTTGCGGCAGTGCTTAATACAGTGTAGTCCGGCTGATCTTTCCTCAGGATTATGGAGTGAATATCCGGGTCGAAACCTTCAAGGGTTAACTGGTTGAGGAGGATATCCTCTGGATTAATAAATGCACCATTGCGTTTCTCAAAATTGCTGATGCTGTCCGGGTATGTTCCAATCAAATTTCCCTCAATGCATTGCTGATGAGTGGCACTTGCCAGAATATGCGCTTGAATGCTGCGCCAGTCATTTGGCGTAAAACCCAATACTCCTTGAGGGAGTGTTGTCCCCCCGGAAGCTATTTTCTCCATAGTCTCAGCCAAGTGAATCAAGTGGTAGGAGTAAACCAATCCATTCCACTGAACCGGTACGGCCAGCCATGTGTGAGTATAAAATGTGCTCCCAAAAACAGGAATGGTTGATCCCAACATCATTGGCTTATTTGGAAGGGACCAGAGATAAATGAAAGGGATTCCGCTTTCTGCCCACCTCACAGCATGATCGATATGATCGAGATTTCCGGTCAAACGCCAGGCATCCACGCATGCGCCTATTGTGTAAGCCGCTGGGAGAATATCCGGCTGGTATAGTGGGCACTCCCAGACCTGTCCGCCACGCGGAACGTTAAATTGTCCGATAAATCCCAAAGCTTTTAATCCGGCGTCGCGGCTTGAAGAACTACCGGTA
Organism: Verrucomicrobia bacterium UBA1412; assembly: GCA_002305615.1. Lineage (GTDB taxonomy): Bacteria > Verrucomicrobiota > Verrucomicrobiia > Limisphaerales > UBA1412 > UBA1412. Next base: position 15,271 of record DBPU01000067.1, on the reverse strand, counting down.
ATCCTTGCATGTCGAAGAAGAATCATAGCGTTATAGGCTGTCGTGCCCATGGTTGCATCTCCGCTTTTGCCAAGCGTTTTTTGTTGTGCTTGGACAGGTTTAAAAAGCCAGCTTCCATTGGGTTCCTGGGAAGCAATCAGGCCCTGAATTTGCTGGTCTACGGCATTCCAGGCTTCTTCCAGATAGCCGTAGTGAAATGGAAATTCCCAAAGCATGATATGGCACTGACTGGAGCTGGAAAGATATCTCCCAGTTTTATCCGAGGAAAGGATTCCATCTACCATGGGTTGTATTCTCTCTTCAATTACTTCTGCAACTTTGCCCTCAAAGGGTTTCCCCGGCAGGCGTTCCGGTGCCAGAGTCGGGTCGCTTAGGACATCATTCCAAAGCAAAGTAGCAAAGCCCGGAGCGGGCGCGTATGGCCAGTCAATACAGTGAGCCCATTTATTGGTGCCATCCCAAACGCTGTCAAAACCTATTCGGCAAAGCTCTCTTTGTTGAGCTGGTGTGCGAGCCCAGGCGTTGACAGAGGGGAGTCCGTTGTTTTTTTTCAGGTAGTGCCGCACCGAGCTCAGAACGGGACCATCAGTGATGGCAATTTGTGCATTGAGGCTATACACCTTATAGGGCTCTAGAGTCCAAGAGTACGAATAATCCTGGTTTTCCGGAAAGTAATCCGGAATAGAAGGGAGAAAAAGTGCCAAGCGGTGATTATTCATTCCCTGATCAAAATTGGGAGATGAAAAGCGAGGTGTCGGCATCCCGTGAACACCATCCCATTTTTGAAAAATGTCCCAATAAAGCGAAAGCGTTTTTTGGGGCTGATTACCTACGCTCCAGTAATCCTTGGTGGAATCCGGACAGAAGAAACGCTCTGGGTTAAGAACAGGTGATTGATTCGTTTCCCCCCAGGAGATGGCCATAAGAGGAATCGTAATTTTAGTCGAATCCGGTGAACGTCGATCTGCGATTTTTGCTGCAAAATCGCGCGTAGAGGAGGATGCTTCGGCTCCGTAAAGATATTCCAAACCGGGGAAAAGTCCGGAAATTTTGCCTGCGCCAAATGTCCCTTCACCAACATAGATATTGGGTCCCAAGAGCGAATGAACAGAAGGAGAGCCTGTGGAACTCCAAGTATACGTGATATCCAATTCAGGTTTTTCGTTATCTAAAGTAACATTAAGTCCGATATTCCAGAGGTTATTCGCAGAATCTCGCAGTGGGGAGCTGAATTGCCAGGAATTGGTGTAGCGCTCAGAAGAATCTGAATTACGGCCTCGAAATACTTGCGTGAATGAAGGCTCCCATGTTACAGGACCTTGCGGTGTATTGAGGTTTACCTGAATGAGCGGCTTCCAGAGAGCAACCTGTTCCCAATCTTCTCCCTTTTTACTATATATTTTGGCGTAATGAATGCCTGTTTGATGACGTAAAAAAACGATTTTTACCTTTCCGTTATCCAGCCAGCGGGATCCTTGGGAAGACGTCATATCATCTGGGATAATGTCTACGGACGCAGTGCGAGTTTGTTCGGTCGTGTTACTGATTCGGATTGCTGAGGAATTGGAGCTTAAAGCCGATCGAGAGTCGCCCACCAAAAGTTTTCCGGTGACAAAAGTAGGTCCAGTCCGAGCTGGGGTAGTCCACATAATATCCCCGATCCAGGAATCATCAGTTCTAAGTTCGGGGATTGAACCTGCTCCAATGGGATTCTTAGAAGCATCATATGCGACCACCTGGGCGGTTCCTTTAGTCAGTTTGCCTTTACCTTTATTGGTAACCTTGAAACGCAGAGGAAGGATGGAGTTGGGGGTGACGAGGGCTTGAGCGGGTGTAATGTAATCCAGAGAAAGGTCAGGGTTATAATATCCGATGAGCGTGGAGCGAACGGAGGTTGGCGGATCGAACTGAAGAGATGTTGAGAGAGCATCATCGAAATCATACTCTAAAACATCCCAACGGTTTCCTGATGTCGCATTATTCCCCGGAGTGTAATTCCAATTTTTGACTTGGATGCCATCGTCAGAAGCTAATTTGATTGATAGAGCCTGTGTGCTGTCATGTTGAAAGGCAATTACGCCGGCATTGAGAGGAATTTTATTGTTCTGGAGGGGGATAGAATTGTTGAACAAAAGGATTCGAGGCTCTCCCCAATTGGCCCAGTCATAAACGGTGTTCCGCCCCGGTAATGTGATGAAATCGATTTTAATTTTACGGTTTTGGAAAGGGTTCAAATCTATGCAATGGTGTATCCACTTGCATTCAGTGAGGGTTTGATCCAGAACTACTTGATTGTTGATTCGGATGAGGAATCGAACTCCATCGGCGTCTAACTGTCCCCACTGAATTCCGTCAGCCAACCCCGTATCTGTTACCAAAAAGAGTTTTTGTGAACCTGTACTCCGGGGCAGTTCCAATTGATAAGAAACGGTAGAAGGCTGGGTGGCGACAACCGGATGCTGAAAAAGAGATGGGGATGTAATTCCGCCACAGGTGCTCTGTCTTAAGGAGACATCAATGATTGGTTTTGATAGTGTTGCTGAGCCAAAGCCGTTTAGAAAATCCATTATGACTTTAACCTCAGCACCTCCCTGAGCCAGGAGTGAAGAGGGGAAAAGAAAAGGAATTAGCAATAGAATTGGCCCCCAAAAGCAACGTTTAAACCGTTTCATAATAGCTCTATTCTAGAAGCGCTACGGGGTATTGTCGAGCAGGTTTTGGTTGAATGCCACAAGGTCGGCGTATTTCACATGTCCTCCAAAAATATCCAATGCGGACCCCATGGTCATATCGAGTTTACCTCCGCTGAGCCGGGTGACGAGTTTCAGATCGTCCAGTGAACTTGCCCCACCAGCATAGGTGGTTGGAATTTGTACACATTCCCCCAAAAGCCGTACCAGGGATAAGTCTATTCCCTGGCAGAGCCCCTCAACATCGGCTGCATGAACAAGATATTCCGAGCAATACTGGCTGAGCAAATCCAAAGTCTCACGCGTGATTTTCAAAGTAGTGAATTTTTGCCAACGATCCGTCACTACGTAGTAATCCCCATCTTTAATGCGGCAGCTCAAGTCTAAGACCAGTCGTTCCCGACCAACAACGCGAACTAAAGCTTCAAGTCGCTTCCAGTCCAAGATTCCATCCCGAAAAACGTAACTTGTGACAATGACATGACTGGCACCGGCGTCAAGCCACTCCAGCGCATTCTGTTCATTAATTCCGCCGCCAATATGGAAACCGCCCGGAAAGGCTCTCAAGGCCTCGCGGGCAGCATCGTCATTTCCGGGGCCCAGCTTGATAATGTGACCACCTTTAAGATCATCTTTTTGGTAACGTTTTGCATACCAGGAAGGTGAGTGCTTTGCGACAAAGTTTGTCTTCAAACCTTGACCGGAATCAGTCAGCGTTCCGCCAACGATCTGTTTGACGTGGCCTTCGTGCAAATCTATACATGGCCTGAACATTTAAAAAGGGATAGCAATCAGGAGCGAGTGCTGGGGGGGCGGATAATGACGGTGCTTTTTTGGCTGAGTTCGGGGACGGGGAGCGGGTAGTCCAGCGTGTAGTGGAGCCCGCGGCTTTCAGGGCGTTGTAATGCCGACTCTATGATGATCCAAGCAACTCGAGCTATATTGCGAAGCTCCAAAATATCTTTGGTCACCTTAAAATCCCAATAGTATTCTCGAATTTCTTCTATGATATTTTCAATTCTTGCCTTTGCGCGTTGCAACCTTCTTGTGCTGCGAACAATGCCGACGTAATCCCACATCAATCTGCGGATTTCGTCCCAATTATGATTCAGAACAACCAACTCATCTGCGTTTTGAGCTTTGCCCGATTCCCAAGCTGGAATTTCATATTCTGTTACCTGCGTATTTTCGAGGCAGGAGCAATCTGCCGCGCGTTGTGCAAGCACAATGGCTTCCAAAAGAGAATTACTCGCTAAACGGTTTGCTCCATGGAGGCCCGTACAAGCAACTTCACCAATGGCATAAAGTCCAGGAATCGAAGTTCTCCCGTTAATATCTGTTTGAACACCGCCGCACTGATAATGTGCTGCTGGAACTACGGGGATGGGTTCTTTGGTTAAATCGACACCTCTTTCAAAACAGTGCTGGTAGATGTTGGGAAAGCGCTCCATGAGGAATCGGGCAGGCTTGTGAGTGATATCCAAAAGAACGTGATCGGAGCCATTTTTCTTCATTTCATTATCAATGGCGCGCGCAACGATATCACGGGGTGCCAGCGACAGACGAGGATCGTATTGTTCCATAAACTCCTGCCCATCGAGATTTTTCAGAATAGCCCCTTCACCACGGACAGCTTCGCTTATGAGAAACGATCCGCCTTTTGGGTCGTAGAAGCAAGTAGGGTGGAATTGGATAAATTCCATATTCGCTATTCTAGCACCTGCACGCCATGCCATCGCTACTCCGTCTCCCGTGGCGATATAGGGATTAGTCGTATAAAGATAAACTTTCCCACACCCCCCCGTAGCAAGGATTACGTGCTTGCCCTGAAAGGTTACTATTTCCTTGGTTTCGGCATCCAGCGCATAGACGCCTATGCACTGTTTCTGCCCTTTCCCGTCGTCTGATAGAATTAGATCAATCGCAAAAAAGTGCTCAAAGAAAGTGATATTGGTTTCTTTGGAGGCAGCACTGAGCAAGGCCGTTTCCACTTCGCGACCGGTAATATCACCTGCGTGTAAAACTCTTCGCTTGGAATGACCACCCTCACGCCCCAAATCTAATTCTTTGCACCCACGACGGTTGGGTATATCCCGTTCTGAGAATTGGGTGCCGTATGTGATGAGATCAGCAATCCGGTCTGGCCCCTCGCTGACAATGGTGCGCACCACTTGTTCATCACAGAGTCCGGCGCCTGCATTTAATGTGTCTTGAATGTGCATCTCGAAAGAATCTTCTTTCGAGGTAACGGCTGCTATTCCCCCCTGTGCCTGGTTAGTATTGGAATCAGCTCGTTCTTTCTTGGTAATGACTGCGACACTTCCATTTTTCGCGGCTTTAAGTGCGAAGAATATTCCGGCAATTCCGCTGCCCAAAACAAGATAATCAAACTTTAATGGTTCGGACTTCATCGAAATTATAAGGTATCGTTGTCAATCAGTCTTGTTTTTCCCACAAACACAGCCAGTGCTATTTGGGTCCCTGTAGAAACTAAAGACACAGGGGAAAGTGTTTCCGGGTTAAAAAATTCGATGTAGTCAACTTTGGTATTTGGATTATTTTCAATGAAAGTTTTCAATTCCAGCTTCAGCTCTTCCGCAGGCAGACCGTCTTTGGATGTTTTTTCTTTTGCCTTTTTGATTGCCATGTTTAAACAAAGGGCGCTTTTGCGTTCTTCTGTTGAAAGATAAATATTTCGAGAACTTAGGGCAAGGCCGTCATCTTCCCGGATGATGGGGGCTCTTATGATTTGCACTGGGAAGTTCAGATCTCTCACCATGCGTTGAATCACGGCTGCCTGTTGAAAATCTTTGTTTCCGAAGACTGCATAGTCAGGCAGGACTATGTTAAAAAGCTTAGCGACTATCGTAGTGACTCCTTTGAAATGAGTGGGGCGAGCCACCCCCTCCATGGACTGAGTCAGGGTCTCTTCGACTGCGTAAGTGCTGTGCTTCAATCTGGGGTCACCTGACTTCTCCTCAAAGGGGTACATGAGCGAATCCGTGGGAGTGAATACAGCATCTGCCCCTGCTTCCTGGCAAATTCTGATATCCTTCTGTAAGTCACGTGGATATTTTGTAAGATCTTCATTAGGAGAAAATTGAAGTGGATTTACATAAATACTCACAACCACTTTCCCACTAAGTTGGACAGATTGGCAGGCGCATTTTATTAAACTTACATGACCTGCGTGGAGAGCCCCCATGGTGGGTACTAGTGCAATGCTCAGCCCCGATCTCTTCCAGCCCAGGGCTAGGCTCTGCATCTCCCTGATAGTTTCAATATGTTTCATAGTGCTAGCAGCAGTTCTAGTTGGGAAATGGCTCTGATGGGTCACTCCCCTCGGTTACCTCTTCATTATACTTCAAAAAATCGAAGAATAACGATAAAAAACTGAAGTTTCGTTTTTTGGCAGAGAACGTGGTCTGGTCGGCCCTTTCTATTCATTAGCTGCAGAGACAGGTATCAGATTNNNGACTATAGAATGAATTTGGTAAGACTCCTTGTTGTACGGTGGCTTATGTGAATCTTTCTGAGCTTGGGCTGCCGCAATCGTGTTTTTCTCACACCATGCGCAGGGACACTTTTTTCTCAAATCCTCCAGCGAAATAAACTGCTCAGTCCCATCACTCCAGCGTATGGCCAACTCTTCGGCTACTAAATCCAGCTGCAAAGGAGTGATCATTCTAGCGGTCTTTCGTTTTTAAAGTTAGCCTTATGAAGGGTTTCCGCATCACAAGGCATGGCACGATTGGAAGATTTTACAAACTCTATCATTTTTCGGGATGGAGGCAGATGAAAAAGTTGCTCAGCCTGATGAACGGCGTCATTTCGCTTAAGCTGGGTGCGGAAAAGAAAATTATAAACTCTCTTTAATTCCATCCGTTCTTGAGCGGAAAAACCAGCCCGGCGCAGACCTACACTATTTAATCCGGCAATAAGATTTTTATCAAATGCTGTGGTATAGGGGGGGACATCACAGCTCATAGCGGAAACACCTTGAATCATAGCCAGTTCTCCGATTCGAACAAACTGGTGGATAGCGGTGTTGCCTGATATAAAAGCACGGTCTCCGACTGTGACGTGCCCTGCAACCAGAGCTGAATTGGCCAAGATGACCTGATTGCCGATCACTGCATTGTGTCCTACATGGCTATTGGCCATGAAAAAACACTCATTCCCGATTACAGTATCTTCTGCATCAGTGTTGGAACAGTGAATCGTGACCATCTCGCGAAAGACATTGCCATTACCAATCCTGAGACGTGTGACAGCACCTTTATATTTAGTGTCTTGCGGAGGGGAGCCTATAACAGAGCCGACGCCGAAGAAATTGTCCTCTCCGGCCGTCATATGACCTGTCAAATAAACATGATGATGAACTTTGCATCCGGCCCCTAACTCTACATATTCATCAATAATAGAATAAGCACCAACCTGCACGGAGGGGTGAATACGAGCCCGAGGGTGAATAATGGCAGTGGGATGAATCATGTTTCCGTATCTCTATCAGTTAATACTATTTAAATGGATTTTTTTTGTTCCCATTAAAGGAGTCTGCAGCCTTGGCAGATCGACTTGAAAAAGGGTTCTTTTTCCTATCTTGCAGGGTAATATCCGTTTCGTTTTGGCTTGTTTGGAGTGGTTTACTTGAAAAAATAGGTTTGGGTTTAGCTCCGGGTGGAAGAAAAAGAGGAGTTGTAATAAGAAAGAACAAAGCTACGATGAAGTGGATTGCACCGGCTATGAGCAGTCCTTCCAGCTTATAGAGGTCGGATTCATACCCTAATAGAGCCAAACCCAGCAGAAGAGCCCCTGGCATTTGAATGGCTCCGGCAAGTGAGTAGCAAGCAACCCAGTCTCTTTTTCTCTTTAATATCCAGCTGATTAATTTGATAGGGAACATGTAAAGAAAGCTCAAAACCTGCCAGCATAGCATCTGAACAAACATGGCAATAAACCAGACCCAAAAAATGACCGGCCCCATCCATGCCTGCCACCATGGGATGGCTTGCTTGCGGTTAAGGAAGAACACGTTGTTTCCATAAGGTATTTCGGTATAGTAGCCAAAGCTATGAATCTTCAATTGATGCTCGGTAAGCTCAAGAGTTATGTCAGACTCACGGCCTGCGCGTGCATCACCGTAAGTGTTAATAACCATAGCCAACTTTGAAGATTGGGCTAAAGCTCCTTCTCTATCATCCCAGTGCAATCGGCCTTCACTAATTTTAGCGGGCGATTCAGGCAAAGCTTGGACAAAGGAAGTAACTACCGGAAAGTAGGATCCGCAGAATAGCCAGAGAGCGCAGAGAGCGCAGACAAACGCAACAATAGTCTCTACACTGAAAAGGAAGACACGATCAGCATAGCCAAACCGGGCAATTCCTTTCCAAGTGAATGGGAGAAATGCTGTCGTTCTCTTTTTTTGAAAATCCTTTTCTCTGTGCGACTCCATCGTACTTGCCTATTGAAAACCAAACCCTTGCATTTTGTCAACCTCAGCCGTGATAATCACTCGATATAGAAGAGGATAAATGGTCTTGATTACACTGAATGCACGCGCCTTCAAGTTTGTTTTTCTAGACGATTGAGTAATCTAAGGAGTCCATCCAGAATCGTAAGAGGGTGTGGTGGACATCCGGGAATATAAAGATCCACTGGCAGGACAGCGTCAACGCCCGAGCGGACTTGCTCGTGGTTCGCAAAAGGGCCTCCGGATATGGCACAAGCTCCGATAGCGATCACAATTTTCGGTTCAGAGACTGCATCATATGTCTTTTTGAGAGCCAGTTCCATGTTTTTGGAAACGGGGCCGGTGACCAAAAGGCCGTCGGCATGTCGGGGGGAAGCAACGTATTGTATGCCAAAACGTCCTAAATCCCAGCCTATGGTGCCCAGCACGTTGATATCCGCCTCACAAGCATTGCAGCCGCCGGCACTTACTTGCCTTAGTTTCAAAGAGCGCCCGAACATTTTCAGCATTTTAGATTCCAAGGCCGAGGCTAAACGAATTTCCTCTTTACCCGGTGAAACCAATAGAAGGTCTTCACGTTGCCGGGCTGCCATTCGATAATCACCTGTTCTGAGAATAGCTTGAGATGGACAGGCCCGAGCACACTCTCCACAAAAAAGGCATTTCCCGAGGTCCAAAACAGGAGGTTTTCCACATGTTTTGGAAAAAGCTTGGGTAGGACATGTTTGAGTGCACACTTGACAATCGCTTGGGCATTTAGAACCCTCCAGCCGTAGTGAACCACCATGGCGATCGGGCAAGGGAGGAGGTGCCTCGTGAGGGAAGCGCATGGTTTGGCAGCCTCGCTTGAGTCGATTAAAAAGAGTATCGTGTATAAACATAGGGGGAAAAACTAGAGGTCAAAGCCGCAGTAGCTTAGGTTAAAGCTCTTATTACAAATCGGGAAATCCGAGATGGCTTGATTGCGCAGCGCCAAGGCCAATCCCATCCAATTGTGGAAAGAAGGATCAGTAATTTTGTATCGGCGGAAACGTCCCTCCGAGTCGGTTAGTGCCACATGGCATATTTCTCCTCGCCATCCTTCAATGAGAGAGACGGACAATTTATCGGGAGCCAGAGATGTGATTTTTTCTGCGCTTTCAACTTCAGGCTGCGAATTAAATTGTTCTTTTAGGAATTCGCCTGAGTGTTGCATTTCCAGCCAGCGGACCTTTGCCCGTGAAAATACATCTCCGTCAGGCCAGACGGCAAGAGGTACTTGAGCGAAGCGGTACCAACCTGTCGGATGATCAAAACGGACGTCCCGGACCAGTCCACAGGAGCGAGCCGCTAAACCTACTAACCCGATTTTAGCTGCCAGAGGAGTGTCTACGGCCCCTACCTGTTCAAATCTTGCACGAGAAGAGGCTGAATCCCAAAGCCAGCCAACAGCCTGAAGAGCATCCCGCAATGTTTGTTCAAAGCGTTCGCTCAAGAGTGCAAGGCGTTTAGGTTCACAATCAATAGGGGAAAAACCGGGGCGAACCATGCCACGACCAAAACGGTTACCGCATAAAAGCGCCGTAAGATTCAAGAAATCCCCACGGATTTTACCACAAGCCGAAGAGGTAGGAATGAAGGCTACGTCATTAGCCAGAGCGCCCAGATCACCGGTATGATTGGCCAGGCGCTCGAGCTCCAGCGCGATTGCCCTCACCCATAGAGCGTATAAAGGGGCCTGAACTCCGGCTAAAGCCTCTAGAGCTTGAGCATAGGCAGTGGAATGACCAACTGTCGTGTCACCAGCTATCGTCTCTATCTGATGAATACTTAAACGATGGGGCCCTCCAAGTAAGGCTTCTTCAATTCCTCGATGTTGATAGCCCAAAGCAATTTCCAGGTGCAAGACTTCTTCGCCATCGCATTGAAACCGAAAATGTCCCGGCTCGATCACTCCCGCGTGAACCGGCCCTACAGAAACTTCATGGATTTCTGAACCCTCCACGGAGAAGAAGTTTTTTGGGTCCTGTATTACATTGAGATTTTTGCGTACGGGCTTCAGCCAGGGGTGTCCCAGAGGAAGGAGCCCGTATTGTTCGTAAATTTCTCTTTCAAAGAGATGGGCTTCAGGATACTTGGGAGTAAGTGAGGGAAAGGAACCGGAAAAAGGCTGACTGCGAGATACACAGAGTACGCTGCTGGAGTCCAAAGCAAGGACAGCAACCAATCTCTTTTCAGAACCTTCCGGGAGCGCAAAGAAACTGACCATGCGTGCTCCCAGCTCCAGCTCTTCACTTACATTCCGTATGAAGTCCGAAAGAGAATACTCGGGGATTTGATTCCAATCCAAAGCTTCACCGTTGGCCAATAGAGCAAAAGAATTTAATACGTTCATAGGTTTGGAATGAGTTGTTGTACTGCATCAGACCAGATTTGGCGAAGTGGATTTGGAATGCAGAGACCTAAAAACAAAACAGCTCCAATCAGTATTAATGAAGGAAGTAAGGTAGCCGGTTTTTCGCAATACTTTGTGCTCAGCTGTTTTGAATTTGTTTTGGGACGTCCGTAAACGACGGAGAAAACAATCCGGGTGAGCCCAAAAAAAGCCAGCATTAACGCAAACAGAAAGAGCACCGCAACCCACAGATACCCTAAAAAGAAGGCGTTTTTAATAATCATCAGTTCACTGAAAAAAAGACCGAAAGGTGGGCAGGCTGTGATTGCAAAGAGTCCTGCCATAAAAAGCAGAGACGAGTGTGGCATAATAAGAAAAAGTCCCTTGGCATCAGCAGTGGTGCAGCTGCCCGCACCGCGTTGAAGATTTCCAGCGCTGAGAAAAATGGCCCCTTTGGCCATGCAATTATTCCAAAGGTGGAAAAACGCAGCCCAAAGCCCCACGGCGCCGAGAGAGGCTCCAATACAGAGAATCCCCATTTGCTCAATGCTGGAGTAGGCTAACATTCTCTTAAAATTATTTGTGGAAAGAAGGAAAAATGCGGCCAATAACATGGATAGAAGACCCAAGAATAAGAGAGTGCGGTCGGCGATCACGCCGGCACCGGCAGCGGCAACGACACTGCGCACGCGAAGCAGTGCCAAAAAGGCTACAGAACTGACTCCTCCGGCCAGTAACGCACCCGCCATGCTGGGGGCCTCCCCGTACGCATCGGGCTTCCAAGCGTGCATCGGTACAAGGCCCATTTTTGTGCCGTATCCAACCAAGATCAGGACCCAGGCAATGAGAACCCATGGCCGGGAGAGAGACGAAGCTTGGGCAATTAAAGCCGTAAAGGTGAGGTCTCCCTGTCCGCCTCCGTGCAAGGATGCATACCCCAGACAAAAGGAACCCAGGAGGGAGAGTGCAATACCGGTAGCGCTGACGAGCAGGTATTTCCAAGTGGCTTCAATAGCTCTGGGTTTGCTGCTGAAATGGATGAGGGGAACGAAGCATAGAGTGAGCCCTTCAGTAGCGATCCAAAGCAATCCTAAGTGACGGGACATGTGTGCCGCGCTTATTAAACCCAAGCTAGCGAGGATTACCGACACAAAAACGCGATTCTTCCGCTCTTTATGGATTTTCAAATAGGGGATACCGTAAATGGAACAGACCAAAAAGAGCAGCGAAATAACCGGCAGTATTGCTCGCGCCAGAGGATCAAACCCCATCCAGGAATGAAAAAGGACCTCAGGCGGATTAATCAGGAGCCAGGACATCAGCAGGGTGTGAATTGCTGAAATGATCGGCAAAAACCATGGACGAGTCCGTTCGCTCGGCCAAAGCGCGGCGAAACAGGCTCCTGCAAGTGGAATCAGGACTAAAAACAATTCTCTCATTCTTTTAAAATATTTAGCTTTCGAGTATCCAGGGAATCAAAGGTGCGCTGGATGCGATCCAGTACTATTCCGGCAACAAATATTCCTACGATAAGATCCAGGAGGATGCCGGCTTCAACTAAGAGCGGGATGGAATGCACAAGTAACAGTCCAAAAAGGTAAATCCCGTTTTCCAAGACCAGATATCCACATATTTGTGCAATGGCTTTAGACCTGCCGACCAGGAGCAAAAAACCGGTTATAATGGTAGCCATGGAACCACCCACTAACAAAGAGCCGTGATGCTCGGGAAGTAAGGGGAGTTGAAATGAGAGCATCAGGGCGGCAATCATACCCGCGGAGCCAAGAAGGAGTGAGGGAACAAAACCAATCATGGGAGTGACATCTCGATCCACGTTGGCCGCACGTGAAGCCCACCGCAAAAGTGACGGAATCACAAAACCCTTCATCAAGACGGTGATCAGGGTGAAGGCCCATATTATAATATTAAAATCGGGCTTAATGAGAAGCGGTACGCACCCTAAAATTACTCCTTGAAGCGCTACAACGCGTATAAGTGCCTGCAGACGCCCCGTACCCAGAGCAACAAGATTGAGGCCAATAGCCAATCCAATTAATACATTTAAAAAGCTGTTCATTGAGCAAAACCTTTCCACGCAGTTAAGAGGGCGAAGAAGCAGAAAAGAAACGCAGTGGTTAAAAAGAGAGGTACTTTCTTGAAAGCATATCGTGCCAGGAACGATTCAACCAGTCCCACGGCTATGCAGACCAGAACAATTCCTGCGATTAAATATAAAGTTGATTCTATGCCTGAGAGTTCATCCAGCGGCAAAACTATTTTCACCAGAAGTACCGAGAAAAGAAGGAGTTTCATTGCCGCCCCGTGCAAAGAAGCCGCCAAAAGTGGACCACTATGGTCCAGAATCATCGCTTCATGGATCATCGTAAGCTCCAGATGGGTGTTGGGATCATCGACCGGGACACGGCAGCTTTCTGCCAAGAGTGCTGCAAAAAGCCCAGATATTAAGAGCAACGTTCCTGCCCCCGGAGTTGGCGTCAGCATGAGGCTTAAAGTTAGACTGGAACTTTTCAAAGCCAGGGTAAGCACCGCGGTGATGAGGGCCGTTTCAGTCAAGATGGCAAAAGAAACCTCACGCGCAGTTCCCATCCCTTCGAAAGCAGATCCAGTTTCCAAAGCCGCCCATGAAGTGCAGAAACGGGACAAGGCCAGAAGATAGAGGAGCAGGAGGGCATCTCCGGAAAAACTCATCAAGGAATTAACAGGGCCCAGAGGAATCAGCAGTGCTGCGGCCAGGACAGCAATCCAGGAGACGGCAGTTGCTGCGATAAATCCGGGAGAGGCAAGATCGCTGAGGACAACACCGCGTTTCCAGAGCTTGGCTAAATCATAGTAAAGCTGAAACAGACGCGGTCCTTTTCTGCCGGCGACCCAAGCTTTAACTTTATTGACAATCCCTGGTAGAAGGGGCGCCAATAGAAGCCAGACGACCAGGCTGATTAACAGTTCAAAAACCAACGATAAAAAATGGAGTATTTGCATCTGCTCAATAATTCGATAATAAACTCACGATTCGGTGCCTCTGGCTTTGGGTGATTTTCTCTCTTCCTGCAGCCTGTTGGCATCAAATCGAGAAAAAATATCCATCCACTCTTCGTCTGACGTTTCTTTCTCGTTCGGACGGCATAAATGTCCTTGAGCAATCAGCCGGCTGAGTCGAGCGAGTATTCCAAAGTGTGAACGAGGGGAAGGCGGTACGAAAAAGATAAGTCGTTCAAGCGGCTTTCCATCCGGAGAAACTTCCTGGAAGGCAGAAGAATCTTTAAGAAAGATCAAAGCTAAAAAACCCTTATCGTTTCCCAGTGAAATGCGGGTGCTGAAGTGCGGCAAAGCATAGCCATTACCAATAGGAGCCCAGACGATGCCTCCTTTTGAATGAATGCGCTGAGAGAGAAGCTTCTGTTCATTGGGAGAAAGCATCGGGAGAGAGAGGATAATTTTCTCAAAAACAGGAAGTATATCTGCAGATGAGACGTCGCGCCACACGCCCCCTCGCATCAGCAGAGGAGCCAGGGCCAGCTCATCCGTCAATACGCCTCCTTCTGGGGCGAGAAAACCTGTGCGTGCTGTGAGCCCATGAGAGCCGGCCCAGTCGGCCACGCGAGCCCGGTCAAATAAGAGGCGCCCCCGATCGGAAACACAGGGGAGTCCGTTGTGCTGAATCCATCCTTCAACCACTTTTTCAGAAACGCCAAAAGATTCGGCTACTTCTATTAAGTTTAAATACACGTCAAAAATGGGGTGTTTAAGTTATAAATCTGTTTCGCTAGCTCCAGCAAATCGTTATGCAGGCCAAGGCGATTAATCCCAGGATAATGTATAAAATGTAGACGTGGGTGCGTCCATTTTGGAATTGCCGGATAATCCTTGAGACCCAGAGAATCCATTGAGCGCAGGGTTCAATAATTTTCTCAAGAACGGTCTCGGGAGTGTGTTTGTCCAGATGGGCCTGCTGTGGAAAGATTCCGCAAGGAAGCTTTTCGTGACGTTTAATCCGAAGAATCCAACTGAACCATTCGGTAATTGTTCCGGCAAAAGAGCCGGCTGTGTATTGCATTCTTGGGGTGGGACCGGTATAGCCGCAATCCCAGGTTAAGCGGCGCTGAATTCCCTTTTGGCTAGCACGCCGAGAGAGTAACAAAAATCCACCAGTGGCAGCCAAGGTTAAGAGAATATGCGACAAACTCAGAAGCTTCAGGGACGCAGGCATGGGAGTCAGTTCCCACGTTCCGTGCCAGGAAGCAACGGCAGAAATGAGAAGGTTCCAAAACAGGAAAGGTGCCAAACCGATTAACACGCATCCTCCAGCTAGCACGAGCATAGGAATTCGCATCCAGAGACCGCACTCATGAGCATGGCTGGCTGCAGGTGTGCGAGGAGCCCCCAAAAAAACCACTCCGCAGACTTTTACAAAACATGCAAGTGCGAGCGCTCCAGTGAGAGCCAGTAGTATGATAGAGGGAACGGCGATAAGCAGAGACGAGGATGGCTGAATAACTGATGAAAACATACCCAGGTAAATTAACCATTCGCTGACAAAACCGTTCAAAGGGGGGAGTCCTGCGATGGCGGCAGAACCCAATGCGAACAAGGCAGTTGTCCAAGGCATTTTTTTCCACAATCCACCCAGATCACTCATTCTGCGTGTCCCGGTCGAGTGGAGTACGGAGCCGGCTCCCAAGAACAGCAGTGACTTAAACATGCCGTGGTTCCATA
>DBPU01000032.1 GCA_002305615.1 Verrucomicrobia bacterium UBA1412 | reverse complement strand
GGTCCGGCGTAGATTTCCTCGATAATGGGATAGCTGCGGTTCGGATCAAAATGGCTCGGGCGAATAATGACCCCGTAAATATCGGTCGTCCCATCCCGGCCCTTGGCTACGAAGCGCTCGGGCGCAATCCACCCGGCCGCCGCCAGCTCGGAGGCGTCTCCGCGCTCAAGCTCGCATAGAAGTGCCCCATCCGAAGAGCGCCTCAGCTCCGTCACTGGAGCCATATCCACTCTGGAATAGCGGTCCAGGAACCACTCCCCATCGGGCGAAAACTCCACCGTGTGGGTACCGTCCCCACGGGTCAGATGGGTCAGACCCGAGCCGTCATAATTAACCCGCATGAGGTGCAGGTAATAGGGGTCCTGCTCCGGGAAAACGCCGCCGCCCCAGAACCAGACCTGCCGCAACTTGTCATCCACCCGTTCGATACTTCGCACCACCCACGGGCCGGAGGTGAGCTGCCGCTTCAGGCTTCGGCTCTCCAGATCATAAAGGTAGAGATGATTCCAGCCGTCGCGCTCGCTCATCCAGAGCAGCTCGGAAGTTTCAAAAAGCGGATGAAGCCAGGTTTTATTCGAGTAATCGATGAAAGTTTGGGAGACCTCCTCGACCACCGGCCGCACCTCTCCGCTCTGCGCCTCTATCTCCAGCAGAGTCAGCTTCTGATGCCCACGCTCATTGTAGAGATAGAAGAACCGGCGGGAATCCGGACTCCAGCGAAATTCGGAAATATCCCAGGGATTGCTCTGCAACTCCTCGGAAACCGGGATCGCCTCCTTGCGCTCCACCGAGAAGAGTTTGGGCCGCTTATAGGGTAGCTCATCCCCGGGCTTGGCATAGCGGTGAGTATGGAGCTTGGGCTGGAGCTGATCTTTGGGTGAGGATTCCACCAGATAAATCTCACGCTCCGGGGCTCTGCGGGTTTTGAGCAGGATAAAATATTTCCCGTCCGGCGACCAGAGAATCGGCGGCTCATATCCATCCCGGGCGTCTCCATCCTGAGTGAGCGCCGCGGCCTGGCCGGAGGCGTTCTCCACCAGATAGACATTGTTCTCCCGCAAATCCACACTCCAGACTCCGTCGGGCGAGCTTGCCCCGAATCGCGAAGGGCGTCCCGGTCTCTCCTCTCTCGGGGCCGGAATCTCCCGGGCTGCCTCCTCAAGCGTGCGCTTGATCTTTTCCTCCGTAAACCGGAAGTAATCACCATCGGTCTGCGCCTCCAGAATCGCCAGTGTCCTGCCTTGCGGGTCGGTCACCTTCCAGACATGCCCGGCAAAGGTATGCTGCTGATGCTCTGAGCCCGGGCGGAGCGTCGCATAGGTCCGCTCTTCGCCTTCGGTATTGACCCAACTGATCGTGAGCGGGCGGTCCCAGTCATTGATGAAGGAGAGAAAAAGCGATTCGCCTGTTGAGCGTGAGCGCTTCATGCGTGTGGGGAAAGCCGCCGAAAGATCCTCCTCGCCCGGCGTGTAGGGGCTAAGGGTATAATCGACCGGGTCGCACTGCCAGCGCTCCGAGCCCAGCCGGAAACTCATCCTGCCCTCCTCGTCGAAATCCAGATTCTCCAATCCCAGCCGCTCCGGGTCGATATCGCGCCCGAGCTTCTCCTTCAAACTCCGGGCCAGCCGCTCGGCATCAAAGGCCGGACGCCGACCCCCTGTATTTGCATCGACAAAGATATATTCGCTGCGGCCGCCCGAAAGCCGGTTCATATACCAGAAGGTAGAGCCCTTCCACTTCGGCTGAACTGTCATCTTATAGACTTTGCCGCGGACCCGCTCGGGCCACGCCTCCTCCGAGGCTCCCTGAGACGCCGAAATCCAGAAGCAAAACGCACCCAACAAAAATAAAAAAACAGGCTTCCTCATACTCTTGCGGGAAGAGTAACAGAAGCCTGTCTGAAAAAAAACCTTATTTGGGGAAACCCTTTTTAGAGTCCTTCCACGCCCCAGCCGGCCCGGTAAGTCCGCTTCACGAACGCGTTGGCCTCCTTCAGGTCGAATTTCAGCGCATCGGTATCCCATTTCAGGGTCGTCTCCGGGAACCGGCAGGCGACACTCCCCAGGAGCACCGTCTCGGCCAAAGGACCGGCAAAATCAAAACCGGCGCTTGTCTTGCCCTCACCACGAACCGCGTCAATAAACTGATGCCAATGGTTCACCGTCGGCAGCGCGAAACGCTTGGTCAACTCAGGAACCTCTTCATATTTATCGCCCTTCTTCGTGAAAAGCTTCGGCGTGGTGTAGTGCGGAATGAGGTAAATTCCCTCAGTTCCGAGGAAGAGCGTCCCCATGTTCGGGAGGGTGCCCCCGACCCAGTCTGCCACTTCCTGCGGCGGCCGCTCCGGTCCGTCATACCAATGCACATTGATCGTCTTGCCTTCCGTGTATTGTGTCCCGGGGAAGACGTAGTGCATCCGACTGCGGGTAGCCCAGTACGATTTATTGGGAGCAGGACCCTCGGAGCGGAGGCTTGTCGGAGAGGTCAGCTCCAGGGCCGAAAACACGTTGTCAAAAATATGGCAGCCCATGTCGCCGAAGACTCCCGTTCCCAGATCCAGTATGTTTCTCCAGACTTTCGGATGATACTGCGAGGCCAGGTAAGGACGCTCAGCCGCCGTATTGAGCCAGAGATCCCAGTTAAGAGTCGCGGGGATCGGGTCTTCTCCGCCGGGCAAATCATTCAGTGAGCCGTAGCTGCTCCCGCACCAGGACCAGGTCTCCTTAATTTTGCCGATAATCCCCTCTTTGAGGAGCTTGGCCGTATTGCGGTAAATATCGTGCGAGTGAATCTGAATACCCATCTGGGTGACCAATTTGTGCTCGGCCGCATAGCGGGTGAGCTGCCGCACTTCGTAGAGATCGTGCGCCATCGGTTTCTGGCAATAGACGTGGATGCCCCGGCGCATCGCGCTCATCGCCATAATCGCATGGGTATGATCGGGCGTGGAAACGGTCAGGCAATCAATATCCTTTTCCTTATCCAGGAGCTCCCGGTAATCCGCATAAGTTTTGAGCTGAGGATGATTCTTTTTCTGCTGAGCCAGATAATTTTGGTCCACATCGGCCACAGCGACGAAATCGACTTTCGGATGGCTGATGATCTCAGCGATATCGGCTCCGGCCATGTTGGCCGCGCCAAAACCGGCAAACCGGACCCGCTCGCTGGGCGGGGCCGAGATCAGATTACGTGTAATAAACGGGGCAGTCATCGCGATACTGCCCGCGGTTTTCAAAAAACTCCTTCGTGAAAATACGGTCTTACTCATCCGGAAGAAGGTGCCTCAAATCAGGGCCGCTTACAAGAAAATACCGCTCCAAAACACCTAAACGCCGCTTATTTTCAAAAACCTCTTTCTCCCGAAAACGGCTTCACCTCCGTCTCCTATCCGGAAACAGAGGTGAAGCTCCCTAAAAACGAACGTTAATGTTGATTACTCGATCTTCAGAGCAATCTCCTACTTGGCAGGCTCACTGCAATGTTCGGCAAACCAATCCCAGTCAGTACGGTCGGCTCCAATCGGAATCGTATCAGGACCGTAGATGAACTTAATGGGACGGGCGTCGGCGATCATCGGGCGAGTCTTCCACTTTTTGATTTCGCTGTGCCCATCGGCATAGGAGAAACCACAAGCGCCGTTATGCAGCGAAGAGGGATAATCGCGCCAGTTAGCTCTGGTGCTGCCTTTAACGACCCACATTCCGCCTTCCTGCACGGCCGAAGCTTCCGGGAAGAGCGTACCGTCATTGACGCTGTCGGGGTGTTCATCAACCAACACCCAAGCGCCGGTCGGTTTGAGGCGATTCATATCCGAGACTTTCTTGTAAACCTTCAGGTTGTTGTAAGCGGTTCCGCCGGTGCCGTCCACGTTCATAAACGCGTTCATGGCGACAGTGCGGACGCGCTGCTGGCCGATCACTCCCTTGGGGCCCGACGGGCTGGCAAAGTTATCGGAAGGGCATTTGAAGGTCTTGGCCGCCTTGCTCAGGTAAGTTCCCATTTGCGCATAGCGCGTATCCACCAAGTACAGGATATTGGTATTATCTCTACCGCCATCTCCGGCATCGCTGCCGCCCTGGTTCCAGCCAAGCCAACCGGTAATCCAGCTCTTATTGCCTGCATTGATTTCAGCCTGATCATAACCTCCCTGGCAGTTAGGCATGATGTTTTCCTGGTTATCATTCGTATACATAATCCAAGCCAGTGTGAGCTGCTTGGTGTTATTCATACAGGAGATACCCTGTGTTTTTGCTTTGGCTTTCGACAAAGCAGGCAGGATCATTCCCGCCAGAATGGCGATAATGGCGATCACCACCAAAAGTTCAATCAGGGTGAAGCCACTCTTTCGCTTTCCATTATGTTGACAAATAATCTCTTTCATAGTGCTCAGTGTCACAAAATACGCTGGTTAGATTAGCCCTCCCGGACCCAATAGTCAAACAAAAGAGGCGTCGAAATTGAGAAAAATAATTTAGAGGACAATCCAGATATCGTCCATCCTCTTCATATTCTGGCAAAGGAAATTGGCCAGCACGAACAATCCGCCCAGGATCAGAGCCACTCCCATCGATTCGACTCCGGCCGCCAGAAAATCGATTAGGCAGATCGTCGCCGTCAGGTAACCGGCCGTCTGTGCCATTTCCTGCCGAACATTCTGCTGGTAAAAGATATAGAGCAGCCAGGCAAAGACCGCACTGACAAAACAGATTCCGATCCAGCGGTAATCCCCGTCATTGACGAAGAGTGCCAATACCAGGGGCACGGCAAAAGCCAGAGAAGGTATCGCCAGGCTCCGCAGCTCGGCATTCCATCTCTGCCGGGTCACGAAACCGCAGCCGAACATATAAAAAAGGATGCCCAACGCAGCCCAGAGCGTCTCACCCATCAACCCGCCCCAGGCGATGCTCCCACCGACCACGTAATAAGAGGCCCTCAGGAAACCGGGCAGAAGCGATGAAAGGAAAAAAATCCGGTGCGTGCAGGCAGTCAAGATCCCTACGAACACGATCCAGCAGGCCAGAATCGCGATCATCCTCCCGCAGCAGGCCGCCAGGAGTATCCCCAGCCAAATGAAAACAACACTCAGAATCCAGGGAATCCGCAAGGTCGCACGCGTCGAAAGCCAGGGATACATCCGCTGGTAATCCGATTCGCTCTTGATATCAAATATGACCGTCAGCCAGGAGATGGCTACCTGCAAAAAGAAGAGCGACAGGCAGGCCAGAACCAGTTTATCGGCATTGCCGCAACCGCTCAAGACCCACCCGGCCAGGCAGTTACTGAGGACCGTCGGCAGCGTGATAACGCGCCCCAGAACGCTCAGATCCGTCCCCGCTCGCAGAAGTGAGGCTCCTGCATGGCCGCGTTTCATCATCCATTAGCCTCCCGGCTATTGGCCTGAGCCAAAACCTCTTGCCAGGCTTTCTGAAGCGTCTCCAGACTCCGCGAAGCGATCACCTCGGCCCCTTCCTCAAACTCAAACACCTCCACGGAGACGTAGCCCTCATAGCCGACCTCTTTCAGCGCTCTCAAAATCGGGACAAAATCGACATCCCCGAAACCGGGACCTTTCAGATTCCGGTCATTGGCGTGAAAGTGGGCGAAGTGCCCCTTGCTCTCGTGAATAATCTCAGGCAGAGGGCGGCCTTCCGCGCTCATCGCCTTGACGTCCAATATGATCTTGAAGGCCGGGTTATCCAGTTCCCGCGTGAAATCGATCGCCTCCCGTGCCGTATTGATGAAATTGGTCTCGGCCGCGCCCAGCGGTTCCAGGCAGAGCGTGACTTCCCGCTCCAGGGCACGATTCACCGCGGCTCTGAAAGTCTCCAGGGTCCAGGCACGCGCATCTTCAAAGCTGACATTCTCCAGCACCCGCCGCTGATGAGGTGAGCCCACCACGATCGCTTTGGCCCCGATATCGGCGCAAAAATCGACCAGCTCGATAAAATACTTCGAGGTCTTATCCCGGATCGCCTTGTCCGGATGATTGATATAGAGACCCTCGGGCTTGACCAATACCCAGTGAATCGCCGAAAGAGCGATCCCCTCCTCCGCCGCCATGGCACGAATATGCGCACGCTCTGGCCGGCTGATCTCTTCCACCGAATCGGCCAGGGTAAAAGGGGCGATCTCCACGGCGTCATAACCCATTTTCCGGGCAGCACGGAATACCTCCCTCAAATCCCAATCCCGGAAAATTTCATTGCAAACTGAAAACTTCATTTCGATCTCTCCGTTTGGAGATCATGCAGCAGTTTGGTCAAAATGGCAAACTGTTTCAGTGTCACCTTCTCGGCACGAATCTCCTCTGGGAGGTTCACCCGCCGGAAAGCTTCATCCAGATGTTCAGACTCCCATTTCATCTTGAGGAGCTTCTTCATCATTTTGCGCCGCTGGCTGAAACCCTGCTTCACAATTTGCACGAAAAGCGAATGCAACTCAACGGGCAGCACCTCCTCCGCGCGCCGCTCCAGGACAATCACTCCCGAATCAATCTCCGGCGGTGGGAAGAACGAGCCGCTCCGTATCTTGAAGCGCTGCGTCACCTTGTAGCGGAGTTGCAGGAGAAGCGTCAGGAGCCCATAATCCGCCGTGCCCGCAGAAGCCGCTATCCGGTTCAGCACCTCCCATTGAAGCGTGACCACCATTTTTTGGAAGCAGACCGGCTTCAAGGCCGCTTCCACCAGAATCGCCGAAGCCATCGAGTACGGCAGATTAGCCACCATCTTCCAGGCTCCCCAGTCTTCCCGCTCCTTGACCACCTTCATCCCGTCGCCGCAAAGCAGCTCCAGATTTTCCGCCGCGCCAAAGCGATCCCGCAGGATCTCGACCAGCCGCTCATCCAGCTCCACCGCCAAAATATGGGCTCCCGATTGAATCAGCCGCTCCGTCAGGGGACCCAGTCCCGGCCCGATCTCCAGCACCTGATCGGCCGCCGTGAGCTCTCCGGCCGCGGAGATCTTCTCCAGAAGATTTGAATCGTGCAGGAAGTTCTGCCCCA
>DBPU01000081.1:3300-6931 GCA_002305615.1 Verrucomicrobia bacterium UBA1412 | reverse complement strand
CGTATGGGCTTGGTGTTGCTTCAAAATGCAAGAATAGTGGATCCTGCCAACGGGCTGGATATGATGGGAGAGCTGCTGATCGCAGAGGGTAAGATTGCGGCAGTAGGAGAGAAAATCCCGGCAGAGAAGGCCGCGGAAGCAGAGGCGATCAATCTCAAAGGCAAGGTGGTTTGTCCCGGATTAATCGACATGCACGTTCACTTGCGCGAGCCGGGCCAATGCGCCAAGGAGACGATCAAGACCGGTACGGCAGCGGCGGCCCGGGGGGGATTTACCAGTGTGGTATGTATGCCCAATACGAATCCGGCGATTGATAATCCGAGCACGGTCGCTTTTGTGATGGATCGTTGCCGCAAGGAGGCTCTCGTGAATGTGCTCATCAGCGGGGCGATCAGCAAAGGACTTGAAGGGGAAGAGATGGCGCCCATTGGCGGTCTGAAAAGCGCGGGGGTTGTGGCGATTACCGATGACGGGCGCTGCATTCAGAATAATGACCTCATGCGGAGAGCGGTGGAATATGCCCAGCTCTTTGATCTTCTCGTGATGGATCACTGCCAGGATACGAGCGCCACTAGCGACGGAGTGATGCATGCGGGATACTGGAGTACACGATTGGGTTTGCGGGGATGGCCGAGCCTTGGGGAAGATATTGTGGTGGCCAGGAATATTCTCCTGGCAAAAAAGATCGGAGCCCGGATGTATTGCCAGCATATCAGCAGCGCAGAGAGTGTCTCTATGATCCGCAAAGCCAAGAGCGAGGGAGTGAAAGTTTACGCCGAGACCTGTCCGCATTATGTGACGCTGACGGATATGGCCCTGGCCGGGAGCGAAGAATTCTGGAAGGGAGACGGGGCCGGATATTTTGACGTATTCACGGGAAGTTGCAAAGGGGTGAAGCCGCCGCAGTGGAGCCGCTATCATACAAACTTCAAGATGAACCCGCCGCTGGGATCGGCCGAGGACCGTGCGGCCCTGATTGAGGGGCTCCGGGATGGGACTCTGGACGTGATCTCGAGCGACCATGCGCCGCACTGCGGTCACGAAAAAGAGGTGGAGTATGACGTGGCGCCTTTCGGGATCATCGGATTGGAAACGGAGCTGGGGATGGCGCTGACCTCGCTTTACCACCGGAAGGTGCTCTCGCTTTCGGAGATTATCCGGAAGTTTACGGCGGCACCTGCGGAACTGCTCCGGATAGATAAAGGGACGCTCAGCGTCGGTGTGGCGGCTGATATTACGGTGTTTGATCCGGAAGAAGAGTGGGTTTACGATGCGGCGCAAGGAGCGAGCAAATCACAGAATTCACCTTTCACCGGCTGGCCTATCAAAGGCAGAGTGCACGGGACCTGGGTCGCGGGTCGGCAGGTGTATTCGTTAGAAAAGCAGAATTGATTTTAAAAGAGATGAGTAAGAGTTTGATTCGCCCTCTGGTGGAGGGACTCAAGGCGTATGTACCCGGTGAGCAGATTATCGTGGATGGTTTGGTGCGGCTAAATACCAATGAAAACCCGTATTCGCCGGCTCCGGCAGTGCTGGAGAAAATAAAGGAATGTGTGGATGGTCGGCTGAGGCGCTATCCGAACCCGGGAGCCGATGGGCTGCGGGAGAAGCTGGCGGCGATGCACGGCTGCAAGAAGGAGAATATCCTGGTCGGCAACGGGTCTGACGAGGTGCTGGAGATGGCGATAAGGACGTTCGTGGATCCGCTGGGACATGGGAACGGAGCCTCGGAGCGCTCGGCCAGTACGGTGCAATATTTTTGGCCGAGCTACAGTCTTTATCCGGTCTTGGCGGATTCCGCCGGGGCGGTGCGCAATCCGGTGCCGTTATTGGCTGATTTCGGGATTCCGTCTGTATCGGAGCTGAAGTCTGGGAAACGTTGGGATTTTGGGGCGGCGCTGAGCTTCGTCACGACGCCCAATGCGCCTACTGGGCGCGGCTACAAGATGGCCGAGCTCGAGGCGTTATGTAAAGCGCAGACTGGGGTAGTCCTGTTAGACGAAGCTTATGTGGAATTCGCAGAAGAAAACGCGATGGAGCTTGCGCTTAGGATGCCGAATGTGATCGTGGCGCGGACTTTTTCCAAGGCGTATTCGCTTTGCTTCCAGCGGGTGGGTTATGCCGTGGGGTCTGAAGAGCTGATCGGAGCGATGCACAAGATTCGCGGCAGCTACAACGTGAACGGGCTGGGACAGATTGCGGCCGAGGCCACTCTGGAGAATCTGGAGTATTATCAGAAAAACTTCGAGCGGGTGAAAAAGACTCGCGCGGAGATGATGCGCTGGTTCGCGCAGCACGGATTCCAGGCGTATCCGAGCCAGACCAACTTTATTTTTGTGAAGCCCTCGACGCTGAGTGCCCGGGAGTGGTACCTGCGGTTACGCGAGAAGAACATACTTGTGCGGTGGTGGGCGGATGAGGAGGTGAAGGATTATCTGCGCATCAGTATCGGCAGCGAGGAGGAGATGAAACGCTTTTGCGAGGAGTCTGAGAAGATTTTGGCGGGGAATAAAAAAACATTCTAACAGATGAGGCATATAAACTGGGGGATTAGAAGTATCTTGAGCGCGATGGCGCTTGGGATTGCGGTTACGGTTTCGGGTGCGACGGGAGCGGTGAGCGATCCGCTTCAGGTGCAGGAGAGAAGCGTTTTTCAGGCAGCGGCACCTTACGCGGATGATATTCATCTCTGCTCGGATGTGGCTATCGTTTACGGGATAGACGCCGGGATGCCCGAGCGGGTGAAAACCTGGCGTGAACGAGGCTACCGGGTTCACGTGATGACGGGCGTATCCTGGGGGCAATATCAGGATTATCTTTACGGGCGCTTTGACGGAGTGAACCACGAGGACGAGGCGCAGACAGACCGTGCGGGCAACAAGATCAGCCATGGTGGAGATGTTTACTATATGTCTCCGGGCGAGAATTACGGAAAGTTCCTCTGCGTCGGCGTTAAGCGCGCACTGGATGCGGGAGTGGAGGCGATTCATCTGGAGGAGCCAGAGTTCTGGGTCAGAGGAGGCTACTCGGAGGGTTTCAAGAAGGAGTGGAAGAGCTATTACGGGCAGGACTGGGAGGCACCGCACGGCAGTGTGGAGGCTCAATGGAAAGCCAGCAAGCTGAAGTATTATCTTTACCGCCGGGCATTGCAGCAGGTTTTTGATTTTATTCAGGAGTACAACCGGGAGCAGGGCAAGCAGGTGAAGTGCTACGTGCCGACCCACTCACTTCTGAACTATGCGCATTGGGGGATTGTGAGTCCGGAGTCGAGCCTGGCACGGCTGAAGGGCTGCGACGGATATATCGCGCAGGTCTGGACGGGAACATCCCGGACACCGAATTTTTACAAGGGCTCGTTTAAGGAACGGACTTTCGAGACGGCATTTCTGGAATACTCCTCGATGTATAATCTGGTTCGTTCCACGGGGCGGATAGTCTGGTACCTGAATGATCCGGTGGAGGATAATCCGGCCCATGACTGGAATGATTATCGGCTGAACTGGGAATCGACGCTGACGGCATCGCTTTTGCAGCCTGAGGTGTGGCGTTATGAAGTGATGCCGTGGCCGAGCCGTGTTTTCAGAGGCAAATATCCTTCCAACGTTCCGGAGGCTGAGCGCAAGGGGATCCC
>DBPU01000081.1:0-3210 GCA_002305615.1 Verrucomicrobia bacterium UBA1412 | reverse complement strand
CATGTTTACGGGATGGCGCTGCCATTACTGAAGCGAGGAATCCCGGTGGAGATGGTCCAGCTGGAGAATGTCGGAATTGAGGATTATCTCAAAGACTACTCATTGCTGTTCCTGAGTTACACGGGGATGAAGCCGCTTTCGCCCGAAGTCCATGCGCCGATAGCCGAGTGGGTGAAGAAAGGTGGAATCCTGGTAATTGTGGATGACGATGCGGACCCCTTCCATGCGGTGAAAGAATGGTGGAACAGCGGCGACAAGAAATACGCGACCCCGAGGCAGCATCTGATGGAGACGCTGGGAGTGAAGGAAAAGGCGCCAAGGGAAGGCGCGGAAGGCCAGACTTATCGTGTGGGCAGAGGACGTGTTTATGTTGAAAAGAGGTCTCCGGTATCTATTACGGCTGCGGAGAACGGGGACGAGCTTTTCATGGAGCGGCTCCGGTCGGTTTGCGGGAAAAAGGTGAAATTTGATGAGCGCAGTTCGCTGGCCTTGAGGCGCGGACCTTATTTTATTGCAGCCGGGCTGGATGAATCGGTCGGCGGTCAACCTTGGGGCGTAAATGGCCGGTTTGTGAACCTTTTCGACCCGAAATTGCAGCTTTTAACGAGCGTGGATTTTACGCCGGGGAGCCGTTATTTTCTGTTAAATCTGGACCGTGCTCAGAAGCCGGGCAAGCCTTCGGTGCTGGCTGCGGCATGCAGGGTGCTGGATGAGGAGTTTCAGTCCGAGGGCAACTCTAAAGAGCATGGGACTCTGAGCTGCAAAGTGGATGGAATCGCGGGGACTCAGGCGGTGATGCTCTGTTCGATACCGGCGACGCCCAAAGAGATCCTGCTGGGAGAGGAGAAGCTGAGCGATTTCAACGTGGACGTGATCGCGCAACTGCTCTGGATACGGTTTGAAAACCGGGCAGAACAACGGCAGCTCAAGATTATTTACTAGCCGGCCTTTACTTGCCCAGAGAGCCTGCCATGGTGAAAATGGGCAGGAGCAGACCAATTGCCATAAAGCCGATGCCCGCAGCAATGAGGCAGAGGACCAGGGGTTCGATGAGGCGGACGGCCTGATCAACCTGGCGGTTGGTTCTGCGCTCGACGGTGTCGGCGATATTGAGGAGGACTTTATCCAGGCGGTTGGATTCCTCAGCCGTGGCGAGCATAGCCATAATCTGATCGGGGAAGATGCCGCCCTTGCGAAGCGGCTCGGAGAGAGATTTACCTTCCCGGACGTTTTCGATAGCTTTGGCGATCTGCTCGGCCATGATGGCAGAACCGGTGGCATCTTTGGCGATGGCCAGAGACTGGATTAACGGAACGCCATTGGCCAGGAGGGTTCCCAAAATGCGGCAGAAGCGGGAGATGGCAACCATTCGCATGGCATTTCCGATAAAGGGAATTTTCATCCGGTAGCGCTCGATCACTCTTTTACCGGTCTCACTTTTGAAGGCGCCCCAGAAGAGGAGCGTCAGGGCAAAGAGGGTCATAGCGATCAAGTGCCATCCACTGCGGAGAGCCCGGCTCAGGGCAAAAACGATGGCAGTCGGCAGAAGCATTTGCGTATTGGCCAGGAGGGATTCAAACTTGGGGACGAAAAAGATGAGAGCGCCCACGAGGACCAGGCCGCCGATAACGGTCAACGCCATGGGGTAGATGAGAGAGCCGATGACTTTGCTGCGGAGCTCATCAAGGCGTTCGAGGAAATCGGACATGCTTTGCAAAACATCCTGGAGGAAGCTGGCGCGTTCGCCGGCCTGGACCATGGCGGTTTGCAGAGGAGGGAAAACTTCGGGAAATTGTTTAAAGGCTTCGGTCAGGGATTTGCCATCGGCAACGGAGGCGCGGATTTCCTTGAGGAGCTCATTAAGGTTTTTATTGCCGCCGCTGCGGATGAGGCTATCGAGGGCTTTGAGCAGAGGCACACCGCTGCCCAGAAGGTCGGCGAGCTGGCCGTACATGATGCCGACATCTTTGGGTTTAACTTTCCAATGGCTGGCGGATTTGCGGATATCGGCCGATTTATCCGCAATTTTGAGGGGAAAGAGCCTTCGCTCTTCCAGGATTGCGATGGCAGAGGTCCGGTTATCGGCGGTGAGGGTACCTGTTACGGTTTCGCCCAGGGAGTTTTTTGCGGTATATTGAAAATCGCCCATTCTCAGTTTTCAGCTTTGGTTCAGAATCTAAAATAATCCCCTTTAACTTTTTAAATTGCCGTGTTCTTGACGACCTCACTCACGTCCGTGATCCCGCGGCGCGTTTTGAGCCAGCCATCTTCGCGCAGGAGACGAAGTCCGTTTTTGCGGGCGGCTGTTACAATTTCATAAGTGGGTTTTCTGTGAGTGATGAGCTCGGCGATATCTTCATTCATTAGCATGAGCTCGTAGACGCCCGAGCGGCCCTTGTAACCGGTCTGGCGGCAGGCATCGCATCCGACGGCGCGATAGAGTCTTTCATTCGGGGAAAGTTTAAGATCGGCAGGGAGTGTCTTGGGATTGGGCTCATAGGGTTCCTTGCATTCATTGCAGAGTTTGCGCACCAGGCGCTGAGCCATACTGGCAATCAGGGTACTGCTGACCAGGTAGGGTTCGATGCCCATATCCATGAGGCGCATGGGAGCTGAGCAGGCATCGTTCGTATGAAGGGTGCTGAGAACCAGGTGGCCCGTGAGGGAAGCCTGTACGGCTGCCTGGGCGGTTTCCAGGTCGCGGATTTCACCGATCATGACGACATCGGGGTCATGGCGCAGAATGGAGCGTAAACCACGCTCAAAGGTCATGCCGACCTGGTGATCGACGGGAATCTGATTGACGCCGCGCAGATTGTATTCCACCGGGTCTTCAACGGTCAGGACTTTGATTTCCTGGCCGACAATGGCATTCAAGGCGGCATAGAGAGTGGTGGTTTTACCGCTACCGGTGGGACCGGTTACGAGGATGATGCCGTGGGGTCTGTCGATGAGTTGTTTAAAGCTGACAAAGGTCTCCTCATCCATGCCCAGTTGCGGAAGGGTGTAGAGGACGCTGGCCTTATCCAGGAGGCGCATGACGATGCCTTCGCCGAAAATCATGGGAATAACGCTGACGCGGACATCGATCTGGCGGCCGCCGATAAAGAATTTGATGCGGCCATCCTGCGGGACACGGCGTTCGGCAATGTTGAGATTAGCTAAAATTTTAATGCGGCTGATGATGGCGGCCTGGAACTGATGAATCTG
>DBPU01000066.1 GCA_002305615.1 Verrucomicrobia bacterium UBA1412 | reverse complement strand
CCCTGATTGCCGCTGCCTGAATTGCTCATCACCGGGATTTTTTCTCCGGCCATACGGGCATCGCAGGCTGCGGAGGTATAGGCCAGAATCCGGGAAAAGAGGCTCTCGCCCATGAAATCTTTCTCGTAGCGGCCGCGCATCATCCTCCCCAGTTCGTGGCCGTAATGCCCCGCAAACGAAACCTCTGCCGCAGCTTTATTCATCCGCGCCGATTCGAGAATAAAAGCAATTTCTTCCAGGGGAGTCTCCGTAGCAAATTCATAGACACGCTTCAGGGTGAGCTCCGGCGGCGCCTCTTCCTTTTCCGAGCGATTGCGCTCACGTTGATCGAGCAAAACTTCCTCTCCCCGAGAGAGGTAGATAAAATGGGTGTGCCCCCCGGCGATGATGGCGCAGGAGCTCGCCTCCGGGCTTTCGCATAAAACCTCAATATAGAGCTTCTCCGAAATCCCTTCCTTGAGGAAAATCTGAATCGCACCGGCCGCGATTATTTCCTTACCCCGAGTCACATCCGTGGGTGTCACATCCTGAAGCACCTCCAGCCCCTGATCGGAATTGCCGCAGAGGGCTCCCAGAGCAATGGCGATCGGCAGTCCGGTCATCCCCGTGCCGGGAATTCCCACACCCATGGCGTTTTTGAGCATGTTCGCGCTGAGGTAAACCGTGATCTTTTCGGGCAACCCTCCGCCCAGAATCTCTCTGGCCCGTGCCACCGCCAGCGCCACGGCCACCGGCTCCGTACACCCCACAGCCGGCACCACCTCGCGCTGAATCATGGCGATAATCGCCTCCCGCTCCTGCTTTGTAAGCATTTCTCTTTTTCCTTACTGTCTCACTTGTTTTCGCTTATCAGGGCCGTCTGTTTCAACCGGCCTCAATCGCTTCTCAACCTCAACTCTCCCGGGAGGATAAGTGAGGCCGCTCACCGAAGCAATAAAATAGGGAGTCCCTCACCAAAAAGTAAGAAGAGCCGCGGCCCATTATGCCCAAAAACAGGTTTATGCAAAATTTACGGAGCGTCCATCTTGACAATACGCTCAGAGGGAGGATACGCTCCGCCTCAGTGCATTGTGTGGACTGGTTCATTTAGGCAGATTAGTGTCATGATATACGGTATTGATGAAAATACAGGAGAGGTGCTTGAGGAGCACGCTGTGACACAGAGAAAATCACCCATTATATCGTCACTCCGGATCGTAAGGGTACTGAAAATATTTTCAAAAAACTAAATAAAGAAATAAAACAAAAATGAAAAATACATCGCGCTGATCTCAGTATTGTTTATTTTGCCGATAGCCATGGATGCTTCTATTCTTTATGTTTCCACCACCGGGAATGATGATCTTGCCAGGCCGGATAATCCCGATCTTCCTTTTCTCACACTCCAGGCGGCACTGGATCAAACCGCTGACGGCGACACGGTCCGGATTGCCGGCGGCACTTATCCGGTCACGCCCATCGTCGTTCCCTGGTATGAGCCGCTGCCGGAGAAAATGGCTCCCATCCGGATGATCCAAAAAAGCAACATCACCATCGAGGGCGAAGAGAATACCCTCATCTACGCTCCCGGCGCGGGAGACGTTTTTGCGATGATTGACTGCACCAATATCGTCGTCCGCGGTATCCGCTTTGAAAGCGACAATCCCCCCGTCCCGGACGGCGAATTAAACGGCCAATCTGTTCCGCTCCTCTACAGCACGGTCCATATGCGCAACAATAATGATGGCATCTCTATCAGCAACTGTCAGTTTTCCTGTTTCGGCAACCATGCAATCTCTCATCTTTGGAGCCCCAAGACTTCTCAAAACGTCACTGTCACCGACTGCTCTTTCAGCAATGGCGGCGCGACAAATGTGACTAAACTGGAAGTAGATGGTGCCGCGGTCAGCGGCATCGGCAGTCACTGGCTGGTGGAAAGTAATTATGTGGAAAATTGCCAGAGAGGCTTTGAAATTGAATGCTTTTCCTCAAACTTAAAGCATGATATCCGCATCCAGAAGAATACACTAACCAATATTCTGGAAAAAGGCATCATGCTTTTTGCCACCTGCCAGGATACGAATGTGGCCGTCAATTTCTCGGACATCACCATCGCCCATAACAAACTGATCCACGTCAATTACGGCATTTTTGTCAGCGGCGGCGATCGGATCAAGATTACCGATAACAGGGTCAGCATTTCCGACCAAGTCGGTATTGCCGCGGTGGCCTCGTTCAATAACCTCAGCAATGTGGAAATCAACCGGAACTATGTGAATAGCTGCGTGGAGCGCGGCATCCAGGTGAATTCGCCTTCCAAACATAATTATAAAGTATCTCATGCCGTGATCGAGGATAACAATGTCAATACCACCGGCAACTCCGGCATTTTGGTCGCCGGGGATGATATCCTTATCCAGCGGAATAATTGCAGAAACTGCGGTTGGATGGGGATGTTTTCCGGAATCCAAACCCTCGGCAATGATGTCAGGATGATCGGCAACCGTCTTTCCAATAACGGTACCAGTTTCATGAAGTACGGTATCTACATCCAGTCTGGCTCCACTAACAATTACCTTGCCGATAACATCATCAGCGCACCTTCCATCGCGCCGATCTTCGACGCAGGTCAAAACACCATCTATAAATACGCACTGGCGATCGCCAGGAATGGTGACGGTCAATTCATTGTCACGAGCAACAGCGGCCCCGATTACAATGTCAGCCTCTATACGTCCAGGGACTTGGACCGGTGGATGCTGATAGATACACAGATATCGAACAGCAAAGGCGTCGCCACTTTCACCTATACACCAAACACACACAACTCCAAGACCTTCTTCCGGGCAACGCAAGATCGCTGATCCGCTCCGAGAATCGTCAATCGCCTTTCAACTCGCCCCGGAGGATAAGTGAGGCTGCGTGAGGCTGCGCGCCGAAGAAATCCAATATGGGCCACCCTCTCCAAAAATAAGAAGAGCCGCGACCTGTTACGATCGTGACTCTTCTTATGTTCTCCGGCCGTACCGCCGGAGGTGAATCAAAACGTGATTACTTATTCAGGCGGGCCTTGAGCTCATCGAGCTGGGCTGACAGTGCCGGCGGCAGATGCGCTCCATAGGTGGCATAGTTCTTGGCAATACTCTCGATTTCCTTAATCCAGCCTTCCTTATCGACCTTCAGAAGCTCTTCCATATCTGCGGCGCTCACGCCTTCGCAGCCGGAGAGATCAATGGCATCAGGAGTCGGCAGATAACCAATCGCAGTCTCCTGCGCCTTGCCGGTACCTTCCACGCGCTCGCAGATCCATTTAAGGACGCGGCTATTCTCACCGTAACCGGGCCAGAGCCAGCGGCCATCAGCCGTCTTGCGGAACCAGTTGACAAAGAAAATCTTGGGAAGAGCATTGCGGTTTTCTTTGGCAAACGAGAGCCAATAACCAAAGTAATCGCCCATGTTGTAACCGCAGAAAGGCAGCATCGCGAAAGGATCGCGGCGGAGCTGACCCGAGGCGCCCAAAGCGGCGGCCGTCGTTTCAGAACCTGCTGCTGAACCCATGAAGACACCGTGCTCCCAGCTGAAGGACTGGTTGACCAGAGGAATCGTGCTCGGACGGCGGCCACCGAAGAGAATCGCGGAAATCGGCACACCGGCCGGGTTTTCCCAATCCTTGTCGATCACCGGGCATTGAGATGCCGGAGCCGTGAAACGGGCATTCGGGTGTGCACCCTTGGTACCGCTGGAAGGAGTCCATTCGTTACCGTGCCAATCAATTCCCTTTTCAGGAGCAGGAACACCCATATCCTCCCACCAGACGTCGCCATCGGGGGTCAGCACCACGTTGGTAAAGATCGTGTTCTTCTCCATGCTGTGCATCGCGTTGGGGTTGGACTGCATGGAAGTTCCGGGCGCCACGCCGAAGAAACCATTCTCAGGGTTCATGGCATAGAGGCGGCCATCGTCACCGCGGCGAATCCAGGCGATATCGTCACCCAGGCAACGGACTTTCCAGCCCGGCAGGGTCGGCAACATCATGGCCAGGTTCGTCTTACCGCAAGCGCTCGGGAAAGCGGCGGTGATATAATAGGTCTTACCGGCCGGATTGGTCAGCGCCAGGATGAGCATGTGCTCAGCCATCCATCCCTCTTTGCGGGCGACGTTGCTGGCGATACGCAGAGCGATACATTTTTTGCCGAGCAGCGCGTTTCCGCCGTAACCCGAACCATAGGACCAGACAGCGGGATCATCGGGGAAGTGAACAATGTATTTCTTGGCAGGATCGGGTTCGCAAGGCCAGGGAACATCTTTCTGCCCCGGAGCCAGAGGAGCGCCTACCGAGTGAAGGCACTGAATGAAGGTGCCCTTTTCGCCAAGGGCCTTAATGATGTGCTTACCCATGCGGGTCATAATCCGCATGTTCGTTACGACGTAGGGAGAATCGGTAATCTCGATACCGATCTTGGCAATGGGAGAACCCAGCGGTCCCATGCAGAAAGGAATGACATAAAGGGTGCGGCCCCGCATACATCCTTTGTAAAGGGCTGTCATTTCAGCCTTCATCTTATCAGGATCTGCCCAGTTATTATTCGGACCCGCTTCTTCTTTAGTCTTGCAGCAAATAAAGGTACGGTCTTCTACACGAGCCACATCGCTGGGGTGCGAACGCGCCAGATAGGAATTCGGGCGCTTGTTCTCGTTCAACTTGGTAAATGTTCCGCTCTTGACCATGAGGTCACAGAGAAACTGATACTCCTCATCTGAACCATCGCACCAATGGACATTGGTGGGTTGGCAAAGATTAGTCATCTCCTTAACCCAAGCGATTAAGGATTCGTTCTTGGTGATGCATTGACCTAACATTCTATCTATTATTCGGTAGAGATTACCCACCTTTTCGAGTGACGCCCTCTCTTCGCCCGGTGGGGGAAGCAACAAGAGGTCGGCTGGGCGCGGTGTAGGTCCCGCGTGACCACGACAGAATCAAATTAACACGGAAAGCTCCCTTTTGCAAGCGTCAAGGGAAATAAAAGTAAAAAAGACTACTTAGGGAATTAACTTTTACTAATGATGCCAATTTTTAATCATTAGATTTGCTAACCTCACAGGCCTATTCCTCGGCCGTTTCAGATGCAATGGAGCGGGGCGTACTCACAATCGTTTCTACGGCAGACAATTGCTCAAGTTCCGGATCTTTCACGTTCAGGAGGTGGCTCTGCTTCTGCATTTCCAGGGCCGTAGGGAGGAACCTCGACTCCAGGGAAACAACCAGTCTGTTGTAAGCATCGGCGCCCTTCTTGATATGGCCGCCCAGGTCGGCAATGTATTTCAAGGCCACCCGCATCCGGTCATAGAGCACGCCGGCATTGCGCTGAATCCTGACGATTTCATCGGTAAGTTTGCTCTCGGCCCAGCTCTGAGCAATCGTCTCCAGGAGCGCGATGAGGGTCACGGGTGTCGCAATGATGACTTTGTTCTGATGGGCAAACTCAATCAGCCCCGGGTCCTGGTTCCAGGCCGCGCTGAAGATGCCTTCACCGGGGACGAACATGATGACAAAACGGAGCGAACGGCCGAAATCCTTGGAGTAAGTCTTGCTGCTCAGCTCGGATATCCTGGCCTTGAGCTGGCGGACGTGGTTTTCGAGGTGCTGCTTCTGCTGAGCCGGTTCCTGAGACTCCAGTGCATTCAGGTAAGATTCCAGAGGTACTTTGGAATCGACCACGATCACCTTATCGCCGGGGATGCGCACCAGCATATCCGGGCGGATTCGGTTGCCCTCGTCGGCCACCGTGGAAACCTGCTCGGAAAAATCGCAATGATCCTGCATACCGGAGAGCTCCACAATCCGCCGGAGCTGAATCTCACCCCAACTGCCGCGGACTTGCGGTTTGCGCAGGCTTTCGACCAGCTTCCGGGTCTGCGTATCCAGAGATTGCTGGGTCTGAAGCAGATTCTGGAGCCGCTCATCCAGCGCTTTGTAGGCACCGACACGCTCTTTCTCCATTTCTTTGTTGCTGGAGCGGAGTATCTCCATCTGCTCGCGCACCGGCTTCAAAAGCTCTTCGATGGCTGTTTTGCGTTTATCCAGCTCGCTTTCAGAGCCTTTCTGTTGTTCACGGAATTTCTGTTCGGCCAGCTTCAAGAGTTCTGCATTAGCGGATTTGAGGGTATCGGCAGAGAGAGCTTTGAAGATATCGCAGAATTTCTTCTCGGCCTCTTCCAGTGTCTGCCGCTGCTTGAGCTCCTGATCGACAAAGGCCGAGCGCTCACTCTCCAGAGTCGCTTGGACGGAGGCGAGCTCCCTCTGGCTTTGGTTTAGAGCTTCGCGATTTTTACCCAGCTCTTCTTCTTTTCGCATAAGCTCCTCCTGCAAACCGGGAATCTGTTCACACTGCTGCCTCAGGGCAGCCAGAGCCTCTTTATCCCGAGAGCGGGAGAGCAGACAGACGATCACACCCGCTGCCCCCAAAGCCACAGCGGCCAACGCTACCCAAAATCCAATATTATCCATCTCTATCTATCTTACATCTTTTGTTCGTGAAACCGGATGCTCCAGAGAGCAAGGACGCCGACCGACACCTTCGGAAAATTCTCATTTCTCCGAAAATACGGGCCGGCGCCGTTTCAAGCTTATAATCTGAATCAGCCTAGTTTGTCCAAATTAAATCTGAACTCGCTGCTAAGCCCACAGGCTCAAAAGTCATAAACCACTGAAAAGCCTGAATGAGAGAGGGTAAAGCACCGTCGCCATGATCACCCCCGGGAACTGGGTCAGTGAGAGGCACGTTGACCCCCATCTTGCGGAACTCTTCCACGGCCACCAGCGAGTTCTGGTAAGGGACGTCGTGATCGCCCGAGCAATGCCAGAGGCGCATCGGAGCCTTAGGTGCCCACCCTCTACAGGTGTCGTTATCTCTCAATGCGACCATGAAAGGATGGTTCGGGTCAGTACTGAGCGACATCAGATACTCGGGGCGCATAAGCTGATCCACTCGCTCAGGCAAAACCGCATCGATCTCGTCAGTGCTGTGCATGCCGTCCAATAAAGGCGGAAGTGTCTCGTTGTAGGGAGGTAAGAGGAATTCGTCAACTGAATCGGAAGCGATCAGCCTGTAAACATGCTGATAGGCCGTCATGATGTAGACAAAATATCCTAGATCACTCATCGGGTCGGGCTTTTGGAAGTCTTCAGCCATAGTCCCCGACAGATCATAAGGTCCGGCCATTGGGGCTGAGGCTATGATGTTGAACTCGTCGGCGTAACGGGATTCAATCTCGCGCTGGAGCGCCATGGTGGCGTGTCCGCCCTGGGAGTAGCCGATCAGGAAGAGGCGGTCGGAAGGGACTATTTCTTTATCTGAGCAAACCTGTTTGGTCGTGCGTAAAAGATCAATCGCGGCCGTCGCTTCCGAGCCTGCATGGCAAAAAGGATGGAAACCGGGCGAACCGCCCAATCCCAGATAATCGGTGACGACCGATACATAACCCATTCCGGCAAACGCTATACAGACAAACGCCTCGGGGGAACTGGTCGAATAAGAGGGAGCGTCGGTTTTCACAACGACCGTACCATGCTGAAGGCTTACGACGCCTATGGGATTAGGACAGTTAACGGGCAGGCAGATGAGACCAGTGGCCATAGTCTTATCCCCTCGGGGACTGATCGTTTCATAGGAAACCTTGTAGGTCTCAACTCCATAACGGAAAGTCACATCCAGATCGGGCGCCATCTGGTCCACAATTAACTGAAGCAGGAATGTGGAATAGGTAGAATCCGGTTTGAGGGAAAGGAGAGCTCCCCGGTTTGAGGGCTCCACCTGCACCAGACGATAAAACTTCTGGGAAGAAGACGCCGGATCAAAGGGAGAAGTCCACTGTCTGTCGCGCGTCGGCCAAGCCGTGCTGCCGGG
Organism: Verrucomicrobia bacterium UBA1412; assembly: GCA_002305615.1. Classification (GTDB taxonomy): domain Bacteria; phylum Verrucomicrobiota; class Verrucomicrobiia; order Limisphaerales; family UBA1412; genus UBA1412. The sequence continues at coordinate 897 of DBPU01000066.1, read as the reverse complement.
CGCATTGACCCAGATGTTATCTCGCAGGCGTTCAGTCATCTGCAAGGTGAAGGCCGCCTCGGGAGTACCCTCCCAGGCCAGTTTGATTTGGTCTTCAGTTTTGAGAATTTCCAGGCCTGCAGGCAGTGGTTGCGCATTGAGCGTCCACCCGGAGGCCACAAGAAGCCCTAAAAGGGCCGCTATCCAATTTTTTTTCATAGAGAACACCTTATCTTTCTCGTCTGAGTCGTAAATTTGTTTAACGGGAAAATATATCCGTCTTTGTAAGGTAGCAATTACCTGCATCTTTTCAAGATAATTGTGAGGCATTTTTTCAAAAAAGGCGGACCCGCATTGCCTCAAAAAGAGAGCGCCGAAATAGGAACATAGAGGAAAAGAAAAAAATCCGCAGTTTTTAACCGCAGATTACGCAGATTCGCACAGATGTTTTTTAAAGGAATTGTCGGATGCGTTTGTAATTCCGCAGGTGTGAATCGTATTCTCCCTCATCCGAAGGATACACATTCTCAAGGTGTGTGGAGCATACCCGTCACATAGCCCGGGGGCCATCCGCCCCACATTCTTACACGCCCCCGGAGGGGTCGCATCCGCCTGTTCCCTTCTGAGTAATCTGTGCAAATCCGCGTAATCTGCGGTTAGATAGTGCATTTTTTCTCCCTCGATATTCCCCTTTCGATCTGCCCGTTTTTGAAGCGTTGTGGATGCGACCCCTCCAGGGTCGAATGGGGTCTTGGGTGGTGGCCGATTCCCCGGGGTCTGCGACCCCGGGCTGTAGGCTGGCATCCCTACGGGATGCTGAATTAGGAGGTCTGCTTCGCATACCTCGAGACTCGCGCCCGGCGGTCTCCACGCCCGTTTATCCCGTGCCCGGCGGGCACACGCCTCGGAGAGGCGAAT
>DBPU01000064.1:3264-3385 GCA_002305615.1 Verrucomicrobia bacterium UBA1412 | reverse complement strand
GATCTGTTCCACGTTGATCTTGACAGAGTCGGAGACAAAGCCGGTGTCACGGAATACAACCCGCAACGGCTCAAACCGGGCCAGCTCCTTGACCAGGTCCTCATTCACGCCGGTATCGAAA
>DBPU01000064.1:0-3094 GCA_002305615.1 Verrucomicrobia bacterium UBA1412 | reverse complement strand
TGTAGTAGACGTCGGCCATGTTGGATGAATCTACCTTAAGGACGCGGAAGCCAATGTCCGGGCATTTTACAGGCTGGTTGCACAGATTTTCACCGATTTCTTTTTCGGAATTGGAAAACAAATCCATTTCTTTCTGTTTTTCTGACCTCCGTTTCTCTTCGTATTCCGCAGCTACCTTTTTCCCCACGCGACGGATGCGTTCCTTACTGATTTCGGCGATGGTTTTATATCCTGCTTTGAAAGCTTCCGACTGTTCAGGACATGGCTCGGGGAGCTGTACAGCAATGAATTTTCGGTTGCCACCATCTTTTGCGTTGAGCTGCAGTATCGCTTGTACAAAGGAACATGATCCCGCAAAAAAATCCATAACGATGAAATTTTTAGACATATCTTCATTAACTACAAAAGAAATGAAGTACTCAATCAATCGTGATGGTTTTGGAAAGCCAAACACGGCACTACTGAAAAGCTCTCTTATTTCCTTTGTTCCATCTTGATTAAAAGGTCCATTCAGAAGAGAAACCGGCTTTCCAAGGCGCTCTGAGCCATTCTCATCCCTTAAGTATTGCTTCGATCGGACGCTATATTTTCCGTTATTTTCATTAATTACTATCTCATTGTTTGTATAGGCTTTTATAAATCTTTCTTCAGACCATATCCATTGCTTTTCAGGCTTAATTTCAACGCCTTCATGAAATATTGAATATCTTAAATTTGGACGATCATCTTTGCTGTTTGTTGCAAGCGGTTGCGTTATATAGCCTCCCCTTTGTTCGTACTTCTCGTCGCGCATTTTATATGCAGCACGTTGTTCATCATCTAGCGGTGCTGCAATGCTTTCTAATGGTCCTTTTGAGTAAACAAGAACATACTCATGGACATTAGCGAATCCTTTTGTAAGCGCTCCTGAGCCATACTTGTTTTTCCATGCAACTTGTTCAATAAAATTTTTTGTGCCAAAAATCTCATCACAAATTAGTTTCAAGTTTGAGACTTCTACTTCATCTATAGAAATAAATATCAAGCCATCATCAGTTAGTAAGTTTCTAACAAGTCGAAGTCGAGAATAAATCATAGTCAGCCAATCAGAATGGAATCGTCCCTTTGTCTCAGTGTTCGTCACCAGCCGATTTCCTTCTGTATCCTTCTGATTCGACCTTTTCAGGAATTCCTCGGTATTCTCGGCAAAATCATCCTCATAGATAAAATCGTTGCCAGTATTGTAGGGTGGGTCGATATAGATCATCTTGACCTTGCCGAGGTAGGTCTCCTGGAGCAGCTTCAAGGCATCCAGATTATCGCCCTCAATAAACAGGTTCTTGGTGGTGTCAAAATCCACGCTCTCTTCCCGGTAGGGACGCAGGGTCTTGGCAATGGGTGCATTGGCGGCAAGTAGTGCTTCTCTCTTTCCCGGCCAGTTGAGGTGGTAGCGCTCATGTGGACCTTCCACGATAGACTCGGATAGCTCCTGCCGCAACTGGTCGAAATCGACCGCCAGTTTTACCTGACCATCTTTGTCCTTCGCCTCAGTCACGCAGCCGGGAAAGAGCTCACGGATACGGGCGATGTTTTCCTGGATCAGATCTGGTGAGTGCATTTTAAGTTTATTCATATTTCTTTCCTTCCGGCTTATTAAGTCCATCAATGACTCAATCGCTTGACTAAGAAGTCGCTTTTACTGAGCTTCATCAATAAAGCCTGAAAAATCAATCCTAAAATGGTAAAAAGAAACGAAGCAGAGAGTTAAGGGCCGCGGAATATTCTGGATTTATTAACCGCAGATTACGCAGATTCGCACAGATTATTTTAGAAGAAAATAAAACGGATGCGACCCCGATGAAGCCGCATCCGAAATGCTCAAAAATATCCGGCAGAATTATTGGCCGGGTTTCTTGCCGGTATATTTAATCCACTCGCGGATCCAGGATTGTCCTTCCAGGACGGCTTTGAGGGAGGTCAGGTTCCTGCGGTCGAAAACTTTGCCGGCGGCCTTGCCCCAACGCAGCGATTTGAAGTCGTGGAAGATATCGCTCATGTTGAGCGCGATAAACTGGAGGATGGAGGGGTCCCGGTAGCAATCGATCATGCAGACCGTGCAATGGTCGCGGATCAGTTTGGAGGAATCAAAATCGTAGATTTTGCACATGGGCGAATGCCAGTAGTGGCAGCGGTAGAGGTCCAGGTTCCAATCCAGGTAGAAGTATTTCGAGCCGCCCAGGCAGGGGAAGACTTCCGGCTCTTTGCGGAGGTGGCGGACCATTTCCTTGAGGGATTCCAGCGGGTTGACGATCGTAATCTCGCGGCTCTCTTTGAGGGCCTGGAGTTTCTGGAAGACCTCGATCAATTCCTCGACCGTGTAATCGACCAGGTTCGAATCGCTGAAGCTCAGGTAGGAGCTCTCCAGGGGATCGCGCACGGAGATGGGGTAGCTGAAGGTGCAGCGGTCAAAGCCCAGAGAGGTGAGGAAAGGAGGCAGCTTGGTGTAATCGTCAATGAGGCGGCTGGCGGTGATGCTGGCCACGCTTTCGACTCCCAGTTCGCGGAAGAGTTTATTGGCGCGGGCGATTTTTTCGCAGACGCCTTTCAAGCCGCGGTTCTTTTCGTGCAGTTCGACGCTTGCCGCATCAATGGACATGATGACGCTGGCGAGTCCCAGCCGTGCATACATGCGGACGTTCTCATCGGTCCAGAGGGAGCCATTGGTGCAGATCATCGGCTGGATGCCCGAATCGGCCGCATATTTGAGCATGGAGGGCAGATCCTTGTGGGCCATCGGTTCGCCGCCGACAAAGAGGAGGAACCCGATGCCGTTTTTGACGCTGATATCAATCGTGTCATAGGCTTCCTGGAGCGTGACGCTCTTGCGGGTTTTGGGGTCAAAGCGGTCGACCGAGAATCCGCAGAAATCGCAATGCGCGTTGCAGACGTTGGTGATGGCAAATTGGAGATAGCCCGGGCCGCCGGTGCGGATGCATTCCTTGAGCAGAGGCCAGAAGCCGGCCTTGCGTTTCACCGGGGGTACGGGTGTATTGAGATTATAATCTTGGGTTGTAGGGTTACTCATGAGCGGCGGCACCTTCCTCATTCCCGGGGG
>DBPU01000014.1:5337-18044 GCA_002305615.1 Verrucomicrobia bacterium UBA1412 | reverse complement strand
TTCTCTTCCGATGCGGGCATCAACGTCATGGTCATCAATATCCAGGCGTTCAATGCCGCGGGTAAGGATAATCGGCGCATTTACGAAGAGCTGGATGACTTCCAGTCGCGCAAGCCGATTGATGTGATCGCCGGTAACCACCCCATCCTGATTCTCGATGAGCCACAGAAAATGGAGGGCAAAAAGACGCTGGATGCGCTGGAAATGTTCAATCCGCTGATGATCCTGCGCTACTCGGCCACGCACCGGACCACTCACAACAAAATATATCGCCTTGATGCCTTAGACGCCTATAACCAAAAGCTGGTAAAAAAAATCGCGGTGCGTGGAATTGCCGCCAAAAATCTCGTAGGCACCAACGCCTATCTTTATCTCGAATCCATCGAAATATCCAGCGGGCCACCGGTTGCCCGAATCGAATTAGAGGTGCGTCTGGCTGATGGCAGCATCAAACGACAACTTAAACGGCTGGAGAATGGTCGTAATCTGTTTATTGAATCAAATAAGCTCGACCAATATAAAGGTTTTGTCATCACCCAGATCGATGCCAATCTTGGCACAGTAGAGTTCATCAATGGCGTTAGTCTGAATGCAGGTGATGCCACCTGTGACATCACGGATCCGGTCATCCGGAGAATTCAGATTCGGGAGGCGATAATGGCTCACTTTGAGAAGGAGCAACCTCTTTTCGCTCAAGGCATCAAAGTCCTCTCCCTTTTCTTCATCGACGAGGTGGTCAAATACCGGGACTATGGCAGGGACGATAAGCAGGGAGAATACGCCAGAATATTTGAGGAAGAATACGAACAGGTAAGAGATGAATATTTAAACTCTCCTTCACTAAAGGATGAAAAGTATCTGGAATATCTCAGGGCTATTCAGGTCAGACAAACTCATAACGGCTACTTCTCCATCGACAAGAAAAGCAAGAAGCTCATTGATCCAAAAATCGAAAAACGCGGAGATGACGCAGGCCTCTCCGAAGATGTGGATGCATATGATCTGATTTTGAAGGATAAGGAACTGCTGCTCTCCTTTGAAGAACCAGTCCGTTTCATTTTTTCCCACTCAGCTCTGCGAGAAGGTTGGGACAATCCCAATGTTTTCGTCATGTGCATGCTTAAGCACAGTGACAACAAGATCTCGCGCCGCCAGGAAGTTGGTCGGGGTTTGCGGATTAGCGTCAACCAGCACGGGGATCGCATGGATGACCCGGCGACGGTCCATGACGTGAATATCCTGACCGTTGTCGCAAGCGAAAGCTACAAAGACTTTGTCGAAAATCTTCAGCGTGAGATCAACGATACCCTCTCCGCACGCCCACGCAAGTTGAACGATGGCTATTTTATCGGGAAGGAGATCAGCACCGAAACCGGTACATTAGAAATTACCAAGGAGCAAGCGAACATCATAGAGTTTTATTTAATCAAGAATGGATATGTGGACCAAAATCGCCAAATTACGGAAGAATACCAGAAAGCAAAAGCCGAAGGGAAACTGGCTCCGTTTGAGCGCGATCTATCCCCTTATGCTGAACAGATTATTAATCTGATTGAGTGTGAACCGCCCGAGGTGACTGATGACCGTAAGTCTAAGACCAACCCATTGAATGCCAACTTCGAGAAAAAAGAGTTCAAGGCCCTCTGGGACCGGATTAACAAGAAGATGGTCTACCGAGTCGAATTCGATTCGGATGAGCTCGTCAAAAAAAGTATACAAGCCCTGGATCACGACTTGCGAGTTAATCAGCTTCAATATTTTGTCGAAAGTGGGGACCAAACCGAGCAGCTTACCGAGGACCAACTAAAAAGTGGTAAGGGATTTGAGCTGACAAATACGTCGGTAAAAACCCACAATTCCTCAATCCATTCTATGGTCACCTATGACCTGCTTGGGAAAATTGCTGAAAACACCCTATTGACCAGAAAGACCGTTGCAGAAATATTGGGAGGTATTAATCCGTCGGTTTTCGAGCAATTCAAACTGAATCCGGAGCATTTTATAGCAGAAACCTCAAAGCTTATCAATGAGCAGAAGGCCACGATCGTTATTGAACAGCTGAGCTATGACACTATTGCCGAGACCTACGATGTCTCTATTTTCACCGCCGACCAAACAAAGTTTGACTTAAGCAAGGCCGGAAATAAACTCAAGAAACACATCTTCGATTATGCTATCCTCAACTCGAATGTTGAGCGGAAGTTTATAGAAAAGTTGGATAATAGCAACGAAGTGGTCGTTTATGCGAAGCTTCCAAGAGGCTTTCTGATTCCCACTCCTGTTGGCAACTACAACCCGGACTGGGCCATTTCATTTAAGGAGGGCTCGGTTGAACATATTTATTTCATTGCCGAGACCAAAGGCTCTCTAAACAGCCTGTCGTTGCGAGGATTTGAAAAATTGAAACTAGACTGTGCTGAAAAGTTCTTCGAGCAACTCAACAGCAAGATTTCCTCCGGACGCGTCAAGTATCAAATGGTGGGCAGCTATGAGGACCTGATGAATAAAGCAGCGTTTAAAAATCAGAAATAGCGCCTGATTATCCGTAAATTACACAGTTTTTTAGTAAGGATAAATAGCTCCGTTTCCCTGCATCCCTTTGCGGGAATCTGCGTAATCTGCGGTTAAAAAATTTGAAAAAAAACTTGCATAACCTCAAAAATCATCCAAGATTCCGGGTGGAATCGTTGTGTAGATATTGGAGAACCTTTATAAACTCAGAAACTCCCGAAATGAATTCAGTCCCGTCGTGGAAGTATTCTGTTCAATGGGCCTTGTTGTAAGGAACAACATTTCTCCAATGCGCAGACAATTAAGACACAAAGAATATGAAACCCATTATTAAAGCAACGCTCTTAAGTGGCTTCACTGCACCACTCTGGGCTGGTGCAATTCTTGTCGTTATCCTGCTTTTCAATTGGGATATTTTGAGATTACCTATAGAATATTTTTTTGAATATTATGTAGATTTCGGTGACGCGGAAGGGCCAAGTGCGTTTGTCGCAATGGTTCTTATTTTTGACGTTTTTTTATTATTTTCATACGTTCCATTCCTTGTTTTTGGAATGTTTATAGGATTTATACTTTCTATATATTTTAAATTTATTCCTGAGCATAGAAGAAAAGATTATAAAATAATTTCTTCATTGAAATATAGGGCTCGCTCTTTCCGGGACTACTGTTTATTCATAGGAGAAAGCTTTTTGGGTATAGTCGCTCTGCTAAGCCTGCCTCTTTGCATCCTGAGCCTCATTATTCCGCCGGAGGTGGAATGGATACCAGGTCCGCCGATTCAAGTCACTTTAATCAAGCTGGCACTGGCTGTTTTAGTGACGGCTCTTTCTGCACGGATCATCTGGAGGTGCGAAGTTCATATTACTGAAGAAAGACAATCTGCTGCTCAATCTTTACCTGCAGAAAAGCAACGACATCCAATAGCAGTGAAACTTACGGTTGCGTTTGGCAACTTGTTGGTGTCAGTATTGACAATCCAGATCATCGTATCATTTTTTGCATTTTTTATCATTTATTATCTTGTCGTATCTTAAAACGTCCGCTGCACGCTGGGCCTTATTGTAGAGACATACTACTCCAATGCGCAGACGATGCTCTGGGATCGGAAACACTATATAGAGTAAAATATGGAGATTAATTATTTGTTTGTTATTATATTAATAATATTTATATTATCTATATATTTATTAATAAAATATTTAAAGAATAAATACATTGTTATTGGAATATTGGTATTATTTTTATTTTTAATTTTCGCTATTTTATCTCCAGCAATGCATTTATTATTGATTCAGCCATCAAAATATGAATTACAACAAGGGACGAATCATATATCCATTAACTTGATTAAAGGTTTGTATAGAATAAAAATTTATGAAGACAACCAATTTTATGAAAATAGCTCAGCATATTTTCATGCTAGTGGATTTGTTAAATCTGATATTGAAAAGAAATTTGATTTACCTTCAGATAAGGAGGGGCGCCTTATAAATTTCTTGGAATTCGAAGTTGATAAAATATTCAAACGTGTCCAAATCGATTTCCTTCTTAATTATGAAGCAGATATGACCAATAAGATGTATCTGTTATGCCAGCCAAGAAAATAAGATGGGTATGCTCCGTATACCTCAGACCAGGTAGTTTTTCCGGAGGCTGCAGGTCGTCATAAATTCTTGCCGTGGCGAACCCAAGCGATGCGTACTTTCTGACGAAGAACCCTATAAATCAGTTTATGATAATAATGCCTTGTTGAATATTCTCTTTTGGGAAAAATGAGGAATCCAATTCCTCCAGAAATGATGTATCGGGGATTTTCCAATCGGGATAGGCCTCTGGATTTGCATTATATTGCAGCAACGACCGAGCAGCAGCGAAAGATTTTGCCACGACTTCGTCGGAACCGTATTGCATTTCCAGTTCACTGAGCAAAACCAACCGGTTTTGGGCCAATTCACGGCTTAGGTAACTATGCTCTGCTAGAAAGGGGTCTGTCGCTGAAGATCGCATAAACAAGCTTCTCGGTAGGCTAGATTGGCTGCTGCCACTTCCGTATTGTCGATCCCAGGGATGGTCTGAATCTACCAGGCCGGATAACGAAAGAATCAGCGCACTGGCTGCCGATGGGAATGTTTCCTTGTTTGCCGAGGCTTCCACTAAAAGCGTGTTGATGATGCTCTTGGAGGCTGGGCTATTATCCAAATAGTTCATGATTGTCTTCACAACATTTTCGCGTTCTTCGCCTTGCAATTTTGTAAATATCTCGGCTATACGGGGCATTGCTTTGCCTTTTTGTGCATCCAGCACATAGCTCAGCATGGATAAATCTATCTTACCTTCTTTGGTATAGATATTTTCCTCTCCGAGCAAATCGGCATATACATCGCCGCCCAGGCTGCGGACAAAGGAAAGAATTTTGAAACGATCTTCTTTTTCGGCACTGGCCAACAGGTTGCGGAAAGCTGTGGCCACAGGGGCTCGAAAATGGGTGTTATCCAGTCTCACCAGTATAGCCCCCACTTGCAGTAATTCCACCCTATTGGCTGGTGCTTGGAACATTCCGTTCAGGAGGGCAATTGCCTTTGCTCCGCCGATGTCGCGCAATGCGTAGGCAATTCCCATTCGGGAAGTGACTGGCAGGAAACTATCTTTTGCTCCAAGTTTCGCGTAGGCATCATTGTATTCCGTTATTCTGCTGAGGGTTTCTGTCAAAGCCACCTGAACGTTATGGCCGCTATCCAAATAGCCGTGCATTGCGGGGATGGATTCTTCCCCGGCCAATATCAATCCACGGCAGCAATAGCTAACTTCCTGCAGGAGATGTAAATTAACATGTCCAAAACTTTTTCGATTCTCCGGATTAACCAAATCGCTCAGGCGAGCAATTAATTTCTCCGGCGTCAGGGCCGGCTCTCGCTCAGCCATGGGTAGCGGTGTCCGGGCAGCAATTTCGTCCCGAACTTTCTGCAACTCCGCCTCCAGCGCAGATTTCTTTTTTTCAAAAGAACTTTGTTTATTTGCCAGAGCATATGCCATTGGTATAGTCTGACTCAAGATCTTAAAAAAAGTGAAACAAAATACAACTACGCAGAAAATTATCCCTATAATAAGAATTTTTCGCGAAAGTTTTTGGTTACTATTAGCTGTTGTTTGCATATTCGTGTGAACTCCGTTCCTCTACATTCCTTGATTATCTCGTCATTTCCCGGTTATTTTCTTCAATCAATTGTTGCTGGAAAGCACTATATTCTTCCATCATTTTTTGCACACTTTCCATGTCTGGGAAAGTAACTATCTTGGGCGGCTCTGTATAAGCGGATGGATTGGCCTTATATTCCAACATCGCTCGGGTAGCAGGAATAACGGAATCCATGTACTGATCTTTCCCAAATTGTTGTTCAATTTGATTCAGCAAATGCAACTTGTTTTGGATCAATTCAGGATCCGGACTTTGGGTGCCAGGCTGCACACCCAACATCGACGTCCGCAGTGCGCGAAAGGCTGGGCTATCGGTCTCTTTCATTGCAGCGATGAAAATCTCCGATGCCTGGGGATTCTTTCCCGCAAAATATTCTAATCCTTCAACATTCACAGCATTCGGATTCAACAACACCGAAATCTTTGCATACCGTGTCAAATCTGGATTGTCCAAAATGTCTCTCATTGCGGGAATAATATCCTCTCCCAAAGCGGAGGTTAACTGCGAAAAATATTCTTTATCCACAGAGCGATAGCGCATATACGCGCGTTCATCCACCATCTTTTGAGCCGTTTCGCGATCTTTTAATGTTCCGAGCAACGTCTCCCGATAGATGCGTAATTCATACGGAACCCTCATTCCTTCCTCTTTCTCCAAAAAATCCTCGTATGTCCTGCGAGCAATCTGGATACAAAAAGGACGATAAAAATCTGGGTCTGCTGCCATCAATCCATCCACCAACGTTTTCAACTCCGTCGCATTTTTGGCTACTGGCATAATGCGGCTCAACAGCGCAATGGATTCTATGCCGCCAATATCCCGCAGAACAAAGACCAGCCCCATCCGCACGCTGGGCGGAGTTTGAGGTAAACTGATATAACGCTGCGCTAAGAGCTTCTCATCAGCACCAGATTCAAAATACTTCGTAATGGCTGGAATGGAATTCGTCCCGGCATCGGTCAACCCCTGGAAACAGAAACAGGCCTCGCGTAACCGCTCAAATGGAGATAACTCACCCACCATGTAAAGACGATCTATCAATTGGATTGGCTCCAGCAACGGCGGCTCCAACCGAGCATCCGCTGTTGTATTCAGGACAGCATTCGCAGCATCCAGCTCTTGAGTCAATACGGCCAATTGGGCATCCATCCGAGCCGTTTCCTGTTGCAGCTTCCGTGTATAATAGTGCTTATTGTGCTGCACCCAGAAAACACATCCGATGCACACACTGATGCATACAATACCAAGCCCTATCCGATTCAATCTCATAACGAAAATCATTGTAGAAAATACCCCACACCGAGCAAGAAAAAATATTTTTAAAAACCAAAGTTCCAGATTTTTTTAGATAGAGGAGAATCCCATATCCTTGTATTCAAGAGATTGTGTTTATGCTGGCCCTTTTGAGAGAGGCTGCTACCGGGTACGGGCCTTAGCGATGTCAAGGTTACGCTCTCTGGAGTCACGGACACGGTCTCGGGCGGTATTGGGGCCACGGCGGCTCTCGATTGATTTGCGCTTAGCAGGAAGGCCGAGGCAATGACGATTATAAGACCGCATTTAAAAACGCTCCGTGAGCGCAGTATTATATTTTTTTTCACGATGATTTCTCGAGTTTTAGAGGGAACAGGTTGCCTTATTAAAATAATATCCGAAGTATATTATCCTGCAAATTAACCTGCAAGTAAATTCATCAGAAAACCTTGATGCGACCCCTACGGGGTCGGTTGGGGTCGTGGTGTGAATGGCTCCCCGGGGTCTACGACCCCGGGCNNCCGGGCTATGGGATGGGTATGCTCCGCATACCTCAGATTTGCTGCACCCCGACGGGGTGCAGAGAGAAAAAATCATGTGCGAGTAAACACAAAACGGTAGCTGTTTATTCTCTTTAAAAATAATCTGTGAGAATCTGCGTAATCTGCGGTTAAAAACTGCGGTTAAAAAAACACGCCGGTGGAAATATAAAACCCCGGGGTATGGAGGCCCCGGGGTGAATTGTGTCTCTCCCTGAGAAGGAGAAATTCTTAAACCGGATAATCGAGCGCTTCGGGGATCATGACCTGGGTCAGGGCTGCCGCGGCGCGGTCTTTGGCCATACGCAGACCGGTCATCCCGCGCTCCACCGTGGTGCGCTGTTGGGCGAATTCTTCCAGACCGGGCATTCCCAGACACACCGCGTAACCATAAACCAGCTCGGCGCAAATGCGGGAAGCCTCCCCTGCCGCGCGGATGGATTGAACCGTGGAGAGCTGCGCAAAGAAATTCACGTAACCGGCGAAATCGGGATTCTCACTCACCTTGCCTTCGAGCTCCAGAATATCATCAATGAAGCACTTCACGGCCAGGAGCCAGCAGAGCGCATCGGTCAGCGGGAAGTTGATACCCTGGCGATTGGTGGCATAGAGCTTGGCGCCATTGGCATCCTTATTGGCCTGCAGGAATTCAAGCGATTTCAACCAGAGCTGCATGGCATCGGCCAGAAGTCCGGCACCGAGTTTCAGCTCTTTGGAGGCTTCGATCGCCTTGAGCTCCTTTATCCATTGGCGGAACTGTGCCAGGAAGAGCTCCTGGGTCATCGTGATACTGAGCTGACGGCGCTGCACGGCCTCGGGGCCCTCATAGGTGGCCTCGAGCTGTCCATCCATCCATTTCTGGCCCAGGAAACCCGGGCAATCCTCAGTGATCCCGTAGCCGCCCATCAGCGAAACAGCCTCGCGCATCATCGTCGTACCCCAGCCGGTATTCCAGAGCTTGGTGGCCGGGCAGAGGATGTTGGCCAGCGAATCGGTCACCAGGAACTGGACCAGCGAATCGGCCTTCAGGGCTTCGTAGCGGGCCTCATCCCTCTGGCCGACGGGCTGACCGCGCAGCTCGATAAATTCCAGAGCGTTCCGGGTCGGCTCAGCCAGAGCGCGGATTTGCGCACGGCCGCTGATTCCTTTTTCGGCAAAGTAATTCTCCTTGAATTTTTCCAGGGGCTGCAGGTCGTCATAAATTCTAGCGGTTGCGAACCCGAGCGAGGCGCCTGCTTCTCCGGTAGCCCAGATATCTACCAGGCGATAGTTTGCGTCTTCCTTGCTCTGGATGCCCTGGTCATAGCGCAGGGAGCCCGGCTGGCACGATTCACCGCCGCGGAAACGGGTCCTCTGATAGCGAATCACCGGCTCAACGGCGCTCAGGAGCTTGGCCGAGGTCATGAGACCCACTACGACACGGGTCCGGCGGAAGACCGCCTCAATCACGCTGCCGTGGTCATAAGTGGGGATAATGACGCCGTCTTTAATCTGGTAGCCGCCCACGATACGGTTGGCGGGAACTTTCAGGCTGAAAATGGGGTCGCAGGTCGAGGAGAGCTGGTGGACCATCTTTTTGGTCGCCGTGCCGCGGTTGTAGGTGCCCGGGTCATCTTCCTCGAGAATAATCACGCAACTGCCCTTAATCCGGGGATCATTGGATTCCACCGCAGCGGTTACGAAATTCGCAAAGCCCATTCCGGTAATGAAGCGGCCGCGTTTCTCTACCTGCAGAATCGGTTCCTCACCCTCTTTCCACTCGGCGACGGTGACCTTGCCGCTGAGGAGCCCGGTTTCCACTCCCACATAGGGAAGAGGCTCGGTCAGGGCAAAAGCGCCGCGATACTGTTTGCGGTTTTCGCCGGGCTGGACGGGAACCGCCCCAGACATATACTTGGCGCGCTGCTCCGGGGTCCCGCGCTCATGGATGGGAGCCAGGGCCAGATTGCCCGCCATACCGCCGGTCGAGGCACCCGCATCCACCCAGGCGATTTCCCAGGAGATCAGAGCCTGCGCCATGTTTTTGGGTCCGTCGATATAGCCGCCGTGCTCGGTATCCATGAAGGCGGAGGTAATGCCCGCCTGGTCAAAAGCGGTTAAAAGATCGGCCTTGGCAGGAGTCCACTCATGGGAATTGCGCTCTCCGGCCGCCACAGCCCGAGCCACCGGCCCGCGAGCCACCTGACGCGCCGATTGAACCAGCATCTGCAGGTCATATCGATCAGAGAAACGCCACATCACCTGTCTCACATCATCACCGGGCAAAGTCTGTAAAGTATCCATATCCATTATCTAAAGTTGAGGTTTCGAGTAGCGTGGGAAAGGCCTAGCGATCCCGCCGCCAGAGGATGTTATACCTCTTTTGAGGGCCTCTGTCGAATGAATAGGAGGGGGTGAAATGAGCTGGCGTCATAAGTAAGACTAATAGAAAAAAGTTTGGTATAGCTAACTTTTTTGTTGCTGCATTTTTTTTCGCCGCTAAACTTCCTTCCGCAAAGCGGACGTAAATCCGATTTGATCCAGGTTATGTTCGCTTGTTGTTGAACGATATGAAGAAGAATAATTATCTGTTCTCTATTGCGCTATTAACATCTGGATTGCTTTGCACGGCCGCAAGTCGTGCTGAGGAATCTCAGAACCAGGTCTTAACGGCCATTTCCGGAACCACCCTGAGCGGCTATGTGGATACCTCCATGAACTGGCAGTTCGGTGATAAAAAAACCAGTACGGGCCGCATGAATGACGGTGCAGACCGCCAGAACGGCTTCAACTTCAACGTGGCTCAAATCCGATTTTCCAAGGAATTGGATGAGGATTCCTCTCTCTGGAGCGCCGGTTATTCAGCCGCCCTCCTCATCGGCCCCACGTCAAAGGAAATAACATACGCGAGCAGCAGCAGCGATATTGCCCTACAGCATGCTTACGTGGATTTGCGCGCGCCGGTCGGCAACGGTTTGGATTTCCGTTTCGGTTCCTTTGAATCACTGATCGGTTTTGAATCGCTGGAGCCTCACGAAAACCCGAACTATTCGCATTCCTACGGTTACTATCTGGCTCATGCTGAATCGGTCGGAGGATTAGCATCTTACGAATTTGATCTCAATGGGTGGCTGCTGGGCCTCAATGCCGGAATCGCCAACGCCTACTTTAACCCTACCATCAATGCACGCGCCTCAGATTCGGCGCGTCTTTCGTATATGGGGGCCGCAAGCCTGATCTTCCCGGAATCGACCGGATTCCTGGCAGGCACCGAGCTCTACCTGGCAGCGGTCAGCGGCGTTGTGGCTGACGGCAACAGGGATGCCGCTCCGGATTCGCGCCCCAACACGACCGGCGTCAATTTCTGTCTGTCGATGCCTCTGCCTGTTGAGGGCCTCTCCTGGGCGTTCTGCTATGACCATGTGGGCAACAGCTCCCGGGGCACACTCCCCAGCGGCAAAGCCAATTGGTCAAACGCCTACGGGGTCTATCTGATTTACGAGGCGACCGATCGGCTCTCCTTTGCCAACCGGATTGAATATGCCGAGGGGACACCGGGAACCTTCGATGTCGCCGGGACTCATCCCAATTGGGGCACCTCAGAGGAAGATCAATTCCTGGCCGATACGTTCACGGTCAGCTATCGCATGTGGGAAAACGTTCTCACCCGTGCCGAATTCCGCTGGGATCACGATCTCTCGGCCAGTAAGCGCATGAGCGATGACGGCACCCGTGACAATGCTTTCGGGATTGGGGCCAGCATCGTTTACCTGTTTTAGGCCACCGGCGGTTTGGCGGCCTACAGAATGACCACCCGCTTGAGCTCCAGAGTCAGCGGGAATAAGCGGGCCGCCAAAAGAATCATCGCTGTCCGTCACAGCCCAATCCCCCACCAGGAGCGCAGATTAACCGGCATCTGCAGGTCATATTTCTCAAAAAACTCCTCTTCACTTATCTCAATTCATCCCCGGGCAAAGTCTCCAAATATCCATACCCATTCTCAAAAAATAACAGTTTACAGGTCCTCTAAGCGGCTCATTCGTAAAAACAGGAAGGATGAGAGTGGTGCAGTGGGTTAGTTAGTTTGGTAGTTTGAAGAAAGTTTGATATCTCTAACTTTTTTATTGAACACTCATTTTATTGTGTTAGTCTTCCTTCCGCAAAGCGGACATACGCTGATGTGATCTAGGTTTATGCCCGCTTGTTTTTGAACGATATGAAGAAAAAAAACTATCTATTCTCTATTGCTCTATTAACAGCCGGATTGCTTTGCACTGCGGAGAGCCGTGCCGAGGAAGCCGAAAACCAGGTGATCACGGCCATTTCAGGAACCACTCTGAGCGGTTATGTGGATACCTCCATGAACTGGCAGTTCGGTGATAAAAAAACAAGCGCAGGCCGCGTTAATGACGCAGCCGACCGCCAGAACGGCTTCAACTTCAACGTGGCTCAAATCCGATTCTCAAAGGAATTGGATGAAGAGTCCTCCGTCTGGAGTGCCGGTTATGCCGCATCGCTCCTCATCGGGCCCACCGCAAGCGAAATGTCTTATGCGAGCGGCAGCGGTGATTTCGCCTTGCAGCATGCCTATGTGGATTTGCGCGCGCCGGTCGGCAACGGTTTGGATTTTCGTTTCGGTGCCTTTGAATCGCTGATCGGCTTTGAAGCGCTGGAAACCTACGCAAACCCCAACTATTCACGTTCCTACGGTTCTTATTTAGCCCATGGGCAATCGGTCGGAGGTTTGGTATCTTACGAATTTGATCTTAATGGGTGGCTGCTGGGCCTCAATGCCGGTATCGCCAACGCCTACGATAATCCTACCATCAATGCACGCGCCTCAGATTCGGCGCGTCTTTCGTATATGGGAGCCGCAAGCCTGGTCTTCCCGGAATCGACCGGCTTTCTGGAAGGCACCGAGCTCTACCTGGCGGCAGTTACTGGTGTCTCTGCGGACGGCAATAGGGATGCCGCCCCGGATTCACTCCCCAACACGACCGGCCTCAATTTCTATCTGACAATGCCGCTGCCCGTGGATGGCCTTTCCTGGGCGTTCTGTTATGACCATGTGGGCAACAGCTCCCGGGGCACACTCCCCAGCGACAAAGCCAATTGGGCGAACGCGTACGCAGCCTATCTGATTTACGAAGCGACCGATCGACTCACCTTCGCCAACCGGATTGAATACGCCGATGGCTCGCCGGGAACCTTCGATGCTGCCGGGG
>DBPU01000014.1:2315-5292 GCA_002305615.1 Verrucomicrobia bacterium UBA1412 | reverse complement strand
GCCGAACTCCGTTGGGATCACGATCTCTCGGATAACATGCGCATGAGCGATGACGGCACCCGTGACAATGCTTTCGGCATTGCGGCCAACATCATCTATGTATTTTAAAGAATCTCTGGTCCCGCTGGATCATCCGGCAATCCGCTCTCATTGAACACATATTTCTTAGCTTTTATGAGTTTTACGGTGCCGATGGGTGTCGGCCCAAATATAAGAGTCGCGATTGTTTGTGTTGATCACGCCAAATAGCGAGGCTCGGCCGGGGATCCTGGAAACGGGGTTCCCGGCCACAACCTCCAAGAACACTTTGTACTCTCAAGCGTACAATAAAAAAAGTAACTCTGTCAGCGGGGTGCCTTCGAGTGTTGGCACCCCTTCTGAGGGCGAAAAAATCTTTTTCCCGATTCTCCCCTTTTCCCATTTATCAATATGACTCCCTCTCATCAAATGTCAGAGGAAACTATGGGCAGTTCTTCTCCCTATCCTCATTTACCGCTTCCGATGATCACCCCCGGAACTGAAATGTGTGTGGAATGTGTGCGGGGGCGAGGCAGAGATATTCGATTTTTAGAAAGTCTCGGCTTTGTCTGCGGCAGCAAGGTCTGCATTCTCTCCGAACTGGGAGGGAACCTGATCGTCAGGGTAAAGGAGACCCGGGTGGCAATTGGCAAATCGCTGGCCATGAAAATACTGGTCAGAGTCTGCTCTCAGGAACAGAATTCTCTATCCCATCCTTTGTGATTTAATCGATATAAATTTAAAATATGGAAACGAAAACTCTCAAAAACGTACCGGTGGGAGAAAAAGCCACCGTCGTAAAAATAAACGGCACCGGCATTCTCCGGCGCAGAATCATGGATATGGGGATTACCCGCGGAATCTCCCTCTATGTCCACAAGGTTGCACCGCTGGGCGATCCCATTCAGATCAGCCTGCGGGGTTACGAGCTCAGCCTGAGAAAATCCGAGGCTGAGCATATCCTTGTCAAATAGCTCACATTACCTAAAAATATGTCTCATATCAGTATCGCTTTAGCCGGAAATCCCAATTGCGGCAAAACAACCCTCTTTAACAAATTAACCGGTGCCCATCAGCATGTGGCCAACTGGCCTGGCGTGACAGTCGAAAGAAAAACCGGCCGTCTGCTGGGACAACGGGATGTCCTGATCCAGGATTTGCCCGGAATATATTCCCTTTCTCCCTACAGTCTGGAAGAAGTCGTCAGCCGGGATTACCTCCTGAACGAGCATCCCGATGCCATTATCAACATCGTGGACGCCTCCAACCTGGAGCGGAATCTCTATCTGACCACCCAGTTGCGTGAAATAGGAATCCCGGTGGTAATTGGACTCAATATGATTGATCTGGTCCGAAAAAATGGCGACCGGATCAATATCAAAAAGCTCTCCGCGGCCCTGGGCTGCGAAGTCGTTGAAACCAGTGCCGTCAAAGGAATCGGCTGCAAATACCTGGGAGATTACGCCGTCCGGTTGGCCGTCGGTAAAAACACTCAACAGGTCCTTATGCCCTGTTTCAGCGCACCGGTGGAGAGAGCTTTGGCTCAAATCGAAACCCTTCTCCAGGGGAAATGTGATCCAAAACAAATGCGTTGGTTTTCCATCCGGGTTTTTGAGAAGGACGAGAAAGCCTTTGAATTCCTTAAATTAAATTCCGACCAAAAGGAGAAGCTTCTGGGTATTGTCAGTGCCGTGGAAGCTGAGCTCGATGACGACAGCGAAAGCATTATCGCCAACGACCGCTACAACTACATCTCCAATCTGGTCAGGGAGTGCGTTGAGAAGAAGAGACGAAGCGCAACCTCTCTCAGCGACCGGATTGACAGTGTCGTCACCAACCGCTGGCTGGCGTTGCCGATCTTCGCCCTGCTCATGTGGGGCGTCTATTATCTGGCGATTCAAACCATCGGGGCCATCGGTACGGATTGGGTCAATGACGTCCTCTTTGGCGAATGGATCCCGGGAGCCGTCGGAAGCTTTCTGGAAAGTATTCACTGCGCCGAGTGGCTGCAGGCCCTGATTCTGGATGGAATTATTGCCGGTGTGGGGGCTGTCCTGGGCTTCTTGCCGCAAATGATGGTCCTGTTTGTCTGCCTGGCCCTTCTGGAAGATTGCGGATATATGGCTCGCGTGGCTTTTGTGATGGACCGCCTATTCCGCAAATTCGGTCTCTCGGGTAAATCCTTCATCCCGCTCATGGTCGCCAATGGTTGCGGAGTACCGGCCATCATGTCGTCCCGCACGATTGAAAACGAACGTGACCGCAGAATGACCGTTCTTGTTACGACCTTCGTTCCCTGCAGTGCCAAGCTGCCAATTATCGCTCTGATCGCGGGAGCCTTCTTCCCGAATGCCAGCTGGGTAGCGCCTTCTGCTTATTTCGTGGGTTTGGGCGCAGTAATTCTCTCAGGGATCATTCTTAAGAAGACAAGCCTCTTCGGCGGCGAGCCGGCTCCTTTCGTAATGGAACTGCCGACCTATCACCCGCCGGGCACCAGGGATGTCGCCCTCAAAGTCTACTCTAACAGCATGGCCTTCGTTAAGAAAGCCGGCACGATTATCCTGGTGGCCTGCGCGCTGGTCTGGTTCCTTTCCAGTTACAATATCCGTATGGAATCGGTGGACCCCAATGAAAGCATGTTGGCATCACTGGGCGGTTTTTTTGCTCCTCTCTTCACGCCGCTGGGCTGGGGTGACTGGAAGGCGACCGTCGCCACCATCAGCGGCCTGGTGGCCAAGGAAAACCTCGTCGGCACCTTCGGCATCCTTTATGGAATGGAAGAAGTCGCCGAAGACGGCATGGAAGTCTGGCCTCAGCTGCAATTGGCTTTCACCGCTCTGGCCGCTTATTCATTGATGATCTTCAATCTGCTTTGCGCTCCCTGCTTTGCCGCTATCGGCGCCATCCGCCGCGAAACCGGCAGAATGAGCTGGACGCTTGGCATCGTGGCCTATCAATG
>DBPU01000014.1:856-2288 GCA_002305615.1 Verrucomicrobia bacterium UBA1412 | reverse complement strand
TTCCGCAAAACCCCTCAATACACTAAGAAAGGAGCTCTGGCATGGGAACAATCATAACGGGATGCGTTGTTTTTGGAGCGATTGCCTGGATTCTGTGGAATCTTTTCAAACCCAAAAATGGAAAAATCGGCTGTTTCGGCAGCTGCTCAAATTGCAGTTGCTGCCCGACAGGAAGAAAGGATAACCCTCATTAACTTGAGAAGAGCTGATGAAATCAGGAGCCGCTTGAACCGCGGCTCTTTTTTATTGTCCGCCTATGAGGAAGGTTGTCCCGATTTTGATCCAGATGGGGGTCGAGATGACGCTGATCACGGTGGTCAGGAAGACCACACGAAAGGCCAGGCCCGAATCGGCCTTGTAAAGCTGGGAAAGCACCATGGCAAAAACAGCCGTCGGCATGGCGGCCTGCAGAATGACCACCCGCTTGAGCTCCAGAGTCAGCGGTAAAAAGCGGGCCGCCAACAGAATCAACGCAGGCAGGAGGAGGCAGCGCAATGCCGAGGCGACGAGAGTCGAGCGCAGCTCCCACATCAAGTTATACTGCCGGCAAAGGTCGTAAATAATGGTGCCGGAAACGACCAGCCCCAGCGGGTAGGCACATTGGCCCAGACCGTGAAAAGTCGCCCGTAACGCTGTGGGCAGCAGCATATCCGCCTTGAGGAAATTGAGAGCCAATCCGAAAACGAGGGCCAGGAGCGGCATATTGAACATCTTCTTCCAATCCTTCAGCGGAGAATACCCGCTCAGGCAGGCCACCACCAGAGTCCAGACCGCAACTTCCACCCCGACGTTGAAAACAAAGAGAACGCCCACCGTGTTCTGGTCATAAAGTGCCAAGGCCAGCGGGAAAGGGATGTAGCCGTAGTTATAGAGGCCGACCGAAACGGCAAAAGAGCGCTTTTTGGAATCCGGGGAATCTTTCTTCAAACCGGCAAGGCGCAGGGAGGCCCAGCCGATCAAGAGTCCCAGGAGAAGGGTGCCGACTCCCAACAAGGGGGCCATAAGAAGATTGGCCGAGCTTTTCAGAGCGGCATTGCCCATGACCGAATCGAGAATAAGGCACGGGATCAGGGCCTTCACCACCAGGTTCAGTGTCCCCGAGGCAGCTTCCTCCGAAAAACATTTGGCCCAGCGCAAAAGGCTCCCCACAGCCATCATCAAAAAAACGGGGATAGAAGCCTGCGTAATAATCCAAAACTCATTCATCGAAAAATCGGATTCGTTCTCCTTGGGCGGAGAATAATCTCTCGGCCGGTAAATATACAGGTAAAAAGTTCAAAAGCCGACTGTGAAATATCACAGCCGGCTTTAAAGCGCGGGATAATGGTTTCAGCCTGAGGCCGAAAGCTCTTATTCCATCCTAGAAATCACTCTTCTTCAAGCGGAAGAATCTCTGACTGTCAGCCGAGCTCAACGGGAGAATGATCTTCCC
>DBPU01000014.1:0-745 GCA_002305615.1 Verrucomicrobia bacterium UBA1412 | reverse complement strand
AAAGTCCGGGTGATTCTTGGTCTGGATGATACCTGCATGGACGCCCGGGAAGGAATCCAACAAGACCCAGCGGTAAGTACCGTAGATGTAACTGATCTCTTCAAGAAGGTAGCAGTTCATGTAGTAGATTTTCACCCCGTTGCAACGGATCATCTTGGCGTAATCGTGCGTTACAGTGGGTAAGGCAGCTTGGACGCCCAGGTAAAGATCGCGAACGTAGATGGCACCGTTGGCACTGCCAGCCGGCGGATCAAAGTCAAAGCGGACACCCTCATTGACAGTCACATAGCCGGAGAGGGTAAGCCTATCCAGAGCCACGTTATTGGTCCAACCTTCGAGGGTATCGCCGAGGTCTTTACCGGCCCAGATGTTGCGGGCGACGCGGACACTCCTGATCTCCAACTGCGTGTTGAGCAAATCGCCNNACGGGCATCTTGATAGAGCCGTGAGCAAAGAGCTGATTCTTGGCCAGATTGACTTTCGTGCCTTCCGAGTTGGTAAAGCCATTGTAGCCATCATTCAGGATGCCAGGGACATCCAAAGTGATGGTACCGGCTGCGGTTCCCACTGCAGAACCCACAGTACCGGAAAGAAGCGCATTTCCAGCCTCAACCCCTGCTTCCCAGAGATCGAGATTCTCGACATGGATTTCTACATCCCCGCCGGCCCGTGCCAATCCGTCATAAATGTGCATCTTGGGCGCAGTCATAACGGAGCTCTCATGGCTTGCCATTGAGCCGCCGTT
>DBPU01000122.1 GCA_002305615.1 Verrucomicrobia bacterium UBA1412 | reverse complement strand
TTGAAGCAACACCAAGCCCATACGCTTACACTAACGATTTGACCCCAAGGACTCAATCCTAATCTTACAATGCATAAGACCTGCCATCCGCTTGGATAACAGGTCTTATCTCCAGAATCCTCACCTCGTCCGCCTTCCTTGAAAGCGAACCGTGGGGATGCAAAAATTATTCCACGACTTCGTTAATATCAATCGTCATCTGAAGCGCGATTCTCTTATCGATCTCGCTGGCCAGAGGAATGTTGGTCCCGCCACGTTTGGAACGCACCTGAGTGGTCACCTTCACATTGCCTTCAGCGTCTTCCACCTTCACATAAACCGTATTGGTATCAACCTTGCCTTGCAGTGTCAGGGTTATCGTATTTTCTCCATAGAGATTGCCCATGGCAGCCAATACCTTCTTGGCAGATTGAAACGCAATAGCCGTGGTAACAGGCGCTTCATAGGTACTCACAATCTTGTCATTGACCATCGGGTTACCCATTTTCTTGCCGCCGTCAACCGTTCCCACGCAGCCGGCCAGAATCGCAGCGAAACAAAACACTGCCATCGTTTTCAAAAACATTCTTATTGTCATCATAGAGAGTCGCTTTCTTTTAATTTAAAAAATCTTAATATTAGGGCTTCTACCTGTTACCCCTCCGCTTCATAAGAACAGGAAACTTGCTTTCTGTCAAGCTCCTCCTGTTTGTCCAACATCTTTTAAAGATGTATTAACGTACTAGTTCAGCTTGATGCACCCGGAGGAAATCAAGGCTAGTCCAATAAATAATAACGCAAAAATAATCTTCATATTCTTTTTTCTTCAATAGCTCGACCCGGTTACCGCTTTATGCCAATTCCGGTGACAGCCTCTCATTGCCCCCATACCCTTGCGCCTAGTTCACCACGATGCACCCCGATGAAATCAGGGCCAGTGCGCAAATAAATAAAGCAATTATAATTTTCATATTGTTTTTCTGAAGAGCGCTTTCGGCGATTACCACTGCTCATAGCGGCAACAACCAAATGCTCTGCTCCATCACGCGTATGAAACACTCGCACCCTCTTCATGTCAAGCCTGTGTAGAAGAAAAACAAGGAAACTCGTCTTTCCCCATCCACGGACCGAACCTATTGCACCGGAGGCAAAAAGTAAACTTTCCCCGGCTCAATGCGCGCGGCGCTGTTTAACTCCAGCCCGTTCAGGCTTACTTCCACTTTCCGAGAGTGCGTCTCGCTGAAAAATCGTAGCAAACCCCGCCAATCCATCGGCAGCTCATACTGAATCAGCCGGCTTCCTTCAATCTTGGCCAGGCGTTCCGCCGCGGCAATAGCCTCTTCCTCTCCGCCCAGCTCATCGACCATTCCTACCTGATAAGCCTCGCTGCCCAGGAGAATCCGCCCGTCAGCGTACTCCTCCCAGTTCTCAGCCAGGGGACGCGCTCCTTCAAGCACCTTCCGTGATTCCTGGGCTCTGCCCTCTTTCACGACGTTTTTGAAGCGCGCGAACATCTTATCTATCAGGTTCTGCATCATGGCCTTTTCATCCGAAGTGATATCCTCTTCCTTGCGCGTCGGGCTCATCATATCTTTGAGGCGCCCGCTCTTGTAGACCATCGGCTTCACCCCAACCTTGTCGAGCAGCTCGCGATAATTATACGAACTGGAAATTACCCCGATACTCCCCACAACCGACATCTCATGAGCGATCACCCACTGACAGGGCGCGCTCACGTAGTATCCGCCCGAAGCCCCCATGCTGTTAATCCAGGCGACAACCGGCTTATTATAGGTCTTGTGAAATTTCTGAATCTGCGCCGCAATCAGATCACAGGCAAACGCCTCTCCGCCGGGCGAATCCACACGCAGAATCACCGCGCGCACCTTGGAATCTTCCCCGGCCTTCTTGAGCTGTTTTTCGATCAGCCCCGGGCTGATGCTCATTTTGCCCGCGTAGCGGCTGCTCGTGTCATAGATCACACCGCTCACGTCTATCAGAAGAATCTTGTTGCTCGTCTCTTCTTTCTTGTCCCAGCGAAGAACGACCTCCATAAAATCTCCCGAAGCATCATAATAGGTATGGTTCCCGGAGTCCGTCTCCATACCATCTAACATAGACCGTAAGTTCTGGCCCAATTCACCCACAACCATCAGTAAGGTGGCGCAGCCGCCCAGGAAGCAGACAATGAGCGCAATCCAAAACCACTTCCAACCCGTGCCCTTCACTTTCACCCTTGTCTCGATAACCTGCGGCGTAACAACAGGCGATGACGCATGTACAGGAGGTTCTTCACTCATAATTGTATATTCTTAATTGATTGTTTCTGATCAAACTCTCTATTTTTTCACGGCGCTCCCCACCGCATCCTGAATGCGGGCCAATCCATTGGCCTTGAGAAGCTCTTGCAGCCCATGATTAATTTTCTTAACAACCAGCGGCCCTTCATAGACCAGACTGGTAAATATCTGCAGAAGAGAGGCTCCGTGGGTAATCTTCTCCCAGGCATCCTCCGCACTAAAAACCCCACCCGAGCCGATAATGGGGATTTTCCCTTCGGTCCGCTGATAGAGGAATTTTATCACCTCTGTGCTCCGCGCCCGAAGCGGTTTGCCGCTCAATCCGCCGCTTTCGGCATAGACCTTCACCAATTTGGGCTGATCGCTCTTCGGACGGGTAATGGTCGTATTGGTCGCCACAATCCCGGCAATTTCCAGCTTCGGGATCAATTCCACGATATCCTCCAGCGCCTCAAAAGTCAGGTCCGGCGCCACCTTGAGCAAAATCGGTTTAGCTTTCCCGTGGCCCTTATGGTTTACCTCCTGCAACTGCGAGAATATCGCCTTGAGCGCATCCTTATCCTGCAATTTCCTCAGATTCGGCGTATTGGGAGAGCTCACGTTCACCACGAAAAAATCCGCCAGCTCCTTCAGCTCCCTGAATGAACTCGCATAATCCTGCGGCGCATCCTCCAATGCCGTTTTCTTGGATTTACCCAGATTGATTCCCACCGGATGCCCCGGCCAGCGTCCCTTTTCCTTGCACCGGGTGAGTACCTCCGAGAGCTTCCTGGCTCCCTCATTGTTAAAACCCATCCGGTTGACGATGCCCTCATCGGCAATCGCCCGGAAAACGCGCGGCGGCGGATTCCCCGGCTGACCATACCAGGTCACGGCACCCACTTCGCTGAAACCCAGTCCCATGGATTCCCAGGCCCTCAAGGCAATTCCCGCCTTGTCCATCCCTGCGGCCAACCCGATAGGATTAGGGAACTTCTGCCCGAAAAGCGTAACCGGCAGCTCCGGAGATTTGCACACAGAACGCATCACGCCCGAAAGTGGAGCCGATGCGCTCACCCATTCCAGCCCCTTGAGCGTCATATTATGAACAAACTCAGGATCAAAAGCGAATAGGACCGGTCTCGCCAAATGTTTATAACACCATGCCAACATGCTCAAAATTCTCCAATTTCTTTCTAACTTTCCCCGTTGCCGTTCATCCGCTTATCGTACACCTTCACCGATACGCCCTCTTGCAGAACCAGCGAATGCGACGGCACGCTCTCCGTCAGGTATACGTTGCCGCCGATCGTGCTCCGCTCGCCGATCACCGTGTCTCCTCCCAGAATGGTCGCCCCGGGATAAATCGTCACATGGTCATGAATCGTCGGATGCCGGATGACTCCCCGCAGCTTCTGCCCCGCAGCCGTGGATTTAGCCCCCAGAGTCACCCCGTGATACATTTTCACATGGTTGCCGATTCTGCAGGTCTCTCCCACGACCGTTCCCGTTCCGTGATCTATGAAAAAATGAGTCCCGATGCAAGCCCCCGGGTGAATATCAATACCTGTGCGCGAATGCGCCCACTCCGTCATCAGCCGCGGGATTACCCCCACCTTCATCCGGTAAAGCACATGCGCCATCCTTTGAACAGCGATAGCCTCGATAAACGGATACGCCACGATCACCTCTTCACGGCTGGGCGCCGCCGGGTCCCCGACAAAAGCCGCCTCGGCATCCGTCTCCAGTAAATCCCGGATGGTGGCGAAATGCGATAGAAACAGCGATACGATCTCGGTGGCTGCCTTCTCCA
>DBPU01000084.1:757-2859 GCA_002305615.1 Verrucomicrobia bacterium UBA1412 | reverse complement strand
CTGGTCCAGGTCCTCGGGCTCCAGTCGTGCATCCGAGAGCGAATGGAGACAGTGCGCCCGGGTACGCATCACGATGTCGCCCGTCAATTCTTCAAGTTTCTGGCGGCTCAATTCGCAGTCCAGACTGTATTGCGGCGTGAGGAAGGGAATCGAGATGCGGGTCTGGGTGACTTTACTGAGCTGCTTCTTAGCTTGCTCGGCCACTTCGCGCACGCGCGCCGCCTGCTCCAAATTCTGTGTGACATCCAGTCCGGATTCCTCCCGGATTTTCTCGATGAGAAATTCCACCACCCGTTTATCGAGGTCATCCCCTCCCAGGCGGGTATCTCCGTGTGTGGAGAGCACCTGGAAGACGCCCTTATTGAGCTCGAGAATACTGAGGTCAAAGGTCCCGCCGCCGAAATCGTAAACGGCAATCTTGGAGCGATCCTTGAGTTTATCGAGCCCATAGGCCAGAGCGGCGGCCGTCGGCTCATTGATGATTCGCTCCACGGTGAAGCCGGCCAGTTCGCCCGCTTTGCGGGTGGCACTGCGCTGAGCATCGTTGAAGTAGGCCGGCACCGTAATCACGGCACGGGTGACAGGCTCGCCGAAAAATTCTTCCGCATCCCTTTTGAGCTTGGCCAGAATCAGTGAAGAAATCTCCTCCGGCGTCCAGAGCCGCCCCTGCAGATTGATCGTCACTCCTTCGTGGCCCTGACCGCCGACCGGGTAGGTCACGAGCATCTCCTCCTGGGCAATCTCGTTGCCGCGGCGTCCCATGAAGCGTTTGATTGAGTAGACCGTCCGCCCCGGCTGGAGCACACGCCCGCGGGCAGCCTCCCATCCCACGACCGGCTCGGAATCCGGGCCGGGGAAATAGACCACAGAGGGAGTCAATCGCTGCCCCTGACTGTCTGCCATTACCAAAGGAATTCCCGAATCAACCGTCGCCGCCAGCGAGTGAGTCGTACCCAAATCTATGCCGATTATTTTACTCATCAACCACACGAAGTATGGCCTCAAACAGCTCTTTTTTCAAGGGACCAGCCACATTTATAGACGAATGAGAATAAAACTGCCTTTTCAGAGAGTAATTACTTTTTATGAATTCCTCCGGCTCACCCCTCAGCGGTTTACCGTTTCGGTGAGTCACTCAAAATAAAATTTGAAACTTTCCGGAATGTGCGGTTTATTCACGAAACATGCTCTGAGTGCCGCAGTGCATGAGAAAAGGAGCATTCTAACAACAGTAATAGGTAAGGTAACATATATGAAAAAATTGGTACTTATGGTCTCCATGATCGCGGCTGCGGGTTCTTGGGTAGCTTTCGGTGCGCCGGCCCGGGAAGCGGCTCCACCCGCAGAGAAAACCATACTGCCGCAGAAAGTCTCTTCAGTTCCGGAAAACGCGACTCCGTCCTACAAGAATAACGCTTTTGCGCTGAATCTGCTCAAGGCCGGTTGGAACGACACTGAAAATATTTTCCTGAGTCCTTACAGTATCGCCACCGCACTGGCGATGCTCGAGTCAGGCGCCCGGGGTGAAACCGCCCAGGAACTGGCACACGTTCTTTGCTGGGAGAAACCCGGCAAGCCGATCCTCGAAGCTTTCTCCGAAACTCAGAAAGAGCTGCAGAAAGCACCCAAAAGAATCCGGCCCCTCAGAAACGTTGAGGAAATACTCAGTCTCTCTCTGGCCAATTCACTCTGGCCCTCGGAGAGCTTCCCGTTCTACCCGGACTACATCGATTCGATGAAAAAGCACCTGGATGCGGAAATTCATCTGAGCGACTATCAGAAACCCGAAGAGGTTCGCACCCGGATCAACGACTGGACCGCCGAACATACCCGCGATAAAATCAAGGACCTGATTCAGCCCGGGGTCCTGGACCCGATCACCCGGATGGTGCTCGTCAACGCCATCTATTTCAAAGGCCAGTGGATACACACCTTTGATAAAAGCGCGACCGCGGAAGATGAGTTCCTCGCCCGGGACGGGAGCCGCAAAAAGGTTCCCTTCATGAACAAGCTCGAAACCTATCCCTATTATGAGGATTCAGAGCTGCAGGTCCTGAGCCTGCCCTATCACGGAAACCTCTCGATGAAAATCTTCCTCCCCA
>DBPU01000084.1:0-646 GCA_002305615.1 Verrucomicrobia bacterium UBA1412 | reverse complement strand
TCCATCTTCTCGGAACAAAAAGCCAACTTCGGAGGCATGTATAATCGGGCCGATTTCCTCTATAACCTCTATGTCAGCAAGGTGATTCACCAGGCTTTCATCGAAGTGGATGAGATGGGAACCGAAGCCGCTGCGGCCACNNATTATGAAAATAAGGAGCGCCCGGATGCCCCAGGCAGAGGTCAGCTTTGTGGCCGATCACCCGTTCCTCTTTGTCCTCCAGGATGATGTTACGGGCAATATCCTCTTTGCGGGCCAGATGCTTCAGCCCTGACAAAGACGGGCTTACCTGGCCCGGCCGATCAGCTTGAAGGTGGAAAGTACCCCTTTATGATCTGTCGGCCAGCCGCCCGCTGGTTCAATAAAGGAGTCCTCACTATCGTTGGGGACTCTTTCGCCTCTCAGAATATCGCCTGCAGGGGCCACCACTCGGGAATCCACCGCGCGGAGCATCTCTTCCGGACTGTAGTAAATGAAATCAATCCGGTCGCGCTCATCGACTTCCGGAGCGCAGGCAAGACTGCTCACAGGCACGGCCGGGTTATTCGCGGGGTAAGTGAAACCGGGATGGGTCACCGGGTTGGGGTAAATCACGCGGTAGGAATCCTGATACCCCGAGTCGTGCAGCATCGTGGAGAGATCCCAA
>DBPU01000083.1 GCA_002305615.1 Verrucomicrobia bacterium UBA1412 | reverse complement strand
TTGAGATCGAGAATCCATTGAATCTGATCAATCCAGTGAATTCCCCAGTCTGCCAGTTGTCCATTGGCAAAATCCAGGTAGGAACGGAATCCGCGAGGGTGAGGACCGCCGCCCCAGGGATTATTGACATCCCCGGCGAAGGGTCTCAGCGGAGCCGGACCGCACCACATATCCCAATTCAATTCCTTGGGCGGTTCAATATTTTTAAGAGGCCTCTCCGGACCGCCTCCGTAGTTCACGAAAGCTTTAACCATCCCGATTTTCCCCAGCTTGCCTGAGCGAATAAACTCTCTGGCGCTGATGTTATGGGGAGAAACCCTGCGATGGGTCCCCGAAACGGCCACACGGTCCGCAGCGCGTGCAGCCTTCACCATGGCCGCACCTTCCAGGAGAGTATGGCTAATCGGTTTCTCCACATAAACGTGGGCTCCGTGTTTAACAGCCTCGATAAAAACCAGAGGATGCCAGTGGTCCGGAGTCGCAACGATCACGATCTCCGGTTTCTCTTTTTCGAGAAGCTCCCGATAGTCGCCATAGGTTTTGGGTGTGTCTCCGGTAAGTGTTTTCACCTTCTCAGCGGCTGCGTTCAAGAAGCGCTGATCCACATCGCAAAGTCCCACCACTTTGGACTGACCGCTGGCCATCGCTTCGCCCAGGATGTTCATCCCCCACCAGCCGGTTCCAACCAAGGCTGTCTTATACCTTTTAGCCGGAGTATCCGCCTTGATGTAGGGCATGGCCGACAGAGTCGCACCTGCCAAAACAGTGTTTTTTATAAAATTTCTCCTATTCATAGCATGAAAACAATCGTTCACGATTGTGCAACCCCAAACGGCAAGAGTCAAGGTCTTCTCTCCCGTTTTTTGATTTTGGGCTTTTTTCTCTTAAAGAATCAGATATATGCGGTAATAATGAAAATTACATGATCTAACCGACTTTAGAGGATACAGCCACCTTTTACGGAGTCATTTCTATCCGATACCAACCGGAGGCATTGGCCGGCTGAGGCACCGTGACAGAGAGTTCTCCGTCTGCACCCGGGCGCATCGGCTCACCCTCCGGAAACCATTCTTTCAAATCAATACTGCTCTGCAACTGATAGCTCTTCCCTTTTACCCCAAGCCAAACAAGGGAAAGCTGAGAGTCTTCACCCTCAAAACGGGTAAAAAGCTTCAAATTCGAGGCCGGGTTCAAAGGATCCGTCCCTGCCCAGAACTCATCCCGGTCGCAGAGTCCATCCCCGTCGCTATCTTCCTTTTCCTCTCCAGGAGAGAGTAATTTCTCGAAAAAGTATTCTTCCCATTCGTCGGCTATTTGATTCTTATTCTCGTCATTGAGGGAGTAAACGCCTTCGAAGAGAACGCTCCCAGCTTCCGGTGTCAGCGTTTTGGTTTCACTCTGAGGCGTGATATGCCAGGGGACCTCCTCCCAACTCAAAGTATAATCGCAGTCGGTCGGGATAAAGGCGCTATAGGATAAGCCTCCGCCAGACAAATCGAAA
Organism: Verrucomicrobia bacterium UBA1412; assembly: GCA_002305615.1. Taxonomy (GTDB): domain Bacteria; phylum Verrucomicrobiota; class Verrucomicrobiia; order Limisphaerales; family UBA1412; genus UBA1412. Next base: position 42,562 of record DBPU01000083.1, on the reverse strand, counting down.
AGCGGATCTTCTGCTGAGCTCAGCTTCCATTGTCCGGCAGAGAGATTACTCACCACACGAAGCTCTCCTTTCCCAGAGTTTTCGACGCGGACCGAGACATCATCTATATACCATCCGGGTATCTGATCTGAGCCAATCGACAAGAAATTATAATACCATTGGAAACGAACCGTACTCCCAGCCCACCTGCTCAAATCTACTTCCACCTCTTCCCATTGTCCCCCAGTCGAATCATCCGCGAAAGAGTCCAACGTCACCCAGTTAAGTCCGTTATCGGCTGTAATGGAAAGCTCTCCCGCATTTAGAAGCACGGACTCTTCCCTGATAATCATGTCGTAAGCCGTCATGAAACTCAGTGTGGCTTGAGTACCTTCAGGGATATAGAGAGCCGGACTGAAGAGAGCCGCTATGGAAACCTCATCATGACTTGCCTGAAGATTAATTCCGTAACAAGAGCTACCCGAGTAAGCTCCGGGAACAACATCCGCAAGTGCCGGACTGGGAGTGCCTCGTTCCCAGATACTGGCATTGCCCCAATCCAGAGTGGAGGAGTCACTCATGGTCAGCCAGAGTGAATTCTCCGTTTCAAAATCATCTTCCCAGGGCAAAGAAAGCGGCGCCGGAGTCTTCAAAAGATAGAGTTTGCCAGCATTATCGTCGCAACTGGTATTCTTAGCCGCATCGCGAGAACTAACCCGGAAATAGTAAACCTTATCCGGTAGTAATTTCGTGATTGTGAGAGAATGCGTATAGGTAAAAACCTCATTGTAAACCGAGCGTCCCAGAGAGGGAGTCTCGCCAAACTCGACTAACGAATCAGACATCTCATCCGTCAACCAGGATATCTTCCCATCCATATAATCCAGCTCGATGGAGGTCTCGCTGATGGTTGGAGCAATGGTGTCTATTTCCACTTGAATCTTCTCGGTTCGCCCCTGTGATTCATCAAGATATTCTGCATAGAGGAAATCACCATCCGCCGCCCGAAGATATTCCTCTGAAGGCACTTGGCCGAGATCCTTCAGCGCGATAAAGCCCCGGAATACTCCCGGATAAACTGAGGGCAAAAGCTTGAGCTCGCGCTTCTCGGCATCTGAATCGGTATAGACCTGTATGGCAACCCCATCCATCCCGGCTAAATCCGAATCGGCCAATTCAATCGTCGCCAGCGAGGGAACCGTATAAGCCGAATCAGTAAACGCAAGGCTCCCATAGCCATCAAGTCCCGGGCACAAAAATTGAAGCACCCGTCTAAAAATTTCCACTCGGTTATTGGGAAAATCTCCCTCCATCGGGATGGCATCTATCGGGAAACTGAAAAACACGGTGCGGCCGGAAGTTGCCTCCACAGAGCTGGACGGGTATTGAACACCGACCGCTCCAAGCTCTCCGTGAAAAACTGCAGATGCACCCTCCCCCACAACGAACGTATCCGACAAATCGGGGCCCAGCTCATAGAAATCTGAAACCCTCGGGAACTCCGAATAATCCAACCAGAGATCGACCGAGTTGCCAATAGAGCTGCCCGGCACTCCTAAAATGAAAGGAGCTTCCGTATCCTCAGTATAAGAAGCGACATGCAGAACCTGATTTTGAAAAGCGGGGCTTCCCCAGCTCAGTATCTCCATGGAAGAAAGGAAAAAGGCCCCACCTCTCTGAACATAAGCGACAATAGCCTCCAGATTTTCCGACGGAATCAGATAGGAGCTCACCAGATCCAGATAGTTCATGTCATTAAGCCTCCAGATTACTGCATCATAGGCAATCAAATCCTCCAGTAGCGGCAGTGAACCCATCTCATCCAGGCTCCAGAGCTCATAGCTGTAGCCCAGCGCATCCAATGGATCCGTGTAACCGCTTAAAGGCGGAGGAATAATTTCAAAGCCGAATAATTCTCCAGAACTCATGGAGCTGACTCCATCCACCAGCAGGATGCTGGCAGATTTTTCTACCTGGAATGTAAAATACTCTCCGTTATTATCCTCAATCGTCACGTTTCCGGCCTGGTCCACCGCTTCAATCAGATAATAGTACACGCCCTCCTGCAAACCTGATAAATAGAACTCATGCTCCAAGCGATAACCGGGCACAGTCACCTCTTTATCCAAGACCCGGTCAGAGCCATAACGAATCGAGGTCTTGCTGAGTGTATCGGTCTCCAAATAAATCGTGATCTTCCCAAAAGAAAACCAGGATTCCTGGGCAACTACCTGCGGCGGCATCGAGTCCGTCAGAGCTGTTGCCGTAATAACCGCCTCCGGATGGGCATCATAATAGGTAGCGATAATCATTTCTCCATCTAAAACAGGAAGCATGTCATCCTCTAAAATAATATCCACCAGTGCATTTACCGTTCTCAGTTTTCCGGCAAATCCCGATCCGCCTATTGGGAGCAAATCCAGCTTTCTGCCCTGAGGAAATGAATCCGATGTTACCGTGACAGTGACTTTTCCTTTTGGATCCAAATCCGCATCGTACAAGGTCACGAGAATATTATCCCTGTCACGGTAGAACCCCCGATCCATCAAAAGGATTCCCCGGCTGGGCAACGGGGTCGGCTCGGAACCCTCCAGACAAATCAGGTTTTGCTCGCTCTCAATGGCGAGATCGCCAGCAATCACCAGCGAGAAATCCTGATCAATTTCCGCTGTATCCGTTCTGGCATCCTCCGAAACCCGAAACGCCGTGATACTCACCGTGTACATTCCGGGCATCGGCTCTGGCAGGTAAAAACCTTCCACATTGTTCCTGCGGTCGGGAGAAGAGCCCGGGATTGAACTCCCGTTCAAAAACTGGTTGCCGTAATAAACCGTTCCATCTGGAGCGGTGACCTGCAAATCCAGATCGTTCACCAACGATAAAACCGCCGAAGGCAACCCGGGCACGTCCGTGTAAGCCATCGTTATTTTGAGAGGCTCTTCTGAGCTTTTTATAAGAACCTCCCGACTCCATTGCTCTCCCTGGCGGAGCAAAACAGACTGGTTTTCGCAAAGAAAAATCCGGTCTGATCCGATGACCTCCGGCAGCCAGAGTCGTCCCCATCCTTCATCATTATTAGGAACCGGACGCGTACCATAGTCATCATTCATGTCCGTCGCAGTGCTGATCATGAGCGCTTTCAGTAAAGAGGGAGAAGGGCTTTGCTCTCCACACATTTCCCGAAAATATTGAATAATGACCGCTGCAGCACCAGTAGCCAGAGGGCTGGCCATACTCGTCCCGCCCATATAAGTATAGTGATCATCAATCCCAAGCCACTCGTTACCTTCCGGTGCCGAGGAAGACCGAGTCGAGGATATCCAGGTTCCCGGAGCCACAATATCAGGTTTGTAGCGCCCATCCTCAGTCGGTCCACGACTGGAAAAATCAGCCATGGCATCAATTCCATCCTCATAAATATAGAGCACTTCGCGAGCACTCTGGCTGGCACCCACCGTAATGACGTTCTTGCCGACACCCGGTGTGATGAGGGTCTGAGTACCCGGTCCGCTGTTTCCTGCAGCAAAAATATAAGCCATTTCCTGACTCCCCTCTGCCTGAAAATCCGAATCCCTCACCAATCCGTCATACTCGGCTGCATAGCTGTCATAGCGGCCACTCTGCTCCGCACCCCAGCTGTTGTTGACGACGCTCACCCCTTCGCGATACGCATCTAAAGCCAGTTGTTGGAAGTCTTCTGTCAGAAACAAAGAACCCGTTTTATCGATTATTCTCTGAGCAACCAGTTTCGCACCCGGCGCCGTGCCCAGTCCGAAAAGATAACCATCATCATTGACCGTACCCCAGCCCAACATCCCGTTAGCCACCACAGAACCGGCTACATGAGTCCCATGTCCATGTTCATCAGCAGCCGAAATCACATCGCCGTAGAAGAAGAGCGCTTTAATTTGGTCATTCAAATCCGGATGGAGAAAGCCCAGTCGCCCAGAATCCATTCCCGTATCTGCAACGGCCGTCACCACTCCGCTGCCGTCATAACCGAGATCTTGTGCAAAAGTGAGATGCCCCGCCCCGCTGTCTCCCTCAATAATTTTGGCGGCCACCTCACCAAGCAGCTTCGGCTTTGCGGCTGGCTCTATCCAGAGGATATTAGGGTTCAAGATAAGCTCTTCGAGGACCATTCCGGTTGCCAGACCGTTTAAAAAAATCGCATTCCCCTGCTTCCCCGTTTGGCCCGGGGAGTGAATCAGTTTCTTCAGACTCTCAATTTCCTCTTCAGAGGTATCCTGAGCCAGAATCACACGGATTTTCTGAGGCGTCCCGGAAAGATTCCATCCCGGAGTATCCATGATGCTTTTCAGTATTTTATATTCGGGCTTGTATTCCCCGCTCCAGATAACGAGCTCGGATAAAAAGGAATCATCAGAGGCTGCCGCTTCGACTTTTTCAGAGGGACGCACCCTGCAAATCCAGCTGTTGTTGGGAAAATAGCGCAGAGGCTCAATCCCCTGTTTTTTTAAAACCGCTCTTTCAAGTTCGCTGAGAGGCGCGTTAAAGGTAAAAATTTGCAGAGCTCCCTGAGAGCCACTTGAGGGCCGGACCTGCCGGATGGCGTTAAAATTCGAGGCGCTTTTATCCGCCTTCAAGGTCGCATTTCTAAGGAGAACATCGGCAGGTAATTTCGCACCCATGCCGAACAAAATCAGCATACCCAGAACCCAAAGAACTCTCCTTGTGGAAAGGTGTGTCAACAAACGCACTCTCATGTTCAAATTATACTCCGCAAAAACGCCTATTGCAAACGGAGAAAAATACACCGGGGGCAAGCGCTTGAAACACTTACCCCCGGTACTATTGAGTAATTTATTTAATACAAGTCTCTCTTATGCAGAGAGAATTTCATTGACCTTCTTCATGACCTCAAAGGCATCCGCCACGTAGAGAACATCGGTTTTACCCCGAGCCCATCCACAATTGGCGTCCGTATTGACCGCACGGCGCTCAGTAACGAAACGCCATCCGACGACATGAGGCTCCTCACCGTGGCAGCAGGTCGCCAGACCCTTGGAATGGCGGGGCGTACTGCCCGTCTGCCCTACCTGGTTCAGGTGAGTCATGAAACTCAGAACGGCATTTCCTTCTCCGGATTGATCTACCAGAGATTTCGTGCTTCCCAGAGAGGCCTGAGCCTTGCTGAGGAAATCTAAAATTGCTTTTTCAGCTTCTGAGGCATGAATCTGTCCATCTGCCTGTTTCTTGGTCCAGCCGGCTCCTGCTACAAAGAGCAACTTCGCATCCGGGCGGATTGTCTGGGCCGTTCCAGCAGGGTATTTCAAACCCAAAACCTTTGTCCGTTTGGCCGCATCCGGCAGTGCGACTGAAAGCATCTGCACCTGTACCGAGCTTGCGCTGAAAGTTTGAGGGGCCACATTGCCCGGCTCCAACCCCATGACCCAGGGACGCTGCGGACGACTGAAACAAGCCTCCATACGCTGACGATAAAACCAGCGATTAGCCAAAACCTTGCCTTCTTTCGCCGTTACAGAGGTAATATGCGTATCGGCACGGCCGCCCAAACGCATTGCCAGGGCAGACAGCACCCGATTACCCCGGCTGCTGCCGGGGACCAGGATGACGGTTGCCTGACTCTCTTTGAGTAAAGCTTCAGCCGCAGGTAGATCACTTGAATAACGGGCGAAAGCGAAATCCTCGCCTTCTACTCCGTAAAATTTGGCCGCACCGCTACCGCCCAGAGTATTGGCCGCTTCCTGAACTTTTTCACCTATCAGAGCCACTTCCCAGGAGCAGCCCAAAGATGCCGCTAAGTTAGCTGCAACAGTCGCACCTTCCGCCAAAAGTTTGGAGGAAGCCTGATCTGCAAAACCTAATAATAAAATCTTTTCCATTCTACCGCCTCCGTTTACTTTTTGATCCATTCCACAATTTCACGCGCAATCTCATCCGTCGGCATATCTTTGACGATACGGGTGTCGCGCAACTGTTTGGGCAGACTCACGGAAACATATTCCACGCCGTCCAGGCCCACCTCTGCTTTAACAGCTTTCTGCAAAGCCGGCATAATTGAGCGCATATTCATCATGCCTACCTGTGGGTTGTTGGTCGGCTCGGGCAGGTTACCCGTAGCCCAACCCAGTACCGCAGGCGCACCCGCGCAGAGACTCTCCTGATGGCAAGCCCCTTCCACACGCTCTAAAACAGTGAAGGAACCATCTTCGCGGACTTTAATCTCATCAACGCCCATGAACTGATCGTGAATTCCAAGAGCATCGCCTACCAATTGAAGCGTAGAACCGGCTCCACGAGAGGCAGATTCCCATCCGCCAAAAAGCAGAACGCGTCCCATATCCAACCCTGCAATGCCCTGAATCGCTTTCACCAGAGCTGAAGCGCAGTCAACCGAACTCATGAATCCGCCCGCATTGCCTTCCACAGGTACAAAAGTAAAAGCCGCCTTTTGAGCCACGCTCATCATTAGCTGCTGAAGTTTTGCCTTGGGGCCCAGGCTCACCAGCCAAACTTGGGAACCGGGATTCTGTTTCGCGAGATTTGCAGCCTCAAAAAGTGCGTGCCCAGCCCAGGGGTCAAGCGCCGCAGGCAACATCAACTCATTCTTCAACGCAGGACCGCCGGGGGTAGAAATCGGCTCCAGAGTCTGAAGCGGATCCGGCACCAGGCTCCCGCAAACGATAATTTGATAAGCATTTGCCATATAAAAAAATCTTTAAATAACTTCCTTCCTAAGAGCTGAATCTCTTTTCACCCGGCAAATCGACAAGAAATACCCGCCGGCTCACAGTTCAGCTATCGCAACCCAAAAATCAGAGCCAAACCGCTCTTTGAATTGGTCAGCCAATCTTTCCGCAGCAACCCGACCGGAAACCAAAGCAAACGTGGTAGACCCACTCCCGCTCATAAGTGTAACATCGGCTCCATGCTCCCTCAAGAACTTCTGATACTCAGCCAATAGAGGATATTGGGGCAAAACGGGCGCTTCCAAAGAATTGTAAAATAGGGGTGCGCTTTCCGTGAGCGTCTTCTCGGTCAACGACCTAACCAACTCATCCACCCTGCCCGGCCGTCCCTTTTGATCGGAAGGATATCGGGCCAATTCTTTATATGCCCAAGCTGTGGATACCCCAAAACCGGGTTTTATGAGGATCATCCCTTTCCCGGATAAGGCGGGCAAGGAACTCAATATCTCCAGTTTTTCCCCACGTCCGCGCCCGATAGCCGGCGCATCCTGCAGGAAAAAAGGAACATCCGAACCCAGCAAGGAGGCTAACTGGCTCAGCTGCGTCTCTTCCAGCGGGTGATCATACTCCCGGTTTAGCGCTCTCAGAGTGAAGGCTGCATTGGCACTGCCGGCTCCCAGCCCCGCCTCTGCAGGTAAATTTTTGATCAGGTGAATATGTCCCTCGGGCTGAATCGACGCTTTTTCAAAGAAGAGCATTGCCGCCCGATAAACCAGATTCGTCGGTCCGGTGGGAACGCGGTCCGTGTTGCAGGTAAAACGGAATACTCCGCCGCTCCTCTCCAGCTCCAATTGATCAAAAATCGGTACGGGATAGAAAAGAGTCTCCAGGTCATGAAATCCGTCAGGACGGTGACCCAGAATATTCAATATCAGATTGACCTTGCTGGGGCTGGAGTATAAGGCCATAGAAATAACACAAGACGCCCGGCCGAGGTATCAACCAGGGACCGGGCGGTCTTTAGCAAAAGAGAAACTCTCTTTTATTCAAAAACACTGAAGCGGCTACCCGGGATAAACGGAACCACGTCTCCACGAGGACCGAAACCGATATCAGAACCCGGATCCCACATGGTGTCCGCCATGGGGGTTGGGGTGTAGTTATCCGGATAGCGAGGATATGCAGGGTACATAAAACCCTTGTCATAAGGACCAAAAGGACTACTCACGATCTCAGCAACTCCAATACCCGTACGGGCCAGAGAGCGGCAAAAACCCTTCAGAAAACCTTTGGTCACACCGCTACGGCCATCCCAGACGGCCCCTTGCTCCATTTCATAGCGCAGCTCACCCCAACGAAGGAGTTCTCCAGTGTTGGAAATGCCACGCCCCATCTTGGTAGCAGGACCCTCACATCCGGTGAGGACAACCGCACCCGCCAGTGCAATCACTAAAGGCAATGTTTTAACAGCACTCATCATAAACCGCGCTCATTAGAGCAGTAATGCGTCCCCCTGTAAAGGATGTTTTTTCTTTTTCAGAAATTTTTATTTTACCCCGACGGGACCGCAAATTCACGGCAGCGGTTTTCGCCGATAAATGAGCTCTTGAGCCCCGCTCAGGGGGACCAAAATCCGGGTATGCAGAGCTCCCCCGGATGACTTCCACGATGTGTGTTAAATTGCAAAATGCAATACATAATGAATTAGCTGTTGCATTTTGCAATTCCCCTCGGTACCCTGAAGAAGGTTATGCAGAAAGAACTGTTGGATTACATCCCGGATGGAATTTTCACGGTCGATAATAACTGGTGTATTCGCTCCTTCAACAAGGCTGCAGAGCAAATCACCAATATCGAACAGGCAGAAGCGATCGGACGCCGCTGCTGCGATGTCTTCCGGACAAGTATTTGCGAAAGTGGCTGCGCATTGAAGCGAACCCTCGCTACAGGTCAGCCCATCATCAATAAGGTTGTCTACATCGTGAATGCCAAAGGGGCAAAAATCCCAGTCAGTATCTCCACTGCAGCTCTCAAAGATGACCAGGGCAACATTCTGGGCGGAGTGGAAAGCTTCAGAGATTTACGGGCGGTCGATGAGATTCATCGTCAGGTTCAGGAACAAAATCAATTCGCCGGAATTATCGGTCGCAGCCCTGTCATGCGCAAAATCTTTGACCTGCTCCCTGCTATCGCTCAGGGACAAAGCACAGTACTTATTGAAGGCGAAAGTGGTACGGGAAAAGAGCTGGTCGCCAGAGCAATACATAACATATCCAAGCAGCGATCCAAAAAGCTGGTGGCCCTCAATTGCGGCGCCCTCCCAGATACATTGCTGGAATCCGAGTTGTTTGGCTATAAAGCGGGAGCCTTTACCGATGCGCGTAAAGATAAGCCCGGCCGTTTGGCTCTGGCTCAGGACGGTACCCTTTTTTTGGATGAAATAGGCGATATTTCTCCGGCCATGCAGGTCCGCTTACTCCGCGTCCTTCAGGAAAAAACGTATGAGCCGCTGGGCTCGCTCGAACCGGTAACGACCAACGCGAGAATCATGGCTGCAACCAATAAATCTCTGGAGAAACTGGTTCGGGAAAACAAATTCAGGGAAGACCTTTTCTACCGAATCCATGTCATCCGAATAGAACTCCCATCTTTGCGCAAACGCAGGGAGGATATCCCCCTGCTGATTGAGCATTTCATCACCCATTTTAATTGCTTGCAGGGTAAAGATATTTGCGATGTCTCTCCCGATGTTCTGAGGCGACTCATGGAATACGATTTCCCGGGAAATATCCGCGAACTGCAAAATATCATCGAACATGCCTTCGTTCTTTGCCAGGGAGGTCTCATTGAAATGCAACATTTGCCCCCTCAATTGCGCAGCTCTTCCGCAGCCGGTTCTGCACCTATCGCCACACCAATGACGCTTGACGCAATGGAAGAAATGATGATCCGTGAATCATTGAAACGCAACAGAGGCAACAAAACACGAGTCGCTAAAGAGCTGGGAATCAACCCCAGCACTCTCTTTCGCAAAATGAAGACCTTAAAAACTCGTCCGGATTTTTCTAATAGTGAAGAGGTTTAAAAGCATTGCATTTTGCAATACTTTTACCCGAATAAAGGACACAAAACTTGGGCCTTTTTTATCGATTTAAAGATTTATAATATTTTATAATATACTTATTATTAGATATTTATAAATATAGTTTTCCTCTATTTTTTCGCTCCTGGCACCCTTTGAGCTCTTCCCTCTTTCGTGGTGGTTGGTATTCCAACTTGGATGGGGCGTGTTTCCCCCGTGCTGGATGTGGCGACTCGGTTTTGGATTGTTCACTGCGAGGAGAATATCCAGGTCAGTCATCAGGAGGTTCTTATTGAACACTCCTCGCTCGATTCGCTCGTGGCGGACCTGAGGCACTCTGGTGTGGATATTCTGATTTGCGGAGCGGTCTCTCAACCTTTATTGCAGAAATTGCTTCGATCTAAAATACAGGTTTTACCACATATTTGTGGTAACATTGTTGAGGTGGTCTCGGCTTTTCTCGCAGACACCCTTGACCAGCCACAGTTTAAAATGCCGGGTTGTCATGCAGATCACTGCTCCTTCCACCATGGCTACCGCCATCGTCATGGCCGCGGCCATAAAATTAGACATCAAAAAAATATATAACATGGATTTGCCAAAAAAATTAGATTCGCTCCAGATAACTGGGGAGGTGGCTCGATGAAATGCTCTTTAGATTGTATTCCCTGCCTTGTCCGTCAAAGCTTGATGGTCACTCGGATGGTCACATCAGACGAGGACATTCAGGAAAAAGTCCTGCGTGAAACCCTCAGCTATGCCAGTAATCTGAATTTAAGGCAGGCTCCTCTGCTCAGTCAATGGATATATCGACAAGTACGGAAATATACGGGGCAGGATGACCCCTATCTCCAAATCAAACGCGAATCCAATCGCATGGCGTGGGAACTCTACCCGAAGTGGAAAGAAATAATTCTCAAATCCGATGCTCCCCTGATCAATGCAGTACGCATGGCTATCGCAGGCAACATCATCGATTACGGAGTCAACGCGATCCTGAACACCTCGGATATTCCCTCTATACTGGAAAAATCCTATCACTCTCCCCTGATGGGTGATATCGGAGAATTCCTCAATGCTTTAGCCAAAGCCAAAAACATTCTCTATTTGGCCGATAATGCCGGAGAGCTGATCTTTGACCGATTGTTCATTGAACTCCTGAACCCGGAACATATCACCGTGGTGGTAAAAGCGGGGCCAGCCATCAATGATGCGCTGATGGAAGATGCACAGGCAGCGGGTTTAACCGAATTATGTCAGGTAATTGATAACGGCAATGATGGCCCGGGCACCCTGCTCGATTACTGCAGTCCCGAGTTCGTCGAACGATTTAAAAAGGCTGATATGGTCATAGCCAAAGGCCAGGCTAACTATGAAACTCTGGAGGGCTATCCACGCCCGATCTACTTCCTCCTCAAGGTGAAATGCCCTCTGGTTGGTAACCATATTGGCAGTGGAGTGGGAAGCCTGGTCGTTAATAAAAATACTTTTACCGCTTCTGAAGCCGAGAATCAACGGGTTCCGGCCGAGACGGTAATTCAAAACAATAACCCAAATCAGAAAGGATAAAAAATGGCACCAATGGGAGATGGAACCGGACCAATGGGTCAAGGACCCAGGGCCGGCAAAGGAATGGGACCCTGTGGAGGCGGTCGCGGCCAAGGTCGTGGTCAAGGCCAGGCACAGGGTCAGAGTCAGGGCGGAGCCTCCGGCGGAGGCCGCGGCATGGGTCGCGGCATGGGAGGTGGTGGAGGCCGGGGACAAGGCCAAGGGCGCGGACGTGGCCAGTCTCAAGGCTAAAAAGTGAAACCGAAAGAGCCATTACCCTCCTTAACCGAAGAGGCTTTTCCCTGTAAAAATCGAATATAAACAACCTAACAACCTACAAACGAAAGGAATTAGATTATGCCAGGTGGAGATAGAACAGGCCCTATGGGCCAAGGACCGATGAGCGGTCGAGGCGCAGGATATTGCGCAGGAAATAATCAACCCGGTTGGACCTCGGCCCCGATGGGCGGAGGAAGAGCTTGGGGTGGAGGCCAAGGTGGCGGAAGAGGCTGGGGACGCGGAGCTCGCCGCTTCCAAGGCAATGCCATGCCCTCTTGGAATCAGTCGGCTATGGTGCCAGAACCTCCTTCACCCGCCGTCCCCGGAACGACGGAGGAGAACTCTATGGAGCAAAAATTCAATAACCTCCAAAAGCAAGTAGAGGGATTAAGCCAGAGCCTGGAAAAAATCGGGCTGCAGCTGGCTCAATTAGCGAAAAACCAATAAACGGTTTTTAAACAGTGCGGGAGATGGTTTCACCATTAAAAAACTCATCTCCCGAACTAACCTTGCAAACCAGCAACACGCTGATTGTAAAGCTGACATAGAAATATAGAAATATGGACACACTCTTGACACCCTCACACATGCTCTTCATCTATTGCGTAGCGGTCTTTCTGATCGCCCTGATGGGGGGCTGGTTTATCCTGGCTCTACGACTGAACCACACTCGCTTACAAATCGCTTTGAGCGCTGTGGCAGGTTTGATGCTGGGGATAGGCCTGTTGAACTTTATCCCCCACGCAGTCCATCAAAACAACTCGACAGCCGGAACCATGCGGTGGGTATTGTGCGGCTTTCTACTAATGTTCTTCCTTCAGAGACTGTTCCTTTACCACCATCATCACTCTCTGGAAACAGATTCGGCCCCCAAGCCTCAAGCCACCGGCAGCTCAATAAATGACCACCATCAACACACTCCGGACAAGCCCCATTCACACGCAGCACATCACACAGGTATCTCCTGGCTGGGCACAGCGGTGGGTCTATCTCTTCACTCTCTGGTCGACGGAATCGTGCTGGCCACAGCCGCTTCTTTTACCGTCCATCCAACACAAAACATCTGGACGAGTCTGGGTGTAGCACTGGCTGTCATTCTGCACAAACCTTTTGGAGCCGCGGCTATCTCGACACTAATGACCGCTGAAGGCCGCCCCCGCTCGCTGCAACAGATAGTCAACCTGCTCTTTGCGCTTGTAACACCTCTGGCAGCCCTGCTCTTTTACATGGGAATCGCCTCAATAGCCCAGACGCATCCAGTCATTCAAGGCAATGCGTTGGCCTTTTGCGCAGGCACTTTTCTGTGTATTGCCTGTGCTGACCTGCTCCCGGAATTGCAATTCCATACACACGACAGGTTAAAACTGACCTTTTCCCTCCTGATCGGTTTAAGTGTTGCGTTTTTGCTGGGGTATTTTGGCCATCCGAAAGATGCAGCTCACGAATCTCAAGAGCATATGCATGAGCACACTCTGATTCAAAATTCCTTAACCCCGTCTCAGTGTCCTGTCTTGACTCAGGACTCCTGATTCGCCAAACTAAGAGCATGATGAAAGACAACCAGACAACACCCCATTGCAAACCTTTCTCATGGAGAGCGCTTACCTCTCTTATCGTAGCCTTATCTTTCTGTATCCTGGTTTTGAGCGGCGCTATCCTTTACATGTCCCCTCCGGGGCGAATTGCCAATTGGACTCATTGGACAATTTCAACACTAACTAAAGATGAGTGGAAGGCGCTGCATCTCTGCTTTTCGCTTCTCTTTGTTTTCAGCTCCATAGTGCACCTGGTCTTCAACTGGAAAGCGCTTCTGAGCTACCTCAAAAACCGCATAACCTCCCGCTTTAGTTTCCGTTGGGAGTGGTTTTTCGCACTATTGATCTGCCTGATTATCTATTTCGGGACGCGTCTCAACCTGCCTCCTTTCGCCCAATATGTCGAGTTAGGAGAAAAAATTGGGAGGAGTTGGCCTGACTCCCTCAGGCAGGGCCCCATCCCCCATGCCGAACTCCTAACGCTGAAGGAGCTGGCACGGGAGGCCCAAATCGAAACACCCACGGCCATTGAGCGCCTACATGCTTCGGGAATGACTGATTTCACCGAGGAAACCGTCGTACAGGTAATTGCAGAAAAAAACAAACGCTCTCCCCGGGAGATTTATGAAATCATACAAGGCAACTCTCTCTCGGAGTCAAGGCAACGAGGCTCAATGGGTAGAGGTCTTGGTGGTGGCGGCGGTGGTAGCGGAGGCGGCGGTGGCGGCGGCTCCGGTGGAGGAGGCGGTGGTGGTGCAGGTTCCCTGACACTCGAGCAATACTGCACACAACAAGGCATCTCCCTCAGCAGTGCTCTGAAGCTGCTTGGTAATCAGGGAATCAAAGCGTCCGGCGAGCAAACACTACGCCAAATCGCTACCGACAACGGATATGCCCGTCCACGTCAAATAATGGATCTTTTACAACAGACTTAGATAAATATATGGAAAGCGAACAGGAAACAAAGGAGTTAAGTTCAGAAGTCATCGAAAATCATAATCGCCTGGTTGAAAGGAATACCCGAGCCAGGGCATTGGGTTATGATTTCGAAGAGGGAATTAAATTCGTACTGGAGCAATCCTTGCCTTTGGGCGACTCGGTTCTGGAAATCGGCACCGGCAAAGGGCGCTTTATGACCGCGGTGGCTCCTCATGTCAAAGAGCTCACCACGCTGGATGTCTCAGCCGAAGAGCAATACTTTGCACAGCTTAATGCCGCCTATGCCGGGATACAGGGCAAAATACGTTACCTCATTCAAGATGCAGCCTCACTACCCTGGCCTGATACGACTTTTGATGCGGTCTTGACCATGAACGCCATCCATCATATCCCCCACTTTGAGCAGGTACTCGTGGAAATGCAACGCGTTGTGAAGCCGAAGGGCAAAATCGTGTTGGCCGATTTTTCTCCGCGTGGATTTCAGGTCATTGGCCGAATCCATCGCTCTGAGGGCAAGGTTCATCAGCGTCATTTCCATGATTTGCGCAATTTTCAGAAACTCCTGAGAAGCCAGGGCTGGACGACTCGTCTCCGCAAGGGCTACCTGCAGGAAGTTTTGGTTGCCTGGCAGAAAACCTAAACACATTCTCCCTGTTAAGAGAAGGCTGGCGCTCAAACATGGTATTTGGTGACTTACCCTCTCTTGACAATCCCCTCATGTGCATCTACTTTTTAAACGTGATGCTGAGTGTGGCTAGCTACTTACCTGCAAAGACAACGTTTTTGCAAAGGGGGTGTTATGCAAAGATGGAGACCTCAGCAGCGAACCTGTTAGCTTTTAAAATATGAAATACATGACGACTCATCTTTTCTGCGTCCTCCTTTCGGGGACCTTAATCCTCCTTTCCGGATGTGGCAAATCGGAACCACCCTCCCAGACTGCTAAATTACCGACGGCTTCCATACGGGTCGAGCAGGTCCAAAGCCGTTCTTATCAGCAGAAAGATGAAGTGGCAGGCACGGTTCGTTCCAAGTTGAAGGCTATGATCGAAGCCAAGGTCAGCGGGCGTATCAAAACTATTTCAGCTCAGGTGGGCCAGGAAGTTGCCCAAATGGATCCCCTCATAGAGCTCGATGCCCAGGAGATCAGATCCCGTCATGATCAAGCCGTGACAGCACGCGAACAGGCCCTTTCGGAATGGAAAAGGTACGAAGCTCTGAGAAAAGATGAGGTCATTACTCAGCAGGAGTATGAACAGGTCGAGTCTCGTTATCGGATTGCCGATTCCCAGGCACTGGAGGCCAAAACCATGCTCGGTTACACCGTAATCAATGCCCCCTTTACCGGAATCGTCACTCGAAAACTGGCGGATGTGGGTGATTTGGCCTCTCCCGGCAAGCCCCTTCTGGAGCTGGAGGACCCCTTGGCATTGCGGTTGGAAGCGGATATACCCGAGGGTCTCCTCGATAGAATTCATTTAGGCGATCAACTTGATGTTCAAATTTCCTCCATCACGAACCGCCTCACGGGCACCGTCAGCGAAATCGCTCCGGTGGGAGACCCCAACAGCCGCACCTTCCCGGTGAAGCTTGATTTACAATCGCAGCCGGGATTGCGTTCCGGGCAGTTTGGCAGAGTATCTGTCCCCATTGGTTTAGCTCAGTCCCTCTTTACCCCCGCTGGCGCCATTGTCCAACGCGGGCAATTAGACCTGGTCTTTGTCGTTAAAGATGGAAAAGCGCTACTCCGTATTGTCAAAACAGGCAAGCGAATGGACGACCAGATCGAAATTCTGGCGGGTCTGGAGGCCGGTGAGTGGATCGCTACCCAGAACGCCTCACTTCTCTCCAACGGGCAGCCGGTGGAGGTGCTCCAATGAAGCCCGAATCTCAGGATAAGCAGTCTCTCGGGATAGCTGGTCGGATTGCAGCAGCTTTTATTGATTCAAAGCTGACGCCCCTGGTCATTATTATCTCCATTCTCCTGGGCGTGGCCGCCGTCATCATGCTCCCGCGTGAGGAAGAGCCCCAAATCAAAGTTCCGATGGTGGATGTCATGGTCTCCATGCCCGGCTTCAGTGCCCAGGAAGTCGAGCAACGAGCCACCAGCCCCATGGAAAAACTGCTCTGGGAAATTCCCGGGGTCGAATATATCTATTCCACCTCGCAACCGGGTCAGAGCCTCGTCATCGTCCGCTTCAAAGTAGGTGAAGATGTCGAAAAGAGCCTCGTCAAACTCAATCAGAAATTACAATCTAACTTTGACCGCATTCCTCATGGCGTGGGAGCTCCTCTCATCAAAGCCAAGTCGATTGATGACGTACCGATCCTGGCGCTCACTTTCCACAGCAGCTCTTACAATCATCTGGAGCTGAGGCGGCTCGCGGCCCAGGTGGAGGATTCCATCAAGCAGATACCTCTGGCAGCCGAGACCACGGTCATTGGCGGTGCCAGGAGAACTCTCCGCATCTTGCTGGATCCCTCCAAGCTTGCTTCGCGAAACCTGAGCTCGGTCGGTATTGTGCCGATGCTCCAGCAGGCAAACCGTCAATTTGCCTCCGGGGGGTTGACCACCGCCAATCAGGAAATCGTGGTTGAAACAGGCGCTTTTCTCCAATCTGCCGAAGAGGTTGGCAACGTCGTCGTCGGTGTTTTTTCCGGCAAACCGGTTTATCTTCGCCAGGTAGCTGAAATTATGGATGGCCCCGAAGAGCCCTCTCAGTATGTCTTTTTTGGTTTCGGCGCTGCAGAGCCCTCAAGCTTTGACGGGAAAAAAGAACCGGCCGTCACTCTGAGCATTGCCAAGCGTCCGGGCGCCAGCGCCATTCTCGTTGCTGATGAAGTCCTCCGTAAAGTGGAGACCCTGAAAGGGACGATTATTCCCGAGGAAGTCGGCGTCACCGTTACCCGTCATTATGGCAAAACGGCTTCCGAGAAATCCAATGAGCTCCTCTTTCACATGGCTATCGCCATTGTCAGCGTTTCCATCCTTATCGTCCTGGCTTTGGGTTGGCGGGAAGCCGGCATCGTGGGAATAGCGATCCCGGCCACTCTGGCTTTGACCCTTCTGGTTTTCCTCCTCTATGGCTTTACCCTGAACAGGATTACTCTCTTTGCCCTCATTTTTTCAATCGGTATCCTGGTCGATGACGCCATAGTCGTCGTGGAAAACATTGTGCGTCACTTCCATCTGCCCCATAACAAGGATAGAGCCTGGCATAAAATCGCCGTAGAGGCCGTGGGAGAAGTCGGCAACCCGACCATTCTGGCCACTTTTGCCGTAATTTTCGCAGTCCTCCCGATGGCATTTGTCGGAGGTCTCATGGGACCCTATATGCGGCCGATCCCGATCGGAGCTAGCGCTGCGATGTTCTTTTCGCTTTTAATTGCCTTTATCGTCACCCCTTGGGCTTCGATCCGGATGCTGCGCTGGTGGAACGGGGAGGAACGCCTCAAAGCCCATATAGAATCCGCACATGCCAAAACTTCACCTCCACAGCAAAACCAGCAGGAGCCGGAGCATCACAGCCACTTTGAACACGAAGAAGACGCTTTCACCCGCTTCTATCGTAAAATCATGGATCCTCTCATCCACCATCCGGGTTTACGGTGGATGTTCCTCATCGGAATTGTTGCCCTCTTGCTGGCCGCCTTTGTGCTCGTCCCCCTGGGATGGGTCAAGGTCAAGATGCTTCCTTTTGATAATAAGAATGAGTTTCAAATCATTCTGAATATGCCCGAAGGCAGTGCTTTGGAAAAAACGGCACAGGCAGCTCTGGAAATCGGAGAAGCAATCCGGGTAGAACCCGAAATTACCGATTATCAGATCTATGTCGGCACCGCTTCTCCTTTCAACTTCAACGGTCTGGTTCGCCATTACTTCGCACGGCAGGGCGCCAGCGTGGCGGATCTTCAGGTCAACCTGCTCGAAAAGCACAAACGCAAGGCCCAGAGCCACGATATCGCCAAACGCATTCGCCCGAGAGTCAAGGAAATCGCCGATAAATACGGAGCTCGAATCGCTGTGGCGGAAGTTCCTCCCGGACCTCCGGTTCTCCAGACACTGGTAGCCGAAATCTACGGACCCAATGAGGCCTCTCGCATGAAGCTGGCCACTCAGGTACGCGAAATCTTCAAAAATACGCCCGGAGTCGTCGACGTGGATTGGTACGTGGAAGCAGATCAGCCCAAAACACGCTTCGTCGTGGATAAGGAGAAGGCCTCCCTCAACGGAATCAGCGCTGAAACCATCTCTCAAACCCTCCGGATCGCTGTGGGCGGTCAATCCGTAGACCTGCTCCATATTCCCCGCGAGAAGGAAGATATCAACCTCGTGCTGGAAATTCCACGCTCTCTCAAGACCACCCCCGAAGAGCTTTTGGGTATTCGTGTTCGTTCCGGTGATGCTAACGCCTTGCCCGAGCCCTCCGCCTCAGCCGAAGGTTCACCCTTGGTGCCTCTGCGCGAACTGGTCTCCATTCAGGAAGAAATCGCCGATAAAAGTATTTATCACAAAAACCTCATGCCGGTCACCTACGTGATTGGGGACGTGGCCGGAATTGTGGAAAGCCCCGTCTATGCCATCCTCAAGATGAATGAGGCGCTCGCCAAACTGGATATGCGCGATTACGGCGGAAGCTCTGCCGATCTCAAAATATATAATGCCGCCATGCCTTTCAGCGACGGGCAGCCCTCCATGAAATGGGACGGAGAATGGCATATCACGATTGAAGTCTTCCGTGATCTGGGCTTGGCCTTTGGGGCCGTCCTCATCCTCATTTACATCCTGATGGTCGGTTGGTTCAAGTCCTTCATGACACCCCTGGTCGTGATGATCGCCATTCCTTTCAGCCTGATTGGAATCCTGCCGGCTCACGGACTGATGGGCGCTTTCTTCTCAGCCACCTCCATGATCGGTTTTATGGCCGGGGCCGGAATCGTCGTACGCAACTCCATTATTCTGGTAGATTTCACTGAGCTTCGTATGCAAGAAGGAATGCCTCTGGATGAGGCCGTGATCGATGCTGGAGCCGTAAGATTCCGCCCCATGCTCCTGACCGCGCTGGCCGTGGTGGTGGGTGCCGGAGTCATCCTTTTTGACCCCATCTTCCAGGGGCTTGCCATCTCGCTCATGGCGGGCGAAGTCGCATCCCTCTTAATCAGCCGCATGGCCGTTCCGGTTCTCTACTTTATGAGCAAGAACAGGAAGAAATCAGCAAAACTGGTGTAATATCCGGCATGAACGGAAATAGGGAATGAATATCATCAAAGATTACGTCCTCAGCTTCTGGTCCGTGTTCACCACGATGGCCCCCTGGCTTCTTTTCGGTTTCTTTGTGGCCGGACTGGTCGGGCTTTTCTTTTCTTCTGAACAGATAAAACGCCACCTGAGCGGAGCCGGTTTCAAGCCCATCCTGAAAGCCGTTTTAATCGGGATTCCTCTGCCACTCTGCTCCTGCGGCACGATTCCCGTTGCGGCTACTTTGCGCAAAGAAGGGGCCAGTAAAGGCGCCACCGGAGCCTTCCTCATTGCGACACCCCAGACCGGCGTGGATAGCATCGTCGTGACTTTCAGTATGCTCGGTTGGGTCTTCGGCCTCATCCGCCCTTTTCTGGCATTGGTCACCGGTCTCGCAGGCGGAAGCCTTATCCAGAAAGCGACCGGTCATGAAATTGAGACCGCAGCTCCCGAAAAACCCTCAGAGTCCTCTGTTAAAAGCTGCTGCTGTCATAAAGAAGAGGCTCCCGTTAAAAGCTGCTGCAGCAACCAGAGTGAAGGAGCCCTCATGGGGGAGAAAAGAGCAGCCCGCGGTTTTCTTTCTTCAGTCGGTTATATCTTTTCCTTCGGTTTTTTGCAGATGCTCAGCAGCGTCAAAGGTTCCCTGTTCCTCGGAATCGCGATTGCCGCCCTGGCACAGCAATTCTTGCCTGAAAACCTGGGCGCTGATTATATCAAGGGCAACTATTTCTACGAATTTGGGGTGATCGCTCTGCTCTCCATCCCTATTTACGTCTGCTCCACGGCATCGGTGCCGATTGCCGCAACCCTGATGCTCAAGGGGATTTCTCCCGGAGCTGCATTGGTTTTCCTCGTGTTGGGGCCGGCCGTTAACGCCGCCACAGTCACGACGATGTTCAAAATTTTGGGAGCAAGAGCCGGCATCATCTATCTGGCCGTAATCGCGACCGGTTCGATCCTGATGGGGCTCCTCTTAAACCTTTCCGGAATGGAGCTCATGCCCACTCAGTTTTTCATGCACTCCATGCATGAAACTCATTGGTTGTCTCACCTTTCGGGCATCTTGTTGGCTGCTTTAATGTTGAGAGCGTTTCTGGGCATCAGTTTTCCGGGTTCTCACAAGCATGAATCAGGAAAAAACTGCGCATAATGAAAATGATAAATCGAATTTCTCTGGGCCGGACTCTTTCTCTCGTCGCTCTCCTCTTTATTGCTGGAGCCGCCCACGACAATGCAAGAGCTGATGAACCCGGTTCCCCAGCAGCCCAATCTCTGACACCTTCCGCACCGTCGGCAGAGGTGTATCTCAAAGTGGCTGCGGAGCTGGAGTCCAATCTCAAAGATCATATCCTGGAAAAATTCTTCCCGGCTGCTCTGGATGAAAAGAACGGCGGCTTTATCGAAAACTTCTCCCGCGACTGGAAACCACAGCCCGGGGCAACTAAAAGCATCGTATATCAAAGCCGACTCACCTGGACTAGTGCAGAAGCGGCACGACGCTTTCCCGATAAGGCCGATCTCTACCTCTCCATGACCCGTCACGGCGCGGCTTACCTGGCTCAAAAAATGTGGGATGAGAAAGATGGCGGCTTTTTCTGGGAGGTGCCCGTCAATGGCCAGCCCGAGAATACCTTCAAGCAGATGTACGGACACGCTTTCGGTATTTACGCTTTGGCCGCAAACTATCGCGCCACGCATGACCCCGCAGCTTTGGAGCTCGCTCAAAAGGCGTTTCAATGGATGGATAAGTATGCCCATGATTCCCTGCATGGCGGGTACTTCGAGAATATCGGCCCTGATGGCAAGACCGCCAATCCCAAATCGGGAAACGCCGTTGGGGCCAAAGAAGACCAGAAATCCATGAATACCGGCATCCATATTCTGGAAGCACTCACCGAGCTTTATGCGGTCTGGCCTGATCCCCTCCTCAAGAAAAGGCTTCAGGAGATGCTGGATATTTGCCAACGGAGGTTCTTCTCTCCTCCCGGCTATCTGATTCAGTTTACCGGCCGGGATTGGAAACCGCTCACGAGCCCCGATTCCTTCGGGCATGATGTGGAGGCCGGCTTCCTTATGGTGGAAGCAGCCGATGCTCTCGAGCTGAAAGATAAAACGTCTTACTGGGAAGCCGCACGCCAATTGGTGGAACATGCGCTCCTCTACGGCTGGGATGAAAAAAGAGGCGGCTTATATGATCTGGGGACTCTGAACGCGGACGGCTCAGTCACAAGCGGTCTGAAAACTGAAAAAATATGGTGGGTCCAGGCCGAACATCTGAATGCTCTTCTCCTCCTCCACGAGCACTCTGCAAAAGAAACCTCACGATACTGGGATGCCTTCCAGAAACAGTGGCACTGGATCTCCAATTTCCAGATAGACACTCTCCATGGCGGATGGTGGTCTGAAGTCCGGAAAGAAGGTGAACCCTTTCTCCACTCAAAAGCGGATCGCTGGACCGAGTGCTACCATCAGGCCCGCGCCATGTTCAACACCTCTGCACGACTTCGCAAGATGGCCTCACCAACGGATTGACACATCCCCTGAGCTCTCTAAACTCTTCTTTGGTGAAACGGATTTTCGATGGACGAGAATTCGGCACTCTCAAGCTTTATAAGAATGGACCCTGTTATGCGAAACTTGACTCAAAGGGAAATTGAAATACTGGAATCCCAAAAATGTAAATCCGAAAACTGGGAAGACGTATTCGTATCGGATCAATTTAATGAAAGTGATCTCGAGCAGATTGATCACGTCCAATTTTCGGGTAGAATTGAGATCGGGGTTTTTCGCAAAACCTTTTCGCTGCCCGGGGGCATGAAGAAACACTCCGGCCTCCATCATGCAACGCTTCACAATTGCACCCTGGGGGATAACATCTTCATCGAACACGTCCAAAGATACATCGCCAACTATACGATCGGAGAAGATTGTTTCATCCAGCATCTCAATCTCCTTCTGGTGGATGGCCAAGCAATGTTTGGAAACCAGGTTGAGGTCTCCGTATTGAACGAAACAGGCGGAAGAGAAGTGCCGATCTATGACAGGCTCTCGGCATCGCTCGCCTATATTATCGCACTCTACCGGCACCGGCCCAATCTCATTCATCGTCTGAGAGAGATGATCGGCGACTATGCATCCGCCCATTCATCCAACCGGGGAAGCATAGGAAGCGAAGTAAAAATCCTCAATGTCGGGACGATTATAAATGTGAAAGTGGGCGACTGCTGCACGATTGAGAATACGACGCGATTGGAAAACGGCTCCATAAACAGTAATCGCCAGGCTCCTGTCACCATCGGTGATAGCGTCATTGCTCGAGATTTCATTGTCTCTTCTGGCTCCACCATATCAGATGGGGCCAAGCTGATTCGCTGTTTTGTGGGCCAATCCTGCCTGGTATCGCATAGTTTCTCGGCTCATGACTCTCTGGTTTTCAGCAACTGCGCTTTCGAAAATGGAGAGGCTTGTGCCATTTTCGCGGGTCCCTCCACCGTCTCAATGCATAAATCGAGCCTCCTCATTGCCGGAATGTTCTCTTTCCTGAATGCCGGCAGCGGTTCCAATCAAAGCAATCACATGTATAAACTGGGACCCATCCACCAGGGAATCGTGGAGCGGGGATCCAAGACGACGAGTGACTCCTATATTCTGTGGCCGGCACGCGTCGGCCCCTTCTCGCTGGTCATGGGGCGCCACTACCATCATAGCGATACTTCGGATATGCCCTTTTCCTATCTCATAGAGCATAAAGATGAAACCTATCTTATTCCCGGGGTGAATTTAAGAAGC
This sequence comes from Verrucomicrobia bacterium UBA1412, assembly GCA_002305615.1. Taxonomy (GTDB): domain Bacteria; phylum Verrucomicrobiota; class Verrucomicrobiia; order Limisphaerales; family UBA1412; genus UBA1412. The sequence continues at coordinate 19,498 of DBPU01000083.1, read as the reverse complement.
GTCGGAACGATTCGAGATGCTCAGAAGTGGCCCAAACGTGATAAGCGCAAAGACCCCATCCAACTGGATAAAATCAATTACAATCTCTTAAGTCCCTACACGATCGGCAAAATGATGAAGGCCGTTGAGATTTTGAAAAAACTCCAGGAGATCGTGGGCGAAACTTCCGAAATCTATGGCTATCAAAATACCCGTATCAAGGGCTCATCCCTCAGAAATGGATTAGAAGTTTACCAGAAAGGAATTCTCAAGTTCCTGGGCAATTCTCTCATTTCACGCCTGGAAGGAGCTCCCTTCGCAAATGTGGAGGAGATGCGCCAACGATTGGTTCCCGACAGCCGGGAAGGTTTGGGCGAGTGGATCGATCTTTCGGGCTTGATTGCTCCAAAAGCATCGATCGAAGAACTGATTTCGAAAATTGAATCCCGACAAATCAATAGTTTAGCTGAAGTCGAAGCATGCTTTGAACAACTCCATCGAGACTATTATAAGCTGGAATGGACATGGGCGGCCGATAAACTCCAGACTTGGTGTGGGGTTAACCTCGATTCGATAACTCCCGAAGAGGTGATCCATCTGGTCGAGCTTTGGAAGGAAGCCGTTGTCAGCCTGGACGAAAAACTCTATCAGGATGCGCGTAAAGAGTTTTCACTCACGTCGAAAACCGGTTTCGGTGTAGATGGGGGCTCTCGCCTGGAGAAGGAAGAAGATTTCGAACGGGTCCGTGGTATTTTTGAAAAGAATCCTTTTGTGACAGCGGTCATTAAACACATTGAGGATAAGAAAGCCCTGGGCGACGAGTTGCTGTCCCGCTTGCGCCCCCTTGTAAAAGATGCTGCAAATGCCTAATTTGTCTACGATTCAATAAATAACTCTCTCTTTAATCTGCGTTCATCTGCGGATAGGAAAAAAGTGGATAAGCCCTGAAAGGCTAGGTCTCATTTTTCAGGACTTTGTTGAATCTTTTGTTTTGCGCGTCTTGATCCTCTTTTTTTTCACAGCCAAGGTTTGGGCTATATTATCTGGTTGATTTGAAAAAATTGGCAAGTCAGGCTGAGATATTGATGACGGACATTCCCGTGCCGTGTTTTCAGGCTTATCGACAGGGACTTCCGTACTGCTGGGCTCATTTACTGGCTGCTGCTCTTCAATACGCTTTGGTTCATGGGTGGATTGAAAATCGAAAAGACTTAAGTTCTCTTTTATTTCATTTTGCTTTTCACGGGCTTGGGTGGTTAGTTCAAACAGATGCTGTTTGAAGCTATTTCGGTCAATGGCGTCCGGCCACGGAATGGCACCCAGCTCCAGTAGTTTATTGTTTCCCAGTGATGTGTTTTTCCCAACCCGGACAAAAACAGGCACCGGAATTCCCCGTTTAAGTACCTCTTCAGCCCCGGCCCATGTGCCGCCTTTCTTATGTTCTGCACTGACGACCAGCCCATAATCCGCCATGGCATAGATCAACTTATTTCTGCCCATTGCGGTTCCGACAGAAAAACCGGCGGTGGGATGATACGGAGAAACCAACAATAATCGTCCCTCAGCAATCGCGTGGCGTGCACCGCGTTCTACACTTTTTACCAAAAGATTATCGGCGAGGACGCCTATGGTTACTCCACCGGCTTCCAAAGCGGACATCATGGAAATCTGGTCAACACCCCGTGCTCCTCCGGAAACAACCGGCATTTGGTTGTAGGCACATAGCCCTGCAACCTGACGCGTAAAGGCTTCACCTTCCTGGTCTACATTGCGTGAGCCAACTATGCAGAGCCCACCACCCTTCAGCAAGGAGCGATCCCCCGCACCAAACAATACCGGAGGAGCTTTATCCTTGAGACACCTCTTGTAACGTTCCGGGTAATCCGTGTCGCTTTGGCTGATAATCCATATACCATTACGATGCCATTCTTCGACGGCAAAGCCGAGCAGAACACCTCTGCCGAGCAGTGATTCCAGGCGATCTTTGTCAATGCCCGATCCCAGGGCCGCTTCAGAAATGTTCTCTTTCTGCAATAAATCACCGGGGCACATTTCCTTGCCGACAAGCCAGCTAACAAGTGATGCGTATTCTGACAACGAAAGGGACTTCTCAGGTTGATCCTTCCCGAGCACACTGCAGAGCAGGATAATCGCTTTGGTATCTTCTGTTAAAAAGTCGCTCATTATCAATCCATTCTTTGCGAATTTGAGGCTAGTGCCATTGGATACACGGCCGAACAACCCGCTCGACGCAGTAAGGCAGATACCACGGTAAAAGTCCATCCGGAACCGACAACGTCATCAATTAATAAGCATTCATCTTCCCGGCACTGTGCCGTAATCGAGAAAACTCCATCCAGATTTTTGACCTGTTGGAAGCTGTTTTCCATATCTTTTTGTTGCCTGTTAGCGTAGACCTTCCTGACACACGGGACGAATGGTATCCGAAGTTTACTTGCCAACCGAGCCGAGAAATCTGGCACCAACTCCGGGTGATTAAGTGACGGAATACAGGTAACCCACTTTGGAGCGGGCGAGGGAGACCATGCCCGCAACATTTCTACACAGGCAACGACGAGTTCATCTGAAAATCGACTCGACGTGTATTTTCCACGCGCCACAAGCTCCCCCCAACCTGCATCACGCCATAGGCATAACGCACGGCCTACCTGAGCCTGTTGTTCCTGTGGAATTCGATATCCTCTCAATGCAGATCGAGTAAACATATTTCGAGCAGGCCAGGACCTTCTTGGAAAAAGGGGTTGATAGTTTCTACGCAAAAAAAATCCGGCTCTGTTGGCCAAGTCGCTGTCGTATGATTCATCCAACAGTAAAGCGGGGGTACAGTTCCTGCATTGTCCGCAATTCGATGGAGCGGGATCATCCAGAGCTGCCTGCAAAAAACTCATCAAACAACCGGAATGCCCCATGTAATCACTCATTTGTTGCTGTTCTGCCCGTCTTATTTCCGTGATCGCGTCTATATATTCCTGATTTACCCGATAAGAAGCGGCGCTGGGGGTGAGCAGCCATTTATAGCCGATTTTCGTTATCGGTGATGGGGATTCAACCGTTAATAACCTTAGGGCGTTATCGATTTGGCTCCTTCTCAGGTTCAAAACTCGCTGTATTTCCGGAACAGAAAGACCCTTCTCAGATTCATCCAAAGCCGCAAGGATTTCTGAGACATGCTGTTGGGGCGGAAAAGCATTTTGTATAAAGTAATCCGCGATATGATCGTCCTCTTCTCCACAAAGCAGGATTCCATAGGCATCATCGACTGCCCGTCCGGCTCGGCCAACCTGCTGATAGTAATGTACTACGGATGCCGGACGCTGAAAATGAATCACGAATCCTAAATCAGGCTTATCAAAACCCATCCCAAGAGCCACAGTCGCGACCAGCACTTTGATTTCATTATTCAAAAGCTGCTGTTCCAGTTCTTCTCTGGCCGAACCACAGTTCCCCCGGCCAGATATGGCCGCATGATACGCTTTTGCATTAATATGATTGAACCGAAGCCATTCAGCAACTCGCTCTGCATCACGTTGAGTCAGCGTGTAGACTATTCCGCTCCCGGGCAAATAGGGTATAGTTTGCGCCAACCATGCCATCCGGGCAGCCGGGCTGGGCATATTAATATTCTGCAGTTTCAGACTCTTGCGAACCAGTGATCCTCTTTGCAAGATGATATTCCTCCCCAACTGCTCTTTGATATCGCTCACGACTCGATCATTTGCCGTTGCTGTTGTTGCCAGAACCGGTACATAAGAAGGTAGAGCCTGCAGCACACGCACAATGCGGCGATAATCCGGCCTGAAATCATGTCCCCAATCTGAAATACAATGAGCCTCATCTACAGCAAACAGCCCAATGTTGTTAACCATACTTGTGAGGATATTTTGACGGAAATCGTTATTCGCCAGACGCTCGGGCGAAATTAACAACACATCTACCTGGTCTGCGGATAGTTCTCTCTGGATATCTTCCCATTCCCCGTTATTGGTGCTGTTTATAGTGCGGGCTTTTACTCCTATTCTCCCCGCTGATTCGAGTTGGTTGCGCATCAACGATAGCAGCGGGGAAATTAAAAGGGTCGGCCCCGAACCTCGCTCTCGCAGCAGCTTTGTCGCAAGGAAATAGACCATGCTCTTGCCCCAACCGGTGCGCTGAACCACGAGCACACGATTCCCCATAAGCAGTTGTTCTATACTCTCCCACTGTCCCTCACGAAAAGATGCTTGAGGATTATTGAGTGCGGTTCTGAGATAAGCCAGCGCTTCCCGTTGAATTGGTATTTCCACGCTCTCACATTCCTGTTGTGACAGGGGCGTATTACATAAGCAGTTTGGGTTCCTCTTCCAAAACATCGCGAATATCTTGGCTAACATGGAGATACTAACGGTATGATTATGCTTCTGCGAGACTTTATTGTATCCAGCCTCAATCCGCGACTGGAGTGGCGGCAAGTAATTGAGAGTTGTGAAGTCATTTATTCCTAGTCGTATGGGAGGCTGTTTATGTATTCCTTCACTTGCTTAGAAGTTCCTTCACGGACAAGGGTGCGAAATTTATTCACATGTTCGCGCTTATCTTGAGGAGATATCTTCTTCTGTAGTTCCAACCACATCACGAACATCTTTGCGTCGGCTGACAAGCTGCCGGCGTTTCTATAAGTCTGATGCAGGTCCCAAAAAAACCCAATTTTCTTTGAATTCCCCAGTCTCCAATCCGGCGGTAGCTCCTCGAAACCCAGGTCTTTCAGCAATATGGAATATGTTGTCTCCTCAACACGGTCTCGGTAGGTTACGCCCAAGCTTTCCCATTTCACTCTCACCCGTCCGTTATTGATATCGAAAAACTGATGTCTGTTCGTGAGGGTCACCACCGGAATAAGAGAGATCCACACAACTACGAAGACAAAAACAGCAACCGTGATAATTTTCGTTCGCGTTTTCATATTTTATATTTTGATCTCCTATTCTAAATCTTATGCTCATTAAGCTTTTTAAGAAAACATAAGAGGCAACCCGAGCGGTTCCTGCATATAACTTGTAAAAAAAATTATTCCTAGAAGAATACAAATTGCTATTCTAAAAAATTTATATATATCTTCTTCATTTAATAATTCAATTTGAATTAGTTCAGATTTATTTATATTTTTCAATTTTATAATAGACCATATTTTAAAACTTATAAAACCATTTAGAGCACTAATAAATAATAAATATAGTATATAACAAAATACAACAATAAGAACAACAATGTATCCATTTAACCAAGGGAAAAATACTGAAAGCAAATCAAAAAATTTAAAAATTGCTTTTACAACAGGATTAATGGGTGAGATTAAGATATCCAAAAAGTTCATGGATATAACTATAAAAGATAAAAAAATGGCCATTGACGGTAATAAACATTTCTTTAAAAATTTAATAAAAAATGGGTTTTGCAGTTGAATTGAGCTTGCAAGTTTTTTGCTAATGGGTTCATGAGAGCTTTTGTCTCTCTCCGTAGAGATCGAATTAGTCCACAACTTCTTTAACAGAAATTTACATTTTCTAAAAACCAAAACAACACACCAAAATCCAGACACAAAACCAATCCGAGAGACAACTCCAGATATGTTCAGCCATTTATTTTTAACATCTGATGAACTAATTCTTATTATGGCGCGATGAATGTTCTGATGAAATGTAACCTCAGAAAAAGGAATAGTTTCTCTTTTTAATCTTTCTACAATTTTTACATCATTATTTTTCATTTCATCAATTCCACTTTTAAATAAGTGTCCTAAAATTATAAAAATAATAGATAATGAAAATAAGCTAACTATTATATATTTATTCATGTTTTAATTAAACTCAGATTACCATCTCATTCTACAACACTTCTTTACCTCTGACAACAGACAACTCTCCAAACCGACTATGTCGCGATACCATTCAGATGCACGAAGCAAGACCTAATCAGCTATCAAATTCCAGCCGGCTTCGCACTCAGTACCCAGCCGCAATATAGAAACTTCGAAAATGTTGTGGGAGTCCCCTCTTTCGACAAGTCCTGTGGCTTTTCCTGGTGCATAGTGTTTTGTCAACTGATCCTTCTGTTATTCCAGAATAAACGAATAATAGGTTCATTCTTCGCTTTACTGAGGAAAAGTCAATATGAAAAATTAACCAACTTGTATCCGATGCTATAAATCAGAAAAAATACTGTTCCGAACTCACCCGGATATTTGCATCCGTGGTTTTTCTTCCGGAGATGATATGAGGAGGGTAATGCAGGGAAAAATGGAAGAAATGGTGGGCCCAGAGGGGTTTGAACCCCCGACCAAGCGATTATGAGTCGCCTGCTCTAACCACTGAGCTATGGGCCCCCGAAAAGGCAACGCGCACACTCTAGCCAAAGAGTGGGTTCAAGGCAAGTGATTTCAGGAGAAGGCATTTTCTTTTTCCCGGGTACTTCTCCCCAAAACGCAAAGAAAAATAAAAGCTTACCCCCGCTGAACCTCCCGATGAAAAGAGGCTTGAAAAGAGATAAAAAAGGACCGGCAGAAAGAGTTAGCCCTTTAATTCTTTTGCCTTCTCCATGAAGGCATAGCAAAGAATATGAGCCACCATCATTTGCGCATCCTCCACCCGTCCATAATGAGTGGAATCTATGACAATGAGGTGATCAGCCAGCTCAGCCATTTTGCCGCGCTTGGCGCCTGTCACAGCCAGGAGAGTCAGCCCCTGTTTTTTGCCCCATTCCATCGCTTTGACGCAATTGGGAGAATTACCGCTCACACTCAGAGTAAAAATCAGATCCCCAGGCTTGGCATAGTTTTCCAGTTGGCGAACAAAGAGATCCTCGTAGCTGAAATCATTGGCGATCGCCGTCATCCAGGCGACGTTATCATTGAGGCTCAGGCAGCGGAAAGGACTCCCCATGCTGATGGAGCTGCCCTTACCCAGATCACAAACAAAATGGCTGCAATTGGCGGCACTTCCACCATTGCCAAAAACAAAAATCTGGCGGTTCTCCTTGTGCGCCTTGCGAAAAACTTCAACCCACTGAGCCAGGCTCTCCGCCGGAACCGCATCCAACACCGCCTTAAACTGGCGGATATAATCCTCCACCCATGCTTTCATTTTTTCTTTTATTCTTTCTGTCGGAAATCAGAGTATGAATCTTGCTGCCTCTGAGACAACTGACGCACCCAAAGTACACATACCCGTGGCATCTGTCAAGGTCATCGGGATTTGGCAAAAAGGCGGTTTTCAGCCGATTTGCTTTGCTTTGGGTACTGAACTCTGATTCAATTTTTCCCGACGTGAAGAAAAAAGGAATCTTGCTGATAAATACAGGCTCACCTTCGGCCCCCACAACGAAGGAAGTCCGGAAATATCTGAGCCAGTTCCTGATGGACCCCTACATGCTGGATATGCCGTTCTGGAAGCGATGGCTCCTGGTGCATGGGATTATCCTGCGCACACGGCCCAAACACTCCGCCCGTCTATATAAGGAAATATGGACTCCCCGGGGCAGCCCGCTGATTGTTATCTCTGAAGAGCAGCGCAGCTCCCTCTCCGAGCAGACGGGGCTCCCTACCGCACTGGGATTCCGCTATGGGACTCCTACCATAAAAGAAGGATTGGATGCTCTCCTGGAACAGGGCTGCGACACTATTATCGGTTTTCCTCTTTTCCCTCAATACAGTCTGGCCGCCACCGAATCCGTTCTGGTTCAATTGGAAGCAGACTCCCGGAGAGCCTCTCGGCCCCACAAGCTCGAAATCATCCCTCCATTCTGGAATCATCCGGCCTACCTGAACGCCTGGATTGAATCGGTCAAAAAGAATCTCCCGCCGGATGCCGATCACCTGTTGGTCAGTTTTCATGGTTTACCGGAGAGGCACATCCGGAAAGCCGATCCCTCGGGGCATACCTGCCTCAATAGTCCAGATTGCTGCCAAAACGCCTCCGGTGAGGTGCTGGAGCGGTGCTATCGGGCTCAAACCCTCCGGATGACACAGTCTCTGATCCAAGCCCTGGGCCTGAAGGAGGATCAATACACCCTTTGTTACCAATCACGTTTGGGAAGAGACCCCTGGCTGAGCCCCTCTACGCTGGAAACCGCCACCCGTCTGGCAAGCTCCGGTGTGCGCCACCTGGCTATTGTCGCTCCTTCCTTCGTCAGCGATTGCCTGGAGACGCTCCATGAAATCCAGATTGAAATCAAAGAGGCTTTCCTGGAATCCGGTGGAAAGGTGTTCACCTACCTCCCCTGCCTGAACGAATCTACCGAATGGATGAGTCAAATTGTGTCAGAAATAAAGGGTTAAAAAGCCGCCCGAATCCCCCGGCCCGCTTTGGTTTAATTACCGTTCATAACGTCCAACTTTTGATTGACAGCTCCAACCTCTGCTTGTAGGGTTTGTCTGTAAATGACACCTTTGGAATTTACACTCCGGTTCACTATGTCCGGTTCCTGAAAAAAAGCTCAAAAGTATGGCAAATATTGTGTTAGTAGGCGCCCAATGGGGCGACGAGGGTAAAGGCAAGATTATTGACGTCCTGACGGAGAACTCCGATGTCATTGTCAGGAGTCAAGGCGGCAATAATGCGGGACACACCGTCTTTGTTGGGAAGACCAAATACGTTCTTCACCTAATCCCCTCGGGCATTCTGCGCGGTGGCAAGCTTTGTATCATCGGCAATGGTGTCGTAATTGACCCGGTGGGCCTTCTCAAGGAAATCGAAGGCCTCGTCTCCATGAATATCCCCGTCAATGGTCAGCTTTTTATCAGTCAATCAGCTCACGTCGTGATGCCCTGGCACAAGCAGCTGGATATCCTCAAAGAAACACGGAAAGCGGATGGGAAAATCGGCACCACAAAAAACGGCATTGGCCCGACCTACTCCGAAAAAGCGGACCGCACCGGTATCCGCATGGTAGACTTCGTCGAACCCAACCGTTTCAAAGCCCTTCTCAAGGAACGCCTGGAAGAACACAATAAGAATTTCCTGGCTAGCGGAATGGAAGCGCTCGATTTTGACACGATCTACGCCACCTATTCTGAAATTGCAGCCAAGATCAAACCCTTTATAAAAGACACGGTCATCCTCCTTCACGAAGCTTGGAAGCAGGGCAAGAGCATCCTCTTTGAAGGGGCCCAGGGAACCTTCTTGGATATTGATCACGGCACTTATCCCTTTGTTACCTCCTCCAATACGACGGCTGGCGGCGCCTGCACCGGTTCCGGATTCCCCCCAAATCATATCGATAAAGTGATGGGTGTTGCCAAGGCTTATTCCACACGGGTAGGCGGCGGTCCTATGCCGACCGAAAACTCGGAAATATCAGACCTTCTGCACGGGCTGGGACGTGAATTCGGAGCCACCACCGGGCGTGCTCGCCGCTGCGGCTGGCATGATGCTGTAATCACCCGGACCGCTGTCATGATCAACGGGATTGATGAACTGGCGCTGACAAACCTGGACGGGCTGGACACGGTCGAAACGGTGAAGCTCTGTGTGGCTTATGAATGCAACGGTATCCGCCATGAGTATGTGCCTGCCGATATCACCGTGCTGGAGCATTGCAAGCCGGTCTACAGGGAATTCCCCGGCTGGAAAACGCCGACCACCGGTGCGCGTTCCTGGGATGACCTACCCGAAAATGCTCGTGTTTACCTCAAAGCATTGCAGGAAGAATGCCGGACCCGCCTCTCCATTCTTTCCGTGGGTCCTGCCAGGGATGAGACTTTCACCGTTTAATGAGCGACAAACCCTTAAACCTCTCTGATAAGGCTAAAGCTTCCCTGCCCCGACATGTTGCCGTCATCATGGATGGCAACGGGCGCTGGGCCAAGCAACGGGGTTTGAGTCGTGTGGAAGGCCACCGCAACGGGGTGGATTCGGTTCGAAGCGTCGTCACCGCCTGTGGAAGGTTGCAAATACCTTTCCTCACTCTCTATGCGTTTTCCATGGAGAACTGGGTCCGCCCTGAGGATGAGGTCTCCACGTTGATGAAGTATCTGGTGCACTTTCTGCAAAGTGAGACTCCGGACCTGATGAGGAAAAACGTTCGTTTGAAGACGATTGGGCGGATAGACCTCCTGCCCGTAGACGCACAGGCACAACTCGCTCAAACCATCGAGACCACCCAAAACAATACGGGTTTAACGCTGATTCTGGCGCTGAGCTACAGCAGCCGGGAAGAAATCACCTCCACCATGCGCTCTCTTGCGGCTCAGGTCCAGGCGGGCAAATTGGCTCCCGAGGCGATTGACGAGAAATTGATTTCCAAGAGTCTTTACAGCGGAGATTATCCCGACCCGGATATCCTCATCCGTACCAGTGGAGAAATGAGAGTCAGTAATTTCCTCCTGTGGCAAATCTCCTATGCGGAAATTTATGTGACCCAAACCTTTTGGCCCGATTTCCGGGAAGAGCAGTTTTGCGAAGCACTGGAAGAATATGCCCGCCGGGACCGGCGTTTCGGGAAAGTGTAACCTCGTCATGTAAATCTCCCGGAGACTCTTCTATGCTTTCATCCTTCCCCAATCAAAAGGTCGTAGCGGAAACCCTCCGCCGCAGTTTGCAAAGCGGTCGGCTGGCACATGCCAGTCTTTTCGTCGGACCCGACCTCAATGAAATGGAAGCGATGGCAATCGCTTTGGCACAAACGCTCCATTGCGAAAACCCTCCTTCACGCTCTGAAGAGAGCGGCCTCAATACGGATGCCTGCGGAGTCTGCCGCAGCTGCACCCTGATTGCGCAACGCAAAGATTCCAATGTTCGCTGGATTTACCCCGAATCGAAAATCCGGATTATTACCACCGACCAAATCCGCCAACTGATCAGCTCCTTCCAATTGAAATCCCTCTCCGGGAGTTACGAGATAGCGGTCCTCTGCGGTGCAGACCGCCTCAACGTTCAGGCTGCAAACGCATTTCTGAAAACTTTGGAAGAGCCTTTTCCGGGGAAGCTTTTTATTCTGCTGACCCACGACGCACAGAAAATTCTGCCCACGATTCTTTCACGCTGCCGGCAGTTCATTTTTGAAGGAATTAACCGGCCTCTGATCGAAAGCGATATTCGCGAGTGGCTTAATGTTTTTGCACAGACTGCCGCGTCATCGACCGGAGGCATCATCAGCCGATATTCGCTCTTGGCTCCGATGGTTTCCAAGCTGGCCGATATGCAGACCGCTATTGAAACAGAGCTCAAGAATAATTCCCCGCTCTCTCTCTACCCCGATGCGGAAGAGAAACAGAAAGAGCGCTGGGAAAAAGAGCTGCAGGCTGCAATCGCCTCAGAGTATCGCCGTCAGCGCTCTGCCATGATCGGTGCCGTTGAACTTTGGCTCAGAGACGTGTGGCTCACTCTGGTGACTGGCGTCTTCCCCGAGACGGCTCATTTCCCTGATCTCCAAGCCGCCACGGAAACAGTCGCAGGACGAATCACGGAAAAACAGGCCCGCGAGAACCTCAAGAACGTTGGCCAAATCATTAAATCCCTCGAGACGAATATTCAGGAAGCCTTGATACTGGAAGTGTTTTTACTCAAGCTTTCCCTCTAAACTTCAGCCAACACCATGAGCCGCTCTTTTCTGGATCACTACGCCCGCTTTTGGCTCATTGCTTTGGGAGTCTATTTCCTTTTAGTGATTCGTTTTTTGGGAATCCCCGTCATCCTGGAACACATTGATATTTCTGCACCCCAGATGGAGCTCCTGGCCCAGGCTGCCTCAGCAAAGAGCACGGGAGAGCTTTTGGGCGGTAACGCATCCTCTTCTCTTTGGGGTCTGGGTGTCATTGCCCTGGCGCTGACGGCCATCCCGTTGCTTCGCAAAAACTCTCTTTCTTTTCCCAAATCAATTTTCCTGCCGGCACTGGTCTGGATTCTCTGCGTCGGGCTATCTACACTTCATACCCTGGATGCCAACCTCTCTTTGCCGAGTGCTTTTCACCTGCTTCTTTGCCTGGTCTGCTTTCTGACAGGATATTTTGTTCTGAGAAATACTGCGAAAAACCAGCGCCCGCTGTTGTGGATTTTAGGAGCTGCCCTGGTGCCGGTTCTCCTGAGCGCTTTTCAGCAGCATTACAGCGGATTGGAAGCAATGCGGCAAAGTGTCTTCGCACTCGTCCCCCCTGAAAATTTACCCGAAGACCTGCTCCGCCGTCTCAACAGCAACCGCGTTTATGGCACACTGGTCTACCCCAACTCTCTGGCCGGACTTCTCCTCCTCTTGCTTCCGCCCTGCCTCTGGGCACTCTGGGAGCTGCCCGCCGGAATTCCGCGACTGCTCCGTCTCCTCGTGGTCGTCGCCTTGGGATATATGGGGCTGGCTGCGCTTTTCTGGTCAGGCTCCAAAACGGCCTGGCTGATTTGCATTTTTCTGGGGATCGTAGCCCTTTTTATTCACGCGAAATTCCCGCTCAAATACAAAATGCTCGCTGCGGGAGTCATCCTTTGCACAGGGCTGATTCTTTTCGGGATTGTCTTTGCTGATTACTTCAAACGGGGAGCCACGAGTGTCGGAGCCCGCTTTGATTACTGGAGGGCTGCCGCTCTTAATATCGGCCAAAATCCCCTGTTGGGGAGCGGCCCGGGCACTTTCGGAATTCCCTATCAGGAGACTAAAAGCCCCGATTCGGAAATGGCCCGTCTCTGCCACAATGATTATCTGGAGCAGGCGACTGATTCAGGCATCCCCGCAGCGCTGGCCTATCTGGCTTTCATGGGTGGATGTTTCTGGAAAATCTGGAGAAAACCCGCTGGGCTCACTCCCCTTCAATTTTGCCTGGCCTTGGGATTAAGCGGATTTGCCTTGCAGGGATTCAGTGAATTCTCGCTCTATATTCCGGCAATCGCCTGGCCATTTTTCCTCCTTTTAGGCGCCACTCTGGGCCCACCGCTTTCAGAGAAAAGGAATGCCGCTAAAGGGAGTACTTCGTAGGGTCGCAAACTCCGGCTTGAACAAAAGCCTCTCTGCGCTCTACACAGGTTCCGCACTTGCCACAGTGAAGCTCCTGGCCGCAATAACAGGACCAGGTCCGGGCATAATCCACGCCCAGACTCGTACCCAGCCGCACTATTTCCCCTTTATTCAGATTCAGAAAAGGTGAAAGGATGCTGACGGCCTCGCCTGTCCCCGCATGGATAGCCCGGTTCATGGCTTGCATGAACGCCGGCCGGCAATCCGGATACAGAGAGTGATCGCCTGAGTGAGCCGCAATGATGATCCCTGTCGCTTCAAGACTTTCTGCCAGACCGCCTGCGATCGAAAGCATGATTCCGTTACGAAAAGGCACTACGGTGCTTTTCATATTCTCCTGAGTGTAACAGCCCTTGGGAATCTCAGCGCCCGATTGCAGAAGATCGGATTTAAAAAGACGGTCCATGAAATCCAGCGAAATAATTTCATGCCGAATGCCCTTCAGTGAGGCGTGATACCGGGCACATTCGAGCTCTTTGGCGTTGTGCTTGGCCCCGTAATGAAAGCTCAGAGCACAGACCACGTTATATTCTTTGAGAGCTGAGTAAAAGGCGGTGACTGAATCCACTCCTCCGCTGAGCAGAACAATCACTTTCTGCCCCGAAACCGGAGTGTTGTCAGATGCTCCCATTTTAAAAACTAGACGGCGCCCAACTCCACGCGGGTAGTCAGGCTGATACCGCCGCGGGCGTGAAACTGAGCCTCCACAATCAGACGTTTGGGAGAGCAGGCCTTCAGAAAATCATCAAAAATCCGATTGGTGATATTCTCGTTGAAATCCTTCTGACTGCGAAAAGAGGCGAGATAAAACTTCAGAGACTTGGTCTCCACACAATTGGCTCCCGGAACATACTCAATATGAATTTTTGCAAAATCCGGCTGTCCCGTCACAGGACAGAGAGAGGTAAAATCGCTGCAATCAAACTTCACCCAGTATTCGCGGTCCGGATTCCGATTCGGGAAGGTTTCCAGAACGGATGCCGAGGGCTCTTCCGGGAAAGACGTTGCGGCATTGCCCAGAAGCGTAATTCCTTTGATTTTTTCTTTCATCCCAAGCTACCTCGATCAGAGAGAATAAGACTCCATGAGTTTCAACATCTGCCGGACAGCCTCCTCAATACCCGTCGTTATAGCGCGGCTGATAATGGAGTGGCCGATATTGAGCTCCTCCAAGTGCGGAATCCGATAGATTTTTTGGACATTTGCGTAGTTAATGCCGTGACCGGCATTGACTTTAAGTCCGAGCTGATGGGCCAGTTTCGCTCCGGCAATCAGTCGCTGGAGCTCTTTTTCTTCTCCGGGAGTCCCCACAGCTTTAACAAAGTCTTCCGTATACAATTCAATGTAAGGGCTCTTCAGTCGGGCTGCGGCTTCAATTTGATGCGGATCCGCAGAAATAAAGAGGCTTACATCGATTCCCGCTTCAAGCAGCCGCTCGACCGTTCCGGCTAAATTCTTCTCCTGCCCCAGTACATCCAGTCCCCCTTCCGTCGTCACCTCGAAGTGACGCTCCGGAACGATACAGACAATATCGGGTTTTACCTTCAATACGAATTGGATGACCTCCGGCACGTTGGCCATTTCCAAGTTAAGCCGTGTCTGAACCTTCTCCCTCAGGGCATAGACATCTCGATCCTGTATATGCCGACGGTCTTCACGCAGGTGAACGGTGATACCCTGAGCCCCTGCCTTCTCGCATAAAAGCGCCGCCAACACCGGATCAGGCTCTCCAATATCCTCTCTGCCTTTATAACGGGCCTGGCGCAGCGTTGCCACATGGTCTACATTTACACCCAGTTTCAACATATTATTTATTCTTTCCTCTACTTGCTAATCTATCCGCTTACTCATCCGTCCGAGTCCTATCTATCCATCAGCCACTCACCCAGGATCCATAGCTCCAGGGCTGAGAGACCGCAGGAAGATTGCCGCTCAAAGTACAATTCACGAGATGAAAGCTGACGGCCAAGGGTGACACAATTGCCCAGACTGTCGCTGGCTGAAGTAAGCCAATTGGAAACCTTTTCATCACGCTGATTCTTGATCTTTCTCTGATTCGCTTCCACCTTGCGGGCCTCCAATTCCTCAGGGGTCATATCCGCCTTGGCTTTGCGTTTCACTTTTTCCGGAGCGTCCCTCATAATCATCTTGAAGAGACCATTAAGCACCTGCAATTGAGGGAAACGCTGTCCCGTAATCTCCCAGGAATAGAGGAAAGTATCCTCTTCTTTTGTAATCGCATTCCAAAGCTCGGGGGGCAACGGCGTTCCTTTGGGATAACCCAAAATGGCACCGCCCATCAGATAATCCTTTTCTCCGTCTTTAGCCGCTCTGAGATAAGGTGTAACGATCGGCCAGCCGACCCAGCCCAGCTCTACGGCGTTCGTGTTCACGGCCAGCTTAGGCGGATAGCCCATATTCGGATGGCTATTGGTCATCCATTGAGTCAATCCCCAGCCCAACTTGCCCACAGCCTCGGCTGGCTTCGGATTGGCCGCCAGAAGCGTCGTAAGGAATGGCGTTCCATTGCGCGCAAAAAGGTACATCTGATCCGGAGCCGTTACTTCGCCTTTGGTTACCTCTTTCCACCAATCGCTCTTTTGAATCACATCTCCGCTGCCGCGCAAGGCTGTCAGCTGCACCAGAGGGTCTATCACTATATTTGTGGGAAACTGCCACGGGTTCTGAGTTAATTTTACCTCTTCTTTGAGCTCAACCCAAAGGCGGCTCTGTACATTCTCTCCCTGAAGCCATCCCAAAAGCTTCACACTGGAAACACTCTGGCTCAGAGGTGCCAGTTTTCCCAGGAAAGGACGGCAGGCATCCACATTCATGCGCAATTCCAGACTGTTCGTCCCCAAAGCCGGCACGGCCTTTGAGCCGTGAATCAAACCAGTCGGAATCGCCTGCGGCACTTTATCACCTGTCCAGGTATAATACATCAGCCAACCGCAACCATGAGCTACCGCCCGGGAGACTCCTGAGGCATCCTGGAGCACCCAACTCTCCTCCGGATTGACGGTCTCTTTTTCAGAAGTGAGAACCCCCTCGCCTTTACGGGCAGAACGCAGAGCGTCAAAACGCTTCTTAGATTCTTGAGGTCCCAGCCTGGCGGCAAATACAAAAGAGGGACTCTCTCCGCCTGTGGCCAAAGCGTATACCTCGTCATCCCAGAGAGTATCCAGAGGGGTATTGCCTAAAAACGAAAGAGCATTTTCATCGGCCAGACGTTGAGCGAAAATCTTTTGAACAAAAGTAGTTTCAGGCTTTTTCAGAACGGCTTTGAGCAAAGTCCCATCGGAACCCCGCTTCAGGTTCTTTACGCCTGTAAAGCGCAGATAGAACGTCTCTTGAGAATTCTGCGCCCAGGTCTCGGCTGCACCGCAACCCAGAAAGAACACGGCCGCAATGATTACCCCCCATATACTCTTGTTTGCTTTCATATTTTCAAAATAAACTCTTCTAAACCCAAACCGTCTTTATTGGAGCAGAAAAGGCCTGAAAATGCAAGCAGCTCTAGGAGGAGAAAACTCGCCCGCATTGCCTCAAAAAGAACGCACCGAAACTGGTACATCTCCCTGTATATGAGCAGGTTCTTTTACTCCAGGCGCAGCCAGAATGCTTTGAGGTAGGCTTTTTCTTCTGAGCTGGCGGCAAAATCCATCGGCTGGGTCACGAAATGGCTCTGCAGTACTTTTCTCCCGGATTCCTTGGCGGCACGCCAGATCATCTCCTCGAAATCGGCCGGAGCAAGCGTCGCGCAATTGGTCGAAATGAGTATGACCCCATTCTTCCTGAGAAGACCGATCCACTCCAGAGTCAGTTTTTGCAGATCGCGTTCCGCCTTGAAGATTCCGCTCTTTTTGGAGCGGGAGAAAGTGGGCGGATCCAATACGATGAAATCAAAAGTGCGTCCTTTGGTCTGAAGGCGTTTGCGCCAGGAGAAAACGTCTCCAAAGATAAAGTCATGACCTGCAGGGTCGATTCCGTTGAGGCGCATATTTTCTGCACCCCAATCCAGATACTTGCGCGATAAATCCAGACTTGTCGTCTGAAAACCGGCCCGGGCTCCGCAAACCGAAAAGGCGCAGGTATAGGCGAAAGCATTCAGCATTTGAGGCGGCTCGGACGTTTGCTCGGTCTGATCCCACAGAGGAAAACCGGGCACGATCGTATTCCTCAGAATCCGCCGGCGGTTTTCCCTCTGGTCCAGGAAAATACCCACCGAGTAACCAGCCTCGAATGAGAGCCGATAACGCAAACCGTTTTCCAGAATTTCAAAATCGTTCTTCTTTGCCTCTTCATTCTTGCTCCAAAGACAAACCGGAGAGGCCTCCTCAGATGATTCCTTGCCCGGTTGCCTCAAAAGCGTTTTATGCCATATTGATTTAACGCCCAAAGCCGCGGCCGTCGCTTTGGCCAGAGAACGAATTTCTGCCGTGGCTGCGGCTTCCTGAGTCAGGACCAATAGCCGATCCGCCAGCGATTCCAGGTAAACACCGCTCACCCCGTCACTGGCCCCATGAAATACCCGATAAGCATTGGTCTCTTGAGAATCCAGAAAAGCCTTCCTTAAACTGATGGCCGTCGAAACCATCCCCGATGCTTCCTTTACAGAAAAAGGGGCCGGGGCTTCAAATGTCATCTTCTTCCCCGTGGCAGGATGGTACAACTCCAGACGGCTGGCATGGAGACAAAGTGCCCCCAGAGGAGTCCCTCCGTAAAGCTCATCACCTAAAATGGGAAACCCTTTCCACGCGGCATGAACTCGAATCTGATGCGTGCGCCCGGTCAATGGATAAGCCTTGAGGAGAGTGCATCTTCTCCCGGTTTCCACTACCTCAAAGCCTGTCTCCGCTAGGAGCGCCCGGTCATTTCTCTCCAGGGGAGAAGGCACGCTTTGTGCAAAATAGCCGCTGCCCTGGCGACATATAAGACTTCGAACTCTCAGCTTTTGGAAAGGAGTCTCATGATCCGTCAGAAGCAGGTACGTCTTCTCAATCTGGCGCTTGGCAAATTGATCGCCCAGAGATTGATTGGCAAGCCTCGTTTTCCCGAAACAAAGAACTCCGGAGGTCTCCTTATCCAGCCTGTGCAAAGTGGATAGATTCGCCCACTTCTCCTCAGCATGCCTGAACCAATCATAGATACCATCGGTCGTATAGGGACTGGGGCGGTGAGTGTTGAGGCCTGCCGGCTTATTAACCACTAAAAGGTGTTCGTCTTCGTATAAAATACAGGGGATCATCAATCAAGAGAGTCGGTAGAGCCTATCTTTCAAAACCGGGATGGCTGCTGGCAAAGCTGAAAAGAAATAAAATAAGCATTGTCCCAATAGCAACAATCCCCAGAGTAATAATCACATTACGCAGGATACGCAGCTGACGATTATAGGCTTCTGTCTCGTCATGCTGTTTTTGAAGAAGAGCCTCGTACATGTTTTCTTTCATCTTTTCCTGAACCATCTCTTCATCAAAAATCTGGAACACTCTCCAGGAAAGATGTTCTTCGCGGTCAGGAAAATTAGGGAGAGTCTCAAGGTCATTTTCAGGAACTCTTCTGAAACCCACTTTAAGCCAAAAATCGGCTGTCTCCTGAGTCCAGATTTTAGATACCCCCAGATTCCGCGAAAGAATCTGAAACCGAGGCCAGAGCATATCCCGATAAAGGTCCTGATTCAGCGGATCACCGAAAACCTCACTATGGATCATAGCACCCGTGTTTTCAGGATGGATTCCAATCGAAGCTAAAATGCGCTTTGTCTGAGCATCCTCAACCAGGTGAAACTCCGTCAGGCGCTTTTCAAAGATATCAGCGGGACAAAAAGCCTTATCCCACAATTCAATCAACTGTGGCAAGTCATCCACCGTGGCACGGCGTGTTATCAGCTTGTCATCCTTCATTCCCCGCTCTTCGGGAAAGTTTACCTTTTATCCCTGCCGCGAGTAAAGCAATTTTAAGGCCAAATGGATAAAACAACGAGGGAGGTAAAAAACTTTTGCACAAAAAAGACCCATATTTAACACACTTATTCTGAAGGATTTTGACGGATTAAAACGGGCAAAAAAACTCTTTTGGAATCTTTCGTTCAAAAAGGTGGAATAAAGGAATAAGTCTTGCTATCTTAACTGCGCGCTCACAGGAGTGCCATCATTAGTTAATGAAACCATTTAATAAAAGACCGCCGGGAACGGGCAGAGGCTTTGGATCCCGCGGCCGTTCAGGTTCCTTCGGAGATACCCCGGATAATAAACGACCTTTCACCCGCAGGGCGCCTCGTCCCTTTGACTCCAGCTTTGGAGGAGATTCTGAACGCAGACCTTCCTTCGGGAATCGTCCGCAGAGAAGCTTTGGCAGCCGTCCTCACTATTCTGAGCGCTCTGAAAGAGGCTTCGGAGACAAACCCTCCTATGGTCGGCCGCAACGCGGCGGCTTCGGAGATAAACCCTCTTTCCAAAAAGACAGACCCTTCGGCAGACCTTCCTTTGGAGGAGATTCTGAACGCAGACCTTCCTTTGGAAGAGACTCT
>DBPU01000108.1 GCA_002305615.1 Verrucomicrobia bacterium UBA1412 | reverse complement strand
GGCTCGGTCGATGGCGACGTCGCTTTTGTCGAGGCGGCCTGTTCGGCCCAAGCCTTTATGAAGCTGGTCGAGCTGGGCGTTCCTTTCCCGCGCGACCGCTACGGAGCTTTCCCGGGATACCGTACCGATCATGACCCGGTGGGACGTGCGACCAGTTCCGGACCCTATACCTCTCAGGCGATGTGCCGTGCCTGGCAGACGGAGCTCAGGCAGCGGAAGATACCGGTTCTGGAAAATCGCCGGGTGGTTTCGCTTCTCAAAAATGAAGAGCGGGTTCTGGGCGTGCTGGCCTGGAGCCAAGTCGATCAGAGCTGGGAGGCATACCTGGCGCAGAATGTCGTTTTCGCGGTCGGCGGCCCGGGCGCACTTTACCGCAGCAGCGTTTACCCGCAGCGGCAGAGGGGCGGCATCGGTGCGGCCTTGCGTGCCGGGGCTCTTGCGCAGAGCTTGCCCGAATCTCAGTTCGGAATGGCCTCGACAAAATTCCGCTGGAATGTCTCGGGCTCTTATATGCAGGTTTTGCCGAGGGTCGTATCCCGAAGCGCGGACGGATTGAGCGATGAGCGGGAATTCCTTAGAGACTATCTTCCTGACCCCGGCGAGCTTTATTCTCTCCTGTTCCTCAAGGGATATCAGTGGCCTTTTGACGCGAGCAAGGCCCGGAGCGGTTCCTCCCGGATTGATCTCTGGGTCTATGAAGAGACGGTTCTCAAAGGCCGCCGCGTGTTCCTGGATTACCGGCGGAACCCCGAGGGATTTTCCCTTGATCAATTGAGCCGGGAAGCCGGAGATTATCTTGCACGCTCAGGGGTGCGAGTCGAGCTTCACCGGACTCCGCTGGAACGGCTGAGGCAATTGAACCCCGCCGCTATTGAGCTTTATAAACGGCAGGCGATTGATCTCGCTGAAGAGCCTCTGGAGATCGCGGTTTGCTTTCAGCATAACAATGGCGGGCTATCCGGAAATCTCTGGTGGGAATCGCCGACGCTGTCTCATTTTTTCCCGATCGGGGAGGCCAATGGTTCTCATGGCGTTCGGCGTCCGGGCGGCTCGGCTCTGAATGCCGGGCAGGTTGGGGCGTTGCGCGCTGCTGAATATATCGGCGCCTGTTATCGGTTTCGGGAGAATCTGGAAGCTCAATTTGAAAGAGCCCTGGAAGCCGAGGCGATGCGCTGGGAAAATTTTTCCGCCGAGCCTGAAGGCGACTGGGAGCGTGAGAGGCGTGAGATCCAGGAGCGGATGAGCCGCGCGGCCGCTCATATCCGCGATGAAGAGCTTTTGCGCAAAGCCATCCCGGAGGCCTGGGAGCAATTGGAGCGCATTGAGCGCAAGGGCGGCGGGCTCGAGAGCCTCGTCAATCTGGACCTCGCGCTGACTCAGGCCGTGTATCTGGAGGCGATGCTCTATCAATCCATTTCCGGAGTCGGCTCACGCGGCTCGGCCCTGCTCCGGCGTGAAGGGAAAATTTTGCCTGAAGATGAAGCGTTCAGAGGCCGGGTTCTGGAGAGCCGCTACCTGGGTGCCGGCAGAACGGAGCATCACTGGCGTCCGGTGCGGCCGCTGCCCTCTGGGGAGAGCTGGTTCGAAAGTGCCTGGGCGGAGTATGAAGCCGGGAAAATTTATCAGAAATAGAATGGCAACTTATAAGAAAATAACCGAATTGAAATCGCCCGAAGACTTTCGTGATTTCGTGGAGGAATCGGGCTGGAATATTCCCAGCCGGGCCGCCGGGCTCGAAGCGTTTTCGAAGCCGCTGGCTCATGGCTCTGGGGAAATCGGTAACCGTTGGGCGATTCTCCCGATGGAAGGCTGGGATTGCGAGGGCGATGGAAACCCCTCGGCGCTGACTGCCCGCCGCTGGGAACGTTTTGCAACGAGCGGTGCCAAGCTGATTTATGGAACCGAGGCCGCAGCGGTGATGCACGAAGGCCGCAGCAATACGCGTCAGCTCTGGATTGCCCCGCATACTTATGATAGAATCGCACGGCAGCTCGAAGCGATGCGCGAGGCTCATGCGCGGCGCTTTGGCAGCGCGGATGATCTCCGGGTCGGACTTCAGCTGACTCACTCCGGACGCTACTCCCATCCCAATGACGATATGCGGCTCGAGTCGCGCATCGCCTATCATCATCCGCTCCTGGATAAAAAATTCGGGAATACCTCCAAAGACCTGGTGAGCGATGACGAACTGCGCCGGATTATTGATCGCTTTATTGAAGCCGCACAGTTGGCGGAGCGTGCCGGTTTTGATTTCGTGGATGTCAAACATGCCCATGGCTACCTGGCCCATGAGCTTCTGAGCGCGGTGGATCGCTCGGGCGCTTTCGGCGGCAGCTTTGAAAACAGGACGCATTTTTTCCGCGAAGTGGCTGACGGCATCCGGAGTGCGACCTCGTCTCTGGAGCTCTCCCTGCGGCTTTCCCTGGCCGATTTTATTCCCTTTGAAAAGGGGTCTGAGGGCGTCGGCACTCCGATGAGATGGCCCGAGGAATCTGCCTATCCTTACGCTTTTGGCGGAGACGGGACCGGCTTGGGGTGGAATCTCGATGAGCCGGTCGCGTTCCTGAACCTGGCCCGGAAGTATGGCGTGAAGATGATTTGCGCCACTCTGGGCAGTCCCTATTATTGCCCGCATATTCAGCGGCCCGCTTACTATCCTGTCTCGGATGGATACGCACCGCCCGAGCATCCTCTGCGCGGAGTCGCACGACATATTGAAGTGACCGCAGAAATCAAGAAGCGCTGCCCGGAGCTCAGCATTGTCGGCTCGGGCTACACCTGTCTGCAGGAATATCTGCCGCTGGTGGGTGCAAGCGCACTGGAAGCGGGAATGGCTGATTTTATCGGCATTGGGCGCATGGTGCTTTCCTATCCGGAAATCTGCGCCGATGTCCTGGAAGGGGCTCCGCTGAGGACTCAATGTATCTGCCGAACGCTGGGGGAATGCACCTCTGCGCCGCGGGCCGGCATGGTTTCGGGCTGCTATCCGCTGGACCCCTATTACAGAGCAAAACCTGAAGCCCTGAAGCTTCGCGAACTCAAGAAAGAACGACAAGAAAAAGAAAGTTAAGAAACAGAACAACAATCAACTCTATGGATAATTTAAAATCACTCTTTCCGGATTTGACAGCACGCATCATCCCGGTATTGGTCCTGAATAATGTCGACGAGGCGCTCAAGATGTGCGAGCTGCTTTGCGAAAACGGACTCCCCGTGGCCGAATTCACTTTTCGCACGCCGGAGGCCAAAGAGCTTCTCACCCGGGCCGTCGAGCACTTCCCCGATATGCTGATCGGTGCCGGGACGCTTCTGAACCTGACCGATCTGGAACGGGCCCGGAATGCAGGCGCCAAGTTCGGCATGGCTCCCGGTTTCAATCCGCATGTGGTTCAAACCGCGATTGCGAGGAATTTCCCATTCGTTCCGGGAATTTGCAGTCCGAGTGAATTGGAGCAGGCGGCGGCTCTGGGCTGCCGTATCTTTAAGTTTTTTCCGGCCGAAGCGGTCGGAGGAACAGCCTTCCTGAAGGCCATTATCGCACCCTACCGTCACCTGGGTATTCAGTTCATCCCGACCGGTGGGCTCACCCCCGCTAACGTAAAGGAGTATCTCAAGATACCCGAGGTGATCACCATTGGCGGCACCTGGTTGGGTAAAGATATCCCCGATTGGAAGAAGGTGACCCGGGCGATTCGCCAGGCGGTTGAAGTCGTCAAAGAGGTTCAAGAATAGGAGAGAAAAAAATATCCGGTGTCCTCCTTTTGCGGGAAGCACCGGATATTTTGTCAGTCTTTAGCGGCTGTTCTAGGGCATTTCTACAAAGATCAGGCGGTCAACCCAGAGGTTGCCGGCGGCTTCATTTTTCGCCGGAGCCACATAGAAATAGATATCCGAGTTGAGCTCGGCTTCCATGATTTTTATCGTCTTGTAGTCTTTGCCTGCAATCTCGCCGGCCTTACCTGCCATGCTTTTTCCTTCGCGAGAGCTGGTATTGTAGGTGCCCGCCGTAAACGCGTTGCCTTCCGCATTCTGGTCACATCGCACCTCCAAATGGATTTCATATTTTCCCTTGGGAGCGGATTGGAATTGAACAGCCCACTCGGAAGTGGTGTTGGGGAGACGGGCCGCCTTGCCGCCATCGGCAGCGGTGTCCTTATCGGGGAAGACGAAGAGGCCCTGGCCGCACATACATTGCTCGGCAGAAATCGCGAACCATTTCTGGTTTTTTATGAAAGCGGGTTTCGGTCCCGTGCTTTCGAAAATATGATTCAGCCGCTCGATATCTCCGCGNNACTCTCTCTTCGGTGACGCCGCCTTCGCTATAGATGCGGGTGCCGGCTTTGCGTGACATTTCAATGGCGTGCTCAATGAGCGCTTTGACGTCGGTTTTTTCCAGACTCTTATCCCAGAAAGTTTCCGGGCGCTCGAGCATCGCGAAGGTGATTGGCAGCGCGGCGAATTCCACCCGTTCTTTAAACTTCGGCTCTTGCGCGACTTTCGCTTTGGCCTTCTCGAAAACGTGCCAGGCAGCGACGAGATTCTCGTGGCTCAGCCAGCGGATCGTCGTGTTCTGGTAGCACATGAGCTTGAACTCCGGATGCTCGGCAATGGCGCGCTTCATAATCGTCAGATACTCGGCAACCTCCGGAGCCGCGGGACCGTAAAAGCCATCCAGAAATTCCTGAATGATCTTGTTCTCATCCCGGTCGGGATTCCACATCAGCTTGCTCAGGAGGTAGGCGCGCAGTTCCGGTAAATCGGCAACCTTGAGAGGTCCGCTGGAGCCCTGCTCGAAGAGGCCGCGTACCTTGTGAGCAAGCAGGAAGCGGATATCGCCTGCCAGGTTTTCCCAGTTGGGCTGGGGCAGATAATACTTGGTGAAGTTG
>DBPU01000013.1:10144-17386 GCA_002305615.1 Verrucomicrobia bacterium UBA1412 | reverse complement strand
ACGACGCGCCTCATCATCCAGGCCTCGCGGCAAAGATCTCCCCAGTCGGCCATCGCCCATTGAGCCAGGACGCGCACTGAATTAGTCCCCTCACCCGGTTCCAGGAGAGATTTTTTATCCAACCCCACGCCCGGCCAATAACGGCAGACGATGAACCCGCGGCTCACGGAGGCCTGCGAAAACTCCTCTGTCGCACGGCTCATGCTCCCATCGGGCTCCGAAGGCAGCACCACGACCGGCTGAAGATTGCCGACAGGCTCCTTGGGGAAAACCATCTCGACGTTGATTTCCGCCTTCACATCCTCCCCCATTCTGAGAATCCCCCTCTGAGTAAAACAGCGGAAGGATTCGGTCCGGCCCGGTAAAACTTCCGGCAAAACCTCTTTGGGTGCCGGAGGCGAAGAGCCCAACACCCACCAGGTGTATAGCCCCAGAATCTCATTGCGGCGGCCGTTCCAGATTTTTAGGAGAATATCGCCGGGCATGGTAGGCATCACCAGGAGTCCCCGAAGCGGATCGGGAATTAAAGGCGTAGGCAACGAAAAATCGGGGTCTTCCGATTGCGGAGGAAATTTCTCCAGGGTCAGAGACAAGCGCTGGAAATCCGGCGGCAGTTCACGACTCTTGCTCTGCCATTGCTCAAAAGATTCCACCGGCGGAATCCACTTCTTCAACTCCTCCCAGTATTCTCCGCGACGAATCTGGGATTCTCTCTCCAGCCGGGCCACCGTCTGCGGGTCCGGTTCCGTAACGGGCGGGGCGTTTGTCCCCACGGTTTCTCCGCTTCCTTGAGCGCAAAGGCCGACGGCCAGAAACAGTAGGCAAACCCATAGGGTCCCCACGGCCATCCGCATTGAAGCTTTTAGAGAAATCCTCATCTATTTCATGAAGGACAAGAGGCTTTAAAAGAGACCGCGCGCCGGATTGAATTTGCCCATCATCTTCTGGAACTTGCCCATTTTCTTCATCATCTGCTGGAGCTGCCCGAATTTATTAAGCATGTTGTTCAGCTCGGTCACCGTCAGTCCTGCACCCTTGGCGATACGCTTGCGGCGGCTGGCATTGAGCACCTGCGGCTTCTCGCGCTCCAGAGGAGTCATCGAGCAAATCAGTGCGTCCATGTGGGTGAACTCCTTTTCGCTCCGGCTTAAATTGGCACCCTGGAGCATCCCGGCTCCGCCCGGAAGCATCCCAACGATATTTTCCAGAGGTCCCAGTTTGCGCATCTGGCGCAACTGCTCACGAAAGTCGCTTAGGGTAAACTGGCCTTTGCGGACTTTCTCCTCCAGCCGCAAAGCCAACTCCTGATCGACCGTCTCGGCCGCTTTCTCCACCAAGCTCACCACGTCGCCCATTCCCAAAATACGGGAGGCCATACGCTCCGGATGAAACGGCTCGAAAGCATCCAGCTTTTCTCCCGTACCGGCAAATTTGATCGGCTTACCGGTCACTTTGCATAAACTCAAGGCCGCTCCACCTCGGGCATCGCCATCAAGTTTTGTCAAAATGGCACCCGTGATATTGAGAGCCTGGTCAAAATGTGAGGCCACGTTCACCGCTTCCTGACCCGTCGCCGCATCCAACGCCAGGAGAATTTCCCGCGGCTTGACCAAATCACGAAGCCGAACGAGCTCCTGCACGAGCGGTTCATCAATTTGGAGACGGCCCGCCGTATCAAATATCACCACGTTGGCACCCAGACTCCGGGCATGTTCCAGGGCGTGGGCCGCGATTTTGAGCACATCGGTCTCACCTTTCTCCACCCAGACCGGAACGCCGACCTGTTTTCCCACCGTATCGAGCTGGTCCATTGCCGCCGGACGGTAAACATCTGCCGCCACCAGAAGCGGTTTTTTCCCCACCCGCGTAAGATAGCGTCCCAGTTTGCCCGCAGAGGTCGTCTTGCCCGAGCCATGAAGACCGCACAGAAGAATACAACTGGGCACCGCATCCAGTAAAAGCCCGGAATGAGCTGAGCCCAGGAGATTCACCAGCTCATCATGGATAATCTTAATGATCTGCTGCCCCGGCTGAATGCTTTGAATAACCTCCTGTCCGATCGCCTTTTGACGAACCTCCTCAATAAATTCCTTCGCCACCTTGAAGTTCACATCCGCCTCCAAGAGCGCCATCCGTACCTCACGCAGCGAATCCGACACGTTGGAATCGCTGATTTTCCCCATTCCGCGCAGATTTTTGAACACCTGCTGCAATTTTCCGCTTAAAGCATCAAACATGATTTAGAGTCTAAACGATTTTCTTGCTTTGACAAGCTTGACAAGCGTCAAATTCCAGGTATGATCGGCCCTCGTTACGGGTGGTAGGATACCCAAGTGGCCAACGGGGGCAGACTGTAAATCTGCTGGCTAACGCCTTCACTGGTTCGAATCCAGTTCCTACCACCATTTTTCTTTTCTACTTTTCCCTCCAAACACTCCGAGACGACGCTTCGTATTTTTTATAATTACACTTGTCTATTTGCCTGCCTTAACGTTATATTCATAGCGTATTTTGTCAGAAGCACTTCCACTTGGGAGAAAACCGCAAACAACACTATGAATCAAACGCTGTCAAAAATTCTCCGGAGAACGGCCAAAATCGGTCTTTGGACAGGGGGTGTTTTGTTATTATTGTTCATTGTATTGCTCGTAATTGGTTCGCAAATACCAAAACATAAACCTTTCTTCTTTGACGGTGACTTCGTGTATTGGCCTCATACCAAGGATAAGGCTACCGGAGAAGGAATTGCTTCTCTTCTTCGGGTTGAAGGAAAAACAAGTGGAATGGAAGAATTTGCTATCCCCTCAACTGCAAACAACAAGGGAAAGACGTATCGTATTACTCGTTTTTTTCCCACGGCATTTAGTAGCTGCTCCAATCTGACAAGCATTACGATCCCGGAGTGTATCACCCTCGTCGGAAATGGAGCATTCTCTTACTGCACCAACCTGACGAACATCAGAGTTGCGCAAGGGAATAATAATTATACCAGTGTGGATGGGGTGCTCTTTACAATAGATATGTCTTCAATAACGGCCTATCCCGCAGGAAAAAAAGAGGAGACCTATACTATCCCGAATACCGTTACCGATATAGGCGGAGGGGCATTTTACAGTTGCTTTACTCTGACAAACATCACAATCCCGGAGGGTGTTACCTCTATTGACGGTGAGGCATTTTATGGCTGCTCCGGTCTGAAATACATCGCTATTCCCAATACTGTTACAAACATCGAAGGAAGTGCGTTCGCTGGATGTGAAAGTTTGACAAAAATCGTTATTCCGCAGGGCGTTACCACTCTTAACAATGGGATCTTTCACAGCTGTTCCAGTCTGACAAACGTCACAATTCCGAGGAGTGTTACAAGTATTGGTCATAAAGCATTCGCCAGATGTACCAGTCTGACAAGCGTCACAATTCCGGAGGGTGTTAACCGTATCGAAGAGAGAGCATTTCAAGAGTGTAAAAATTTGAAAAATGTTTATTTCAAGGGGTCCCCTGCAGAAAATTTTATTCGAGCATTTTATGGGAATACGATACTTCATTACATTGAAGGAACTCCGGGCTGGACGACTCCTGAATGGAATGGCTTCACTACCCGGATTTGGGTTCCTGAACCGTGAGATCGGCATTGCGAAGGAGGAAGATCGGAATATCTTTGCTGCACCCGGTCGAGGTGCAGCGGTGAAATAAAAAGAGGACGCTCTCCTCTACAGAAAGTCGTCCTCTGATTCAAAGAGAGTCTCAACTCTCTTTTCGTTGATTCAGGAGCAATTAGTCTTGGGCTCCGAGACCATCTTCAAAGCTGCCTTCAGCCATCGGGAAGCACAGGTCTTTGGAAACGTATTGGATTCCGTTGGCGCTGGTGGCGTCGCCATCGCGGTAGGCGCTTTCAGCTTCCACAACGAGCGGAGCCGTCGCCGTACCCATCACCTGGCAGTAACGCTTGGCATAACCGATTTTCTCCATCAGCTCGGCATAGCGGACCATATTGAGGTCGCCCGTCGAGAGATCGGTGAACTGCATGGCGCGCTTCTTCCAATCGGCTTCCATGCTGCGCAGGGGCATTCCCTTGTGGACGACATGGTTCTTCACATGGCATCCGATCACGCGGCTGCCCACTTTGGTGAAACGGGTTTCCCAATCCTCACCTTCCCAACAATGAGAAGGATCCGCATTGACGGTCAGACATTTGTCACCGTCGCAGATATCCACCAGCATATTGAAATCATCGGCGCAGCAGGCTGCGGTTCCCGGGTGAATTTCGTGAGCCAGGTAGATACCGCGCTCATTGGCATATTTGCGGACGGCGGCGCTCTGCTTGATGAAACGCTCCTGACCTTCCTTCACTAAATCATAACCGGCCTTGAAGAAGCCCCAGGGATAGCCTGTTGCCAATTCCCAACCAAAAGAGACACCCCAGAACATCGGCATGACGAACACTTTCAGCTCGGCGGCCAGGTCCATCAGTTTCTTGAGGTAGTCTTCGGCCCAGCGCTCGATCTCGGGAGCGGATTTCTTGCCCACTTCGCTGGAGAGGAAGGGCAGCATCGTCTTGGAACCGGTCCAGGCTGTGCCCAATACCCACGTTACGCAATGGCAGCTAATGCCGTCAAACTTCAGACCGTGCTTCGCGAAAGCGGCTTTGACTTCGGCCGCGCTCTTGAAACCGCCTTTGCCGTCTTCAAGCATGTAGCAGGTCGGCTGAGCGCCGGCTGCTCCGGATTGCTTCGCAAAAGCCAGAAAACCTTCTAATCCCTTGGGTCCGTGTTGACCCCCTTCGATACTTGAGTGAAAAATAGCTTTACCCATAATCTTTTATTTATTCAATACTCTTTCTGACACTCTCCGCTCGGGATGACCACACCCTGGATAAAATCTTTCTCCTCCGGGCGCCCCACTGCGAGTCGGGTTTGTTCCCCTTTTTCTACCCCTTTTTAAGGGCAAAGGCAAACTAAAACTCCAATTTTTTTCGTACCGTTTTTCCCTTGCCGGCAACAGAAAAACGGCCGTCTCATGTGAAACGACCGTTTTCGAATCATTAGCCTTTAGCCGGTAAATCCGGCTGCGATGCTGATATTATGCCAGCTCGTAGGTATTGGGTACCGGGGCTTTCCAGGGCTTGATCGGAGAATTCAGGTCAACCAGATTCTCGGGCACTACGCTCTGTTCGCCTTCGATGACATCTTCCCAGGAGGTCTTGCGGCCGGAGTAAGCGGATTCACGGCCCATGATGGCAGTGATGCAGGACTCGGCGACCTGTCTGGCTTCATTGACCTTCTTGTCCTCGGCGATGGCCGTCATGAGGTCCATGTGCTCTTGGACATAGGGGTTACGGCCCTGATTGGCGCGCCATACCTTACCGGTCTTGAAGGTGATCGTGCCGGCCGGGTTGGAGGTACCATTGGTGCCTACGATAACTTCGCTCACGTTGGAGTCGGTGTTGTCAATCTGACGGCACTGGCTGTACATGCGGCTTCCGTCGGCATACTCGTATTCCACTGCAAAGTGATCCCAGATTTCGCCGGGGCCCTTCAGAGCTTCGCGACCGCCCATAGCATAGGCGCGGACCGGGTGCGTACCTTTGACCCAGTTGCAGACGTCGACGTTATGGACATGCTGCTCGACGATATGATCGCCGCAGAGCCACAGATAGTGGTACCAGTTGCGGAGCTGATTCTCCATATCGGACTTATTGATGTCCCAGGGGTTGTTCCAAATGTTGCCCTGATTCCAATAGCAGGCCATGGAGAGAACGTCTCCGATGACGCCATTCTTCAGCTGTTCAACAGTCTCGACATACCCCTGTTGGTGACGGCGCTGGGTACCGGCAACAATCTTCAAACCCTTCTTCTCGGATGCTTCAGCGGCCTGGAGGAAAAGACGAGCCGTGGCGGAATCAACGCACACCGGTTTCTCGGTAAACGTATTCTTACCCTTTTCAACGGCGTAGGCGAAATGCTGAGCGCGGAAACCGGGAGGGGTTGCCAAAATGACGTAGTTTACTTCAGGATTATCAATAACCTTCTTGTAGTTATCGAATCCGAAACAAGCCTCGATCTTATCGTTCTTATCGGCATTGAGGCCTTCTCTTCCTGCAAAACCTTTGGCTCTCTCTTCAAAAACGTCACCTACGGCAACGACTTTGATATCCTTGATACCATGTTCTTTGGCTCCATTAATCGCATCCCAGGTAGCACCCTGACCACGACCACCGCATCCGACCAAACCGATACGGATCTTCAGGTCCGCCACGGGAGCGGCATGACTGGTGATTACATACGGAGCAACCATCGCACCGGCGGCCAGTACGGACGAGCTCTTGATAAACTGACGGCGAGATACTTCCATCTTCTTCATAATTTCTTTCTTTCTTTCTCTTTTCCGCGCACGAGCTCCCTCTCTTCTGATCCAAGAAGTCACCATGCGCCTTCAAATTTCAAACGAGGTAATTCTACCAGAAGCCGCCCCGAAATCCAGCCTTTTTTTCGCGAAATAACGAATTTTAAATCCACCGCGTTCAAAGCTTGCGAACCACCCTGAAAAATGAGATTCTCCGGGGGCGGACATGGCATATCCTCCTTCGTATTATTCGAGTTTGGGGCCGTTCAAGAAATTGTTTCGGCTGGGGCTGCCTATCCTCACCTATCATAAGCTTGGACCGCGCCCCGATAAAGTTCGCATTAAGGGTCTCTATATGGGCGAATCCTATTTCAGGAAACAGCTCAAGGTCTTGCGCGAAAACAGGTTCCCTTCTTTAACTCTGGATGACGTGGCTCGGGATAACATCTCCTCTGGCAGCGGCATCGTTATCACTTTCGACGACGCCTATGAAAACGTCTTCCGCTACGGTCTGCCCCATCTGGTGAATGAAAATTTCTGCGCCATTCAGTTTGTCGTGGCTGATATGATCGGCAAGTCCAATGAATGGGACGTCGCTGAAGGAGAGGCAGAAGAGCGCCTCATGGATGAAGGGCAAATCCGGGAGTGGCTCCAGGAAGGACAGATGATCGGCTCACACACTCTTACCCATCCGTTTCTGGGCAAAATCGATGCAGCTCGCGCTCGCGAGGAGATTTACGCCAGCAAAGCGAAACTGGAGGATAAATTCGGAGTCGCTGTGGATCACTTCTGCTACCCCTATGGGGATTGGTCTCCGGCGGTGGTCGATCACGTCCGCTCAGCCGGTTATAAAACCGCCTGCACCGTCATGAACGGCATTAACCTGCCCGAGACCCCCAA
>DBPU01000013.1:0-10122 GCA_002305615.1 Verrucomicrobia bacterium UBA1412 | reverse complement strand
CGCCTGCGCGGTTTGTAATCCTCTTCGGATTTATCGACTGGCGGCACTTATTGATTCAGAGCTCGCTCTAGGAATCCAAACCCTCTGCGGCATCTGAGGCTTCCTGAGCTTCTCCTTTTTCATCGTCCGAACCTGACTTCGAAACAGCCATATTCTTTTGGGCCATCACTGCGGCCAGAAGTTTGTTCCTCAATTCCTCGTTTGTCGAAACCTCTTTGACACAGGCATCGCGTCCCTGCCCCACCAGGTTGCCTTCAAATTGCAGCCAGGCTCCTCTCTTGGTCACAACCCCGACCTGAAGCGCCGCATCCAATATGTTGCCCTCCTGGTTGATACCGTGGTTGAAGAGAATATCAAACTCCGCTTCGGCAAAGGGAGGCGCCACCTTGTTTTTGACCACTTTGACTTTGGTCCGGTTGCCCAACATTCCTCCGGTGGAATCTTTTATGATATCCCGACGTCTGATATCCAGCCGCACGCTGGCGTAAAACTTGAGTGCCTTGCCGCCGGGGGTCGTTTCCGGGTTTCCGAACATGACTCCGAGTTTCTCGCGAATCTGGTTCGTGAAGATACAGAGCGTCTTGGATTTATTGAGGATCGCAGTGAGCTTGCGCAAAGCCTGGCTCATTAACCTCGCCTGCATTCCCATCGTCGCCATGCCCATTTCGCCTTCCAACTCCGATTTGGGTACCAGGGCCGCCACCGAGTCGATGACCACCACGTCCAAGGCATTGGAGCGGACCAGCGTTTCGCAGATGGTCAGAGCCTCTTCTCCGCTATCGGGCTGAGAAACCAGAAGTTCATCGAGATTCACTCCCAGTTTTGCCGCGTAGGCTGGGTCCAGAGCATGTTCCGCATCGATAAAAGCCGCGGTTCCTCCCATTTTTTGGGCATTGGCAATCACATGCAGCATCAGGGTCGTTTTGCCGGAAGATTCCGGTCCGAAAATTTCCACCACGCGTCCCCGGGGCAAGCCGCCCACTCCCAGAGCTAAATCCAGCGTCAGGGCTCCGGTCGGGATCACGTCGATATGCAGCTGGGTTGACTTGTCACCCAGACGCATGATACTCCCCTCACCGTAATGCTTGGTGATCGTGCTGATCGCTGCCTCCAAATCCTTCTTGCGTGCTGCCTGGATGGATGCCTCGTTTTTAGAATCAATGCTTTTATCTGCTTTTGCTGCCATAGTAATTCAAGTCTTCTGACCTGCAGCCATTGTGGGAGCTCAACTTCAAACAGTCAAAAACAAAGTTTCGCCTTCTCCCCTTAATTTTTAAAAATCAGGGAGTTCCATTCTGCATCCTGCCCAAGCTTGACCCCGAGCCGCCAAACAGGCTACCATTTGCCCATGGGCGATAGCCAAAATAAAGGTCAGCGCGCCTCGCGGAAGATGCTCCTGGGAATCGGCCTTGACTCGGATGGTCATAAGCGGATTACCACCGGTGAGAATTTCAAGCTCATCGGAGGCACCCAGGAAACCCACGAGGAGATGACCGAAAAGACTATTAAGATCAACGAAAAGCTCTCCCGCAAAGGCAAAAGCCTTGATGACGTCAGCCGGGAAGAGTTCGAGGATATTGCTCATTCCGTAGGGCTTATCTCTTTCAAGAAGAAAAAGGAGACCGAGTAAGCCTCCTCCATTCAGTCGCCGTCTCTCACCTTCCGGGAGAACCTTTCCGTAATAATTCTTGAGCATTCTGCTGGAGAAGCGTTGCGATTCGAGATATTCTCCTCTGCAGTAAGGGACTCCGTTGCCGGCCTTGGCGGCGGAAGAAAAAGGAAAAAATACGATGAATGTTCCCCACCCGTTTTCAGCTTTATTGATTTCTGCAGCGCCGGAAGCCATTTTGATCTTTGCTTCCGTAATAATTTTGTCGATTCATTCCTCCCGGCGTCTGGATAAGCTCTCTCCTCTGGGCAGCTTTTCCCATCTGCTGGCGCTTTCGGGATGTTTCCTCTCCCTCATTCCGGCCGGATTCTACTACTTTATTCTCACTCAGATACCGGGCGGCAAATGGATTGAGCACTCGGGCTATCGGGTTGATGGAACTCTTCTGCTGATAAAAATCGCTCTGGCTTTGCTGGCGGTTTTCGCCCTTATCCTTTCGCGGGAGGAACAGGCTGATTCCGCTCCGGCCACTGCACCCGAGCAAAATTTCGGCTATGCCGGCTCTCCCGGTTTCATCCTTCTGAGCACGGCGGCCTTAATGATTTTTTGCAGCTCTGCCAGTCTGGGAACCGCTTTTCTGGGCCTGGAATTTGCCGGGCTTTTCTGGGGACTCTCCCGAATCTGCCGCAGAGGCTCTCAGCCGGAGCCGCCGCCCGCATCCTCCTTTTTCATTCCCTGGGTATTTTCCTCTTCACTTATCCTCTTGGGTTATAGCTTCCTCTACAGCGCGAGCGGCTCCACGGTATTGCGCGAAATTACGCCGTTGATGTTTAGGAACGAACACAAACCGCTCTGGATTCTGGCATTGGCCATGATCTTCACGGGACTGGTTTTCAGATTTGGCTTCCTGCCGCTTCGCCTTTCAAAGCCGCGCCTGGGCAACCGTTTTTCTCCCTCCGTTCTGGCCTTTTATACCGGCGCCATCCTCTGGGGCTCCTTCTGGATTCTGGGCATTCTCCTGAGCACAGGTTCCTCAACCGTTGCCGGAGCTGATTCACCGCTCGGCACTCCCTTCGTCTGGAGAATATTTATCGCTCTGGCCGGAGCCTTCCTGATGACTTGGGGAAGCCTGGCGGCACTTTTCCAGAAAAGCCTTTGCAGACTGACGCTCTACCTGGCTCTGGTTCAGATAGGTTTCTTCACGATCGGACTCTCTTTCACCGATTTGCAGGCACTGCCCACACTCGCCTTATACGGTCTCTTTCATGCCCTTTCACTCATGGGAATTTGCGCTTTTTCCTCAATTCTGATCCGTGCCGCGGGCAGCGACCGGATAGAATCGCTTCAATCTCTGGGACGGAATCGACCACTGCTGGGGTTCTGCCTGGTCATTTTCCTCTTATCCTGGCTGGGACTCCCTCCGCTTGCGGGTTTCTGGATTAAACTCAAAATCTTCACGCTTCTTTTCAAGCTTTCCGCTCCGGGGCTGCTCCTTCCGCTCTTCCTTACCGCAGCCGCGCTCTGGGCCACGCTTCTGACCCTCTGGCCGATCTATAAAGTTCTGAAAAGGCTCTACCGCGCACCGGACTCCACCCCATCTGAGGCTTTTCGGTCGCTCTCTTTTCAACCGCAGACCGCCACGCAGGCAGTCATTATCCTCCTGGCGCTCATCACGCTTGCGGGCAGCCTCTGGGGAGCTTACACACTGAATCAGAATCTCTTTCCCTTAACTTATTTGAGGCCTTAACGACCCCTGCAACAGGATATGTTGAGCAATAAGACGATATCAAAGACATGGTTAGACGAGCGGAAACTTGAATCTGAGTCCATTCTCCTGCTCGAAACGCCCGAAGGCCAATCCATCCCCATCCAGGTCAACCGGAGCCGAAGAGCCCGCCGCCTTTCTCTGCGAATTGTGAAGGGCAACCCGGTGGCGACCCTGCCCTTGAGGCTTTCGCGCAGTATTTCCCTGCTCAAAGAATTCATCCTCTCTCATACCCGGTGGATAGTGAAAGCTCTCTCATTCCAGAAAACGCTGCCGCCGGAGCCGATCCCCACCCCTTGCCTGCCCGGTTCCTCCGTTCTGTTTCATGGAAAGTGGCTGCTTTTCAGCTTCCGCTCCATGAGCAAAACACGCCCGGGCTATGGAATTTATACTCTGGGTGAATCCCTCACGCTCACCTTACCGGTTGACCTCAAGGATTACAGGTCCGCCGTCGAGGAGGCGCTCAAGAACGAGGCTCGCCGTCAGATTCCGCCACTCCTGGAGAATCTGGCCCGCCGAATGAATATTGAGTACAACCGCCTCACCCTGCGCTCTCAGAAATCCAAATGGGGTTCCTGCTCCCAAAAGAGGAACATTTCGATCAATTGGAAAATTATCCATGCTCCGCTCTGGGTCCAGGAGTACCTCCTGATCCATGAGCTGTCCCATTTAAAGCAGATGAACCACTCAGCCAAATTCTGGGCCGTCGTCTCGTCCTGGTGCCCCCGATATAAAGAGGCCCGCAAATGGTTCAACGAACATCCGCTCTAAAACTCTTTTGCTTCTGCCCCTCCTAACATGCCTTTGCAGTAGAACTTTTCAAAGAAAAGTGTCGCCCACGGCCCTCTGAAAGAGCTATCCTCCCGATAGCGCTTGCGCCGAGGGCTCATCCTGAAACCGGCCCAAGCCGAGTAAGCCATTTAATAATCAGAAACACATGCAATTTATTGATCTTCAATCCCAGTATCACCGCATCAGCGCTTCCATCAAAAGCCGCATCGAAAAAGTGCTGGATCATGGCCAATATATTATGGGGCCGGAGGTGAAGGAACTGGAAGCGACCCTGGCAACCTATGTCGGCAGCAAGTATTGTGTCTCCACTGGTTCAGGCACGGTCTCGCTGGAGATGGCGCTCCGGGCTCTGGGTATCGGCCCCGGCGATGAAGTTATTACGGTCCCCTACTCCTTTTTTGCAACGGCAGAAGTCATCGCCATCGTGGGGGCCAAACCCGTTTTTGTCGATATTCGCCCCGACACCTTTTGCATGGATGAGGACCGGATTGAGGCGGCCATTACCTCCCGCACCCGGGCGATCATGCCCGTCAGCCTCTACGGGCAAATGCCCGATATGAAGAAGATCAACCAGATTGCTGCCCGCCATCAATTGCCGGTCATTGAAGATGCGGCCCAAAGCTTTGGCGCACGCCAGAACGGCGTCCACAGCTGCGGGGCTACCACCATCGCCAGCACCAGTTTCTATCCGGCCAAGCCCCTGGGCGGTTACGGCGAAGGCGGCGCCCTCTTCACCAATGATGAGGAGCTTTATCAGAAATTCATCATGCTGCGCAACCACGGCAGCCCGAAGCGCGATGAGCATCTCCTGCTCGGGATGAATGCACGGCTTGATTCCCTTCAGGCGGCGATCCTTCTCGCGAAAATGGAAATCTTTGAAGATGAAATCCTCCGCCGTAACCGAATCGCTGATTTTTACACCCGGCATCTGAGCGCCGTCTGCACGACGCCGGCGACCACTCCGGGCAATACCCACGTCTATGCGCAGTACTCTATCCGGCATCCCAAGCGCGATCAGCTCCAGTCGCTCCTGGCCAAGGAAGGAATCCCGACCGTGACGCACTACTCCCGCTGTATGCATGAGCAGCCGGCACTGGCGATGCTGGGCCACAAGGCGGATGATTTCCCGGTGGCGCTGGCCTCTTCGCGTCAGGTTCTCTGTCTGCCAATGTCCCCGTATTTATCAGAAGCCGATCAGGAGAAGATTGTTTATTCGATTCAGCGACTGGCAAAAAGTCTATGAGTTTTGAAGCGATTCCCCAGCACCCTCTGGCTCGAAAGCTCGGCATAGTTACGGAAGGCTTTTTCCTGTTCCTGGCTCTCTTCGGCCCCTGGGCTTTCGGAACCACTCAGGATTGGGCCATCCGGCTGCTTTGCTATGGCTCCATCATTTTCTTTTTCATGGCGCTGGCGCTTTACTACCTGGACCATCATTTTTCCAAACGTTTTTTTGCCGAAGATCGACCGCACCGCAAAGATCGGCTCTGGGGATGGGCCGACTGGGTTTTTATCGCTTTGGGAATTCTCTGCCTTCTCTACGTTGCGCTGCAGTGGTTCAATGCTCAATCCGATTACTTTGCCACCACCTACGAATTCATTCCCTATCCCTATCTGGAGTGGCTCCCGAGCAGTTTTGATAAACGCTTTACGCTCTTTTATCTCTTCAAATATACGGCACTCTTTTTCACCTATCTGGGGGCCAGAATCCTCTTCCAGAATGGCCGCACCAAGGGCAGGATTTTCTCTCTCAGGATGGAACGCTTTCTGTGGGTTGTCCTGGTCAGTACTTTCGTCATGGTCATGGTCGGTTCGTTCATGCGCCTGGATAAAACCACGACCCTTCTCTGGTTGGTGGAACGCACCCGCTGGGCCGGCATCAATAATTCTTTCGGCCCTTACGGCTACCGCTCCTCGGCGGCCCAATATATGAATCTGCTCTGGCCTGTCGGCATCGCCTTCTGGTGGAGCCTCTCTTCGGCAATGGAAGGCAAAGTCTTTCCTCGATTCAAAGCGTATCTGAACCGCTATCTGGTGATTGTGGTGCTGAGCCTTTTCGCACTGGCCGGTGTCTGGATCGCCATTAGCCGCGGCGGTGTCTGGATCGCCAGCATCGTAATGGTACTCCTCCTTGTCCTCATGTGTCTGAATGCTCTTCATGGAAGGAAGAAAAGAATTATTGCAGCACTGATCAGCCTCCTGCTCGTAATCGGAGCCGCCGGGCTGGGACTGCAGGTCGCCGGCAAAGACGCCAAGCGCCTTATGGAAACCGATAGCTCGGGCCGTCTGGAGCAATACGAAGCCAGCTGGCCTATCTATCACGATTACCCCACCTACGGTGTCGGTGCCGGTGCCTACTACTGCATGTATGATCTTTATCAGCCCGAGAAAAGCAGAAATACCGATGTAACTTTCCCCTTTGCCCACAGCGATTGGCTCCAGCTCTTTATCGAATTTGGCAATGTCGGCTCGGCTCTGGTCGTCGCCCTGATTCTCTGGGGGCTGCTTCTGCCCTGGGTCACGAAACGAGGTACCTATTTCATGCGGCTGGCGATGATCCTGGCCTTTTCAACAGCGCTAGCCCATGCCATTGTGGACCTCCCCTTCTACATTCTTTCGGTCTCCTGGCTCTTCGTCGTGTTGATGGCCTTCTATCACGCACTGGGCCGACCGATCAGGAAATCGAGAAGAGACTCCGGCGAGGCTGACTCTCAAAATATCCGCCGCCGCAGAGTTATTCAGCCTGCAAACTCCTGATTTTCTCCAGGTCCGCTTTGGATGAAGACCGACGGGCCGCGTTTTCCCATTGAGCGAGGAAATCCTTGCCACTGCGCAAAGGGACATATTCCTCAGAAAGCGCCTTATAAGTCTGGTTCGCCTCCTTGTATTTCTTGAGTTTGCTCTCGGCTTGCGCTTTTTGCAGAGTCGTCCAGCAACGCTGAATACGGGTCATCTCTTGGGATTGGTCGATCAAGTTTTGAGAAACCCCAAGCGCTTTTTTCCACTCCTCTTCCTTCGCGTAAAACCGGATGAGCCACTGCCCCAAGGCCCAATCCATCGGGTTATCCTTGTATATCCCTTCGATGTACTTGAGCACCTTCTCCTCATCCATCCCCTTGAGAAGATTCAGATTGGCGCTCTGCACCACGCCCCATCCGGCCAGGTGCGGATACTCGTTGAAGGTTTTGACAAAGCGATCAATAGGCGCCACCCGAAAAGGACGATAGAGCGGATCTCCCACCACGGTCGCCTGCCAGGATAATCCGGGCAGAGCATGGTAAGCTGCCTCACCAAAGGAGGCACCCTTGAGAAACCACTCCGTGAAAATACCCACGTTCAGAGTCTGCCCCAGGAACGGCTCATCCACATAGCCCACCGTGCAGGTTGCTCCCAGATTCAGGAGCGGTCCCACCCAGTGATTCGTAGTCGAATAAATATCCTGAGCACTGAAAGAATGCAGGTGATAAGCGAAAGCCCCCGGCACAAACTCCGTCAGGGCTTGAGCGAAAGGCCCACTGGCATTCCAGTCGTACCAGCCCGCATAATAAGCCAGCGAGGCAAGCGGCTGCTCAGCGGCGATCGTTTGAGCCTGCTCATCAATAATGAAATCCATTCCGGCAGCACGCCAGCAGAAAACGGCACGCCTCAGCCAGAGATCCCCCACCAGGTAACCGCGATCTGCCACTGGGTCCTTGAGACCCCGGATATCAAAAAAGCCTTGTCCCCAGAGCCCCTCTTCTTCGGCTCGCATCGCCTTATCCACGAGCCCCATGGCAATCTCGTCGCTCGGTCCATCCAGCCGCGCCACCATGAGGAGACGGCTCTTCGGTCCCATTTGTGAGGGAGTCACCTGAGATGCCGCGGCTTCATTGGGCAGAAAACCCTCCAGCCCATCCAGAGGAGGCAGCTTATCTTTGGGGTGCTTGCGCAGAAATACGGAGGCAAGTTCGCTATCCACGGCGGCTCCGCATTGCTTTTTGGAGTCCGGCTGTCTGCGTTTATCGTAAATCACGAAGGGAACCCCCCGGCAGAGCACGAGATAACGAATTTCGGGGGAAGCCGTCTCCACACGGTTCGTGGAGCGCTCCGGAGATAAAAGCCCTTTCTTCGAAAGCTGCTCCAGAATCGGCTTCTCGATCAACGTTTCGTAATCGTTGCGCTGAATTCCGCCGCTCCAGGCCGGGCTGATCGCTATCAGGTTGCTTTCGGGGATTTTCCGCTTTTCCAGATAGTGCCGGGCGATTTGAAGCGAGCCCGGATACTCCGTACTATATACCACCGCCGTAGCCAAAGCCTCCTCTTCGGCATCGGGCCAAAGATCAGCAGCGGTGGGGGCTCCTTTGCTCACCTCATTCGTCTGCCCCAAAGCCAAAAAGAGACTGCACGTTAGGAACACCATCCCCAACAGCACGCTCTTCGTTATCCTTAATTTGCCCGGAATACTCATACTTATCCCGCAGGCCAGTCTAATGGGAGGCTCCCGAGGGAGCAAGAAGTTACGGTCAGGGGGACGATTCTGCCGGAGGCCAGACGTCTCAGAGTTTCCAGAATTTCCACCAGGGTGGCCGAGTCTCTTCCGCTGGGGGCTTGGAGTCTTTCTGCGAATCGCTCTCTTCACTTGAGGAAGGGGGCGAATTTCGGCTCAGGTCAATGCGGCGAATATCGATCCGCGCTTCAGAGGCATTGCCCAGTTCCAGCAAAACCGCATTTTCCAGAAGAGACTTGCCGGCCCAGGAAATATCCGTCGGGGACCCCGCGGCCATCGCTCTGTCACGGCGGATATCCATCATCTTCCCGAAAGCCAAGGCATCCAGCGCGGCCGGGTCTTTGGAAAACCAGAGCTCATTCACCTCCAGAGAATAGTGGAGGAAGCTCGAACTCTGCCCGCGATACTGGCAGAAAAGCGCATCCGTGATACAGAGCGCCACCCGGTCGCCCACCGCTTCCATGGCATAAATCTCGGCAGCAGCCTCGGCCAGGCGATACGCATCCGTTTCAAAACGCAAGAAATTATCCGTGCAACCGCTGGCCAGACTGTAAATATGACCGGCCGCTCCCAGGGAATTATGATGAGTCAGGGGCGTCACCAGAATCAACCGGGTCATTTTTTGGGTCAGTAGCTTGGAAACGAAAGATCTGCGGCCCGGTTGCTCCTCTTCCGGCCGCTTCGGCTCAATACCCAGAGGCGGAATTTCGGGCTTCTTCTCCGGTTTCGGCTCGAGCACCTTCCCGGAGTCCTTCGAAAACTCCACGTCCCCATAAATCAGACTGGAAGGGAAAAATGAGCTGTAAAAAACACTCTCATCAAAACCGGCCTCAGCCGTCGCCTGAATCTGCACCCCGGTCTCCCGGGCCAGTTTCACAAAACCTGCCCCGTTGAGGGCCTCCCAGGAGCGGTCCCAGATCACGATATGCTCCGCAGCCACCCCGGCTTCGCCAAGCAGCTCAATCAATGCCCGGACCACCTCCGGCCGGGTCCCTCCTGGTCCATCTTTCAAGGCATAGACTTTGATCCCTACCACGTCCTCCGGTTTCACCAGTTTGAGGATACCCGCTGCGGCATCAGGGCTTTGCATGAGCTCAGAAATCCCCTTGCGCATCATCCGCCCCATCTCCTCCTTCTGGGCCCGGAAGGTCTCCGTTGCCTCCCGGTCACACACGACGACCACCGAAGAGCGATCCGGAAGCGCCGCATGAATGGCAAAAGCACCAAGGAATATGAAAACAAGCACCGCTCTCACAAAAGAATCGTAACAGATTCTCATCAAATACCCTCCTGCCATTTTCGTTTTAATAAAATAGCTCTTTTTTCCCACAGTTGAAACCGCTATACTTCGGCCAGTCGGCTCTTTCCGTAAAGGCTATTGTCGGGCAAGCATCCGGAAATGCAAGCCTTTCTGGTCAAAACAAAGAGTTGAGGATGGATGTTTTGAAAAGAAGAGTTAAAATGGAGCTATGA
>DBPU01000003.1:47907-52138 GCA_002305615.1 Verrucomicrobia bacterium UBA1412 | reverse complement strand
TCCAGGGTGAAAAGAAAACCTTCACCCCTCCGGAAATTTCCGCGATGATCCTCTCCAAGCTCAAAAGCGATGCCGAAATGCGCCTGGGCGAAACCATCACTCAGGCCGTCATCACCGTACCGGCCTATTTCAATGACTCTCAGCGTCAGGCAACCAAAGACGCCGGACGCATCGCCGGCCTGGAAGTCCTCCGCATCATCAACGAGCCCACAGCGGCCTCTCTGGCCTACGGCCTGGATAAAAAGAAAGATGAGAAAATCGCTGTTTATGACCTGGGCGGCGGCACCTTCGATATCTCTATCCTGGAAATCGGCGACGGTGTCTTCGAAGTAAAAGCGACCAATGGCGATACTCACCTGGGCGGTGACGACTGGGATAATGCCCTCATGGATTTTATCCTGAACGAGTTCAAAACTCAGAGCGGCATGGATC
This sequence comes from Verrucomicrobia bacterium UBA1412, assembly GCA_002305615.1. Taxonomy (GTDB): domain Bacteria; phylum Verrucomicrobiota; class Verrucomicrobiia; order Limisphaerales; family UBA1412; genus UBA1412. The sequence continues at coordinate 51,706 of DBPU01000003.1, read as the reverse complement.
TGCGTAATCAGCCCGACGCCATGCAGCGCATCAAAGAGGAAGCCGAAAAAGCCAAAATCGCCCTCTCCAGCGCCCAAAGCTTCGATATCAATTTGCCTTTCATTACAGCCGATGCCTCCGGGCCCAAGCACATCCAGATGACCCTCACCCGCGCCAAGCTCGAGAGCATCTGCGACTCCCTGATCCAGAGAACCATCAACCCGGTCAACAACTGCCTCCGGGATGCTGAGCTGACCTCCAATAAGATCGATGAACTGGTCCTGGTCGGCGGTATGACCCGTATGCCCAGCGTTGTGGAAGCTGCCCGCAAGATTATCGGCAAACAACCTCATCAGGGTGTCAACCCCGACGAAGTCGTTTCCATCGGTGCAGCCATTCAGGGCGGTGTCCTCAAGGGCGAAGTCAAAGANNAATACGACCATTCCGACCCGCAAATCGGAAATCTTCTCCACCGCCAGCGATAACCAGCCCGGTGTTGAAGTCCACGTACTCCAGGGTGAGCGCCAGATGGCTCGCGACAATAAAACCATCGGCCGCTTCCAGTTGACCGATATTCCTCCGGCTCCCCGTGGCGTACCTCAGATCGAAGTCACTTTTGATATCGACGCCAACGGCATCCTCCATGTCGCTGCCAAAGACCTCGGCACTGGTCGCGAACAGAAGATCACGATCACTGCCAGCAGCGGTCTGACCAAGGATGAAATCGAGCGCATGCGCCGCGAAGCCGAGACCAATGCTGAGAACGATAAGAAACAGCGCGAAGAGGTCGAAGCTCGCAACGAGGCCGATAGCTCCGTCTATCGCACCGAAAAAATGCTCAAGGAAAACGGTGATAAACTCCCCGGCAACGACAAGGCCGAAATCGAAGCTGCCCTCAATCAGGTCAAAGAAGCCCTGAAAGGCTCCGATACTGAGGCCATCAAGTCCGCAGGCGAGAAACTCACCGCCGCCTGGAACAAAGTCTCCGAGCAGCTCTACAAAGCCGCTCAGGCTCAGCAATCCGCTTCTGCCCAGCAGCAGCAACAGCAGAGTGAACCGGCCTCCGACGCTCAGTCAGGCCCTAAACCCTCTGATGGCGATGTCATCGATGCTGAAATCGTCGACGATAATAAGAAATAATTTTTAGGCTCGGGCAAGGCTGAGCCACGAGTGTGACTCTACTGTTCCTTGCCCGGCTTCCTAACTAATTCCCTGTCTGCTTTCGAGAGGATGGGGGCACAACAAAAAAGAGAAATAAGATATATGGCAACTAAAATTAAACCTCTCGGTGATCGCGTCCTGGTGGAGCAAGCCGAAGAAAAAGAAGTCAAGCGGGGTGGAATCATCATCCCTGATACCGCTAAGGAAAAACCGATGGAAGCCGTTGTGGTCGCCCTCGGAACCGGAAAAACTGATGAGGATGGCAAGAAAGTCGCATTCGAAGTCAAAGTTGGGGATCGCGTTCTGATCAGCAAATATGGCGGAACCGAAATCAAACTCGATGGCAAAGAATACAAGGTCCTCAACTCAGACGATATCTTGGCCGTTATTCAATAATTTTAATTTAATAGATAAAGGAAAAAACTAATTATGGCAGCAAAACAACTGTTATTTGAAGAAAGCGCACGCCAGGCCCTCCTGCGCGGCGTTCAAACGCTCACACGTGCCGTCAGCGCGACCCTCGGTCCCAAAGGCCGCAACGTCGTCATTGACAAAAAATTTGGATCTCCCTCGATCACCAAGGACGGCGTCGCCGTTGCCAAGGAAGTCGAATTGAAGTGCCCCTACGAAAACATGGGCGCAGCCATGGTCCGCGAGGTCGCCAGCAAGACCAGTGACGCAGCCGGTGATGGTACCACCACCGCAACCGTCCTGGCCGAGGCCGTCTTCCGCGCCGGTATGAAGCATGTCACCAGCGGTGCAAACCCGATCAGCATCCAACGCGGTATCCAGAAGACCGTCGAAGTTGCCATCGATCAGCTGGCCAAGATCGCCAAGAAAGTCAAAGATAAGGAAGAGATCAAGCAGGTCGCTACCGTCTCCGCCAACTGGGATACCACCATCGGCGAAATCATCGCTGACGCTATGGACAAAGTCGGCAAGGACGGCACCATCACAGTCGAAGAGGCCAAGAGCATCGAAACCAGCCTCGAGGTTGTCGAAGGTATGCAGTTCGATAAAGGTTACCTCTCTCCCTATTTCGTAACCGATGCCGAAACCATGGAAGTCAAGATGAGCGATCCTTACATCCTCATTTACGAAAAGAAGATCAGCAGCCTCAAGGATATCCTGCCGGTTCTCGAAAAGGTCGCCAAAGTCGGTAAGCAGCTTCTCATCATCTCCGAAGAAGTCGAAGGCGAAGCCCTCGCTACCCTCGTCGTCAATAAGCTCCGTGGCATCCTCAATGCCTGCGCCGTCAAGGCCCCTGGCTTTGGTGATCGCCGCAAAGCGATGCTCGAAGATATCGCCATCCTCACCGGTGGTAAGTGCATCACTGAAGACCTCGGTCTCAAACTCGAAAACATCGAGCTCACGGACCTCGGCCGCGCCAAATCCATCGTCGTTGACAAGGATAACACCACCATCGTCGAAGGTTACGGCAAGACCGCTGATATCCAGGGCCGCGTCAATCAGATCCGCCGCCAGATCGAGGAAACGACCTCCGATTACGACCGCGAAAAACTTCAGGAACGCCTGGCCAAGCTCGCCGGCGGTGTGGCCGTCATCAATGTCGGTGCCACCACTGAAAGCGAAATGAAAGAGAAGAAAGCCCGCGTCGAAGACGCTCTCCACGCAACCCGCGCTGCCGTCGAAGAAGGCATCGTCCCTGGTGGTGGTGTCGCTCTCCTGCGCTGCTTGCCTGCTCTCGAAGCCATCAAACTCGAAGGTGATGAGCAGATCGGTGCCGAAATCGTCAAACGCGCAATCGAAGAGCCCCTCCGCGCCCTGGCTACCAATGCCGGCGTAGATGGTTCTCTCATCGTCCAGGAAGTCCGCAAACGTAAGGGCAACGAAGGCTACAACGTCGCCACGGGCAATTACGAAGACCTCGTCAAAGCCGGTGTTGTTGATCCCAAGAAGGTCACCCGCACTGCTCTGCAGAATGCCTCCTCTATCGCGGCTCTGCTCCTGACGACCGAGTGCGTCATCACTGAACTTCCTGAAAAGAAGGAAGCCCCGATGCCCAACCCTGAGATGGGCGGCATGGGTGGCATGGGCGGTTACTAAATCGACCCCACTCTTTCTCGTATGAGAACCGACGGATTCACTTCCGCTCCCTCTCATACTGAATGATTCAAAGACCGGTATCTTTCATAAGGTACCGGTCTCTTGTTTTCCTCTGCACCCCTCTCGGAGTGCAGCAAATTTTAGGTATGCGGAGCTTGCAACTTTCATAACCCGAGGCCGCATCCCGTCCCCCTCAATTAATCTGCGCCCATCTGCGTAATCTGCGGTTAAAAACGTCCCCCCGCATCCGCCAGGATGCGCATTCTAATCTGTGCGAATCTGCGTAATCTGCGGTTTAAAACGCCCCCCTGCACCCGTCCGCAAAGGATTCATGCCCATCTGTCTCCGTGCCCGGAGGGCACACNNACGCCTCGGAGAGGCGAATGTGCATAACCGTAGGTGCGGCTCCCGGAGGGAGACGTACCTACGGAGGATACCACCCATCCACGATGCCGCCTGAAGGGCGGTACTTCGCGACTTAAAATAAGAAAGAAGATGAGTCTGCAAAAAATCCGTACCCGCCGGCCACACACCTCAATTTTCCCCTGCACATCCGGTCCCCCTCAATAAATCTGCGCCCATCTGCGTAATC
>DBPU01000003.1:0-47822 GCA_002305615.1 Verrucomicrobia bacterium UBA1412 | reverse complement strand
GAATGTGCATAACCGTAGGTGCGTTTCCCGGAGGGAGACGTACCTACGGAGGACACCACCCATCCACGCCACCGCCTGAAGGGCGGTACTTCGCGACTTAAAATAAGAAAGAAGATGAGTCTGCAAAAAATCCGTACCCGCCGGGCACACACCTCTATTTTCCCCTGCACATCCGGTCCCCCTCAATAAATCTGCGCCCATCTGCGTAATCTGCGGTTAAAAACTTCCTCTTCTGCGGATAAAAAGTTTGCAAAACCTCAAAAATCTTCCACAATGCCCCATGGAACTTGTTATGTAAATGTTGGAGCCCCCTTATAAACCAGAAACACCCGAAATGAATACAGTCCCTGCAGGGAAGTTTCCTGTTCGGTGGCCCCTGCCGTAGGGAAATTTTCCCCCAATACGGAGACAATTAATACACAGAGAATATGAAGTTCATCATTAAAACAACGCTTTTAAGCGGCTTTACGGGAGCTGTTTGGTTTATGGTGTTTGCTTTCGTTGGCCTTGCTTTTAATGTGTATGCGCCTAGTCTTGTCGCTTTTCCATTTTATTGGATTTTAACGGTCTTCATAGATACCTTTTACCTTGATTATGATACTATAACTGCCATGGCAATTGTTTCTTTGCCGTATTTTCCAGGTCTTATTTATGGATTGATAGCTGGTTTTCTCTTTTCTCTGTTTTGGAGTCGCACCCCTGAGCATAAAAGAAAAGAATATAAATTCCTTTCCTCACTGAAACACAGGATTCACCCTTTTTTGTCCTATTGCCTCTTCCTGGGTGAGGGTTCCTTGTGTATAGTCACTCTTTCTTTGCCTTTATTCATCTTACACCTCATTATTTACCTCATACTTACACACATTTTTCACAAAGAGTTATTCTTCTCCTTTACGGTCATAACCTCTCTAATCATGCTGATAATGAGTGCATTGCTGAGCGCTGTTTCGGCATGGCTTGTACGCAAGTGCGAAGTATATAGTGCCGTCGAACATAAGAGGCTTTCTCTTAGCGAAGGAAAAGAACCTGAAAATTCCCCTTTATTGGAAGAAGAACAACAAATTCCACTGAGTGTAGGCGTTACGATGTTCTTGGGAGGACTTGAAGCGGTAGCATTGGCACTCTATATGCTCGTGTTGATGGTGCCTCTGCTGCTTATCATACTTAAAATCTTGGTTACTGTTGTTCTCATGTTTTTGGATCACCCACTAGTATCGGATAAAGTATGAATCGCCTATCGACATCACAAAATAACTCGCTTAGAATGAACCCAACAAACAAAAGGTTTAGATAAATGAAAAATATTAAAAAGATTATATTAACTTCTTTTCTTATTTTAATTAATTGTTTTATAATACTCTTCATATTATTACCTTCTATAGATATACCTAAATATAAGAATTACTATATACTTACAGAAGTTAATTTAAAACAAATCGATTTATCTGTTCAAAATATTGAGCAGATAGAAAATAATAAGATTGATTTTATAATTAAAAATGGATATAATATAGAATTACCACTCAGAGATAAGTTCTTTATTTTAATAAAAAAAGAATTTGGAGACGATATTGATATACCAACTTTTTATGAAAAATTCGCAAAAGATGGCTGGGGGACACCACTCAATCTGGATTATACGACCAACCTGACCGGGCTTTCAGAATCTCTTTCTAATGCTCTAAATAAATTCTCGCTTGCTGTCTGGTCCAGCGGTCCCAACAAAATAGATGAAAGATGTCTCGGGGATGATATTCCCTGGGCTGCCCCCCGTGAGTAGCCCACCACTAGTATCGAATAAAGTATGAATCGCCTATCGACATCACAAAATAACTCACTTAGAATGAACCCAATAAACAAAAGGTTTAGATAGATGAAAAAATGGAACAAAATAACAATAAGTTCTTTTATTATTTTATTTATTTATTTTATATTTATTTCAATTAACACAAGTAAAATAGGATTATTATTAATTTATTCTTCTGTTTTAATTTTTATAATCTGGCTTATTTTTAAAATTAATAATAAACAATTGAAAATTTTTATATTTGACCTTATAGCAATGTGTGCTGCATCTATTACGGTACTGTTTCTTTTTGCATTAAACGAGTCCTTCAAATGGCATCACGTTGGTACTGTGATGCACCACCTTGTAAAAGAAAATGAAAAAGGAAACAAAGAAATTGTAAATGAAATACTTACAAGATATAATCATAAGAGAAAAGAAGGAAAAGAAAGCCCTAGAGCCTTTTATGAAGTTGTTCAGGATATACAAGAATATGAATTGAAAAGTCTTACTGAAGATGAAATACAAATAAATTCAAGATATAATTTAAATGAAATTAAATCAGATGTAGATTTATTAGAAAAAGAGAACAATACAAGAATAGATAATTTAATTAAAAAAGAGGTTGATATTTCAGGATTAGATATGAAAGAGAGTTTTCTTGTTTTATTAAAGAATAAAAAATATTTTTATTATGAAGATAATAACTTAAATAAAAAAGTATTTAATAAAAATTTTGATAAAGAATATAGAAGAGATGGCTGGGGCACTCCACTCAATCTGGATTACACGACTAACCTGACCGGACTTTCAGAATCTCTTTCTAATTCTCTAAATAAATGCTCGATTGCAGTCTGGTCCAGCGGTCCCAACAAAATAGATGAAAGATGTCTCGGGGATGATATTCCCTGGACGGCCTCCTATTTGGACTATACACCGTATTATATACATTGAAGAAGGACAAACGAAGCGTTAGAACCCGAAGAGAATGAAAACCGGGGATTCCCCGCCGCATCCCGTCTTGAACGACTTTCTTGAACGACTTTCTTTTTGACAAATAGCCTTTTCTGGGGCAGTCTCCCATGGTACTGATGGTTCCTCAGCCGGTCGCAGCAGACGGAACTTTCCAGAGAATCACAACTTAGAAACAGAGATCCTTAAGAATAGTCGAATGAAAATTTCCACCAGGGGAAGATATGGTTTGCGCATTCTGCTCGACTTGGCACTCTTCGACTCCGAAAAGCCAAGGCTCATCCGCGATATCGCCCAATCCCAAAAAATTTCAGAAAAGTATGTCAGCCGCCTGATTATCGATTTGCGCCGTGCCGGCATGGTCCGCTCCATCCGCGGGGCCAAGGGCGGATTCAAAATCTTCAAAAAACCGGCCGAGATCACCCTGCTTGATGTTGTTGAGGTCATGGAGGGCCCCCTGTCCATCGTAGGCTGTGTCGCTTTACCGGAGAAATGTACGAGCTCGACCCGCTGCTCCACTCGTCAGATATGGGATAAGGTCAACTCGGATATCCGCGAAAGTCTGCGCAAATTCACCCTTCAGGACGTGATGGATTGCCACAATCGGCAAAATGTCCAAAAAGGGATCATTGATTATTGCATCTGAAATCGGCTTCGCAATTCTCCCCGGCTCATGCTTCAAACTCCGCCTCATACCAAGCGCCTCTTCCTGGCTCTGGAATTATCGGAAGACTTCAAAACCGCACTCCTGGCCTCTCCGGTCCCGATCCGCAATTCCAGAATGACCGCTCCCGATAAGCTCCACCTGACCCTCCGCTTCCTGGGCAATATTCAACCGCTGGAAGAGGAGAAAATAATCGCCGTCTGCCGGGAAATTCCCCTAAAATCGCCCATCCCCCTGCACCCCGAGGGCTTTGGAGCCTTCCCCAGCCTCAAAAAAGCATCCAGCTTCCATCTGAAGTTAAAACCGCTGCCGGCCCTGACCGGGCTCAAAAACCTCCTGGATGAAAAACTCGAGCTCGCCTTGGGACTCCCTCGCGAAAATGACTATCAGCCCCATATCACCCTTTGCCGGATGAAGCGCTCTCCGGGAGAATCAGATTTAAAAGCGCTCGAAACCTGGACCCGTTCTCAAAACCCGCAGCAAACCCTGGCCCGCTCTCTGACCCTCTTTCACAGCCAGCAGCTCCCGGGGGAACCGCTGCGCCATATTCCCCTTTTCCAAACTCCCCTTCCTTGAGCCCCGGCGGACACCCCCCACGCAGAGCGCCTGAACCCTCTCTTTTTTAAAATTGAGAACATCTTCTCTATAAATGACTTGTAGGATTCCTCAAAAATAAGAAGCCGCCTCTCAAACATCCTCGCATTTATATTGACAAAAATTGAAATTTGAGATATATCTATATATCTTGATGCGTCAATACGTCATCAACACTGAACTAGTTTATGAGCAGCAGATACCTGTTTTCTTCTGAGTCCGTTGGAGAAGGCCACCCTGATAAAGTGAGCGATACTATCTCCGATGCCATCCTGGACGCCTGCATTGCGCAGGATCCCATGAGCCGCGTTGCCTGTGAAACCTTTGTCAAAAGCAATATGGTCGTCGTAGGTGGCGAAATCACTACCCAAGCCAAGTTCGATTATAACGACATCATTCGCGATGCCATCCGCAAGATCGGTTACGTCAATGATGACGATATCTTCCACGCCGATAAGGTCTTTATCATTAACGCCATCACCAAACAAAGCCCCGATATTGCCCAGGGCGTTGATGAGCGTGCTGCAGAGGGCAAAGATACCGCGGAAATGGGCGCCGGAGATCAAGGCCTCATGTTCGGTTTTGCCTGCGACGAAACCCCGGAGCTCATGCCGGCACCGATTATGTATGCCCACCTCCTGGGCCGCCAGCTGACCCATCTGCGCAAAACAGGCAAGGCTCTCTGGCTGAGACCCGATGCCAAATCCCAGGTCACCGTCGAATACGTGGATAAAAAACCGGTCCGCATCTCCAATGTCGTTATCTCCACTCAGCACTCCGCCGAAGTGGATAACAAGACCATTCGGGATTTCATCCGAGGGGAGCTGATCTTGAAGACACTGCCCGCACACTTGATTGATGCGAAAACCCAGATTCTGATTAACCCGACAGGCCGTTTCGTCGTAGGCGGTCCTCAGGGAGATTGTGGTGTTACGGGCCGCAAAATCATCGTCGATACCTATGGCGGCATGGGCCGTCACGGCGGCGGTGCCTTCAGCGGTAAGGATCCCAGCAAAGTGGACCGCAGCGCTGCCTACATGGGCCGCTACGTTGCCAAGAATATCGTTGCTGCCGGTCTGGCCACCCGTTGCGAAATCCAGTTTGCCTACGCGATCGGTCACCCCTATCCGGTTTCCGTCAATGTCGATACCTTTGGCACAGGCCAGCTCAGCGACGAGGCGATCACCCGCAAGGTTTGCGAAGTCTTTGATTTCAGACCCGCGGCCATCCTCAAGCAACTCAATTTGAGACGCCCCATCTACAGCAAAACGACAAACTACGGCCACTTCGGCAAAGTCGACAATACGGCCGAAATCACCTGGGAAGCCACCGATAAGGTCGCTGAACTCAAAAAAATCTAAAGAGAATACCGAGAAGATAATAAATTTTATGTCAACCAAATGCCCAACATTTTGCACCAAGAAAGAAACCGTGCAGGATTATAAAGTAGCCGATATCTCCCTGGCCGAATGGGGCCGCAATGAGATCAAGATGGCCGAAAACGAAATGCCCGGCCTGATGGCTCTGCGTGCCGAGTATGGAGAGGCCAAGCCCCTGACCGGCGCACAAATCGCAGGCTGCCTGCATATGACCATCGAGACCGCTGTCCTCATCGAAACCCTCGTCCACCTGGGCGCACAGGTTCGCTGGTCCAGCTGCAACATCTTTTCCACCCAGAATCAGGCCGCCGCGGCGATCGCTGCCAGAGGCATCCCTGTCTTCGCCTGGAAAGGTGAAACGCTCGAGGATTACGATTGGTGTATTGAGCAGACCCTCCGCTGGCCCGATGGTTCCCAGCTCAATATGATCGTGGATGACGGTGGCGATTTGACCAATGCCGTCCACGATAAATTTACCGACCTCCTGCCCGGTATCTGCGGCCTCTCTGAAGAGACCACTACCGGTGTCCACCGTCTGGTTCAGCGCGAAAAAAACGGCACCCTCAAGGTCCCCGCTTTCAACGTCAATGACTCCTGCACCAAGAGCAAGTTCGACAACCTCTACGGCTGCCGTGAATCCTTCCTGGATGGTGTCAAGCGTGCCACCGATGTCATGATCGCCGGCAAGATCGTTGTCGTCGCCGGTTATGGCGATGTGGGTAAGGGTTGTGCCCAGAGCGCCCGCGGAATGGGTGCCCGTGTTCTCATAACTGAGATCGATCCCATCAACGCGCTCCAGGCCGCCATGGAAGGCTTTGAAGTCGTCCTCATGGAAGAAGCCTGCAAAATAGGTAATATCTTCGTGACCACCACCGGCAACGTCGACGTCATCACCCGCTCGCACATGGACCACATGAAGAGCGATGCCATCGTCTGCAATATCGGCCACTTCGATTCTGAAATCGATATCAAGTCCGTTTTCACCGATCCCGCTCTTAAACGCGTCCAGATCAAACCGCAGGTCGATATGATCGTTTGGCCCAATGGCAAGCGCCTCTTCGTGCTGGCTGAAGGCCGCCTGGTCAACCTCGGTTGCGCCAGCGGGCACCCCAGCTTTGTTATGAGCGCCAGCTTCACCAACCAGGTCCTGGCCCAGATCGAAATGTGGCAGAACCGCAATTCAGGCAAGTACGGCAAGAAGGTCTATATCCTGCCCAAAGTTCTGGATGAGAAGGTCGCCCGTCTCCACCTGGGCAAGCTCGGTGTAAAACTGACGAAGTTGACCTCGAAACAATCCGATTACCTCGGAGTCCCGGTCGAAGGACCTTTCAAGGCCGATAATTACCGGTACTAGGATTTCATCCCGAACCTATAAACAAAAAAGAGCCGCAGATTTCTGCGGTTCTTTTTTTCGAACGATTCCAATAAAAAACCCGGGCTGACCCGGGTTTTCCAATTTCTATCTAAAGGAAAATACTATTCCTCGCTCGGCTTCTTCCAATTGCGCTTGGGCGGCTTGACAACCATACCCTTCTTGATCGCCTTGGCAGTCACAAGGATATAACGAACTTCTCCGTCCACCAGCGCGCGAACACGATGGAGGTTGGGAAGGAAACGACGCTTGGTAATGGCAGTCACGTGCTGACCAATACCACCTTTTTTCTTCGCTTTACCACTGCGCCATATAATGCTCCCTTTAATGGGCCGCTTTCCTGTTAATTCACAAATACGTGACATACTCTTATCTTATCTCTCTACTCCGCCTCTATCTCTAAAATAGAGAGCAGATATTTTATATTACATCGGAACCATGTCAAGAGCGTAATGCGCTAAATCTCGACCCACTACACTCTGGGCAATCCCTTTAGCACATCCTCCGCCAATTCCGGCTTGTTCATTATCTCGAGGTGGACACCGTCCACTCCCTCGCTCATTAAATCTTGAATTTGATGGATGGCGTATTCAACGCCAGCGCGATACATATCCTGGTCGGATTCTCCGTACTTGTCAAGCATGATCAATACATCCGGCGGCATCGACGCACCGCACAGACTCAAAATCCTCCGAATCTGACGACTGTTGAAAATCGGCATGATTCCCGGAACAATCGGTACCTTCACCCCCATCTTCCTCACCGTGTCGCGGAAGTGGTAGAAAAGCCGGTTATCGTAAAAAAGCTGCGTGATGAGCACATCCACGCCGCAATCTACCTTCCTCTTCAGGTTTTCCCAGTCCTTATCAATATAGCGGCAACCGCGATGCCCCTCTGCATACGCCGCCGCGGCAATCCCGAAATTTCCCTTCTGCCGGATATACTCGATGAGGTCCGAGGCGTACTTGAATTCGCCCCTCAAAAAATCAAAGTCAGGCTGGTTCCGGGGCGGGTCCCCTCTCAGGGCCAGAATATTCGATATCCCGTTTTCCTTCAGATCCGCCAGAATCCGGTCCATTTCGCTGCGAGTCTGCCCCACACACGTCAGATGCGCAACCGATTCAACCCCATGTTCCCTTTTGATTCGTGAAGCGATTTCAATGGTCCTGTCCCGGGAACTTCCTCCGGCCCCGTAGGTGACGCTGATAAAACTCGGCGAATATTCCTTCAGGTTTCCGATCAGGCCCATGACGTTTTCCAACGGGACTTCCGGCTTGGGCGGGAACACTTCAAAGGACAGAATAGGAACCGTGGATTTATATATTTCTGAAAGCTTCATCTCTTCTGAATCTCCGGCGGTGAAGGATACGAAAACGCATCCTCTACAGCACTTAAGCTGAAGTAGAGGATGCGTTATTTCAGCGCTTTTGTCGAGTCACAAAAGTCGCCGTGCTCAAAGCCTGTCTGCTCTAGACACGCTTCATCTTCTTGAGACCTTCAAAGCAACGGCGGACATCGTTGATGGAGGCTTCCGGGTTGGCTCCCTTTTCGCTTTCAACGATGTAATACTCCGTCACCTTGTTCTCTTCGCAAAGCTTGAAGACTTCGGCCCACTTCACATCTCCCTCACCGATGGCAGAATCGTTCTTGCCGCCGTGCTCCTTGAGGTGAATGGTACGACCGCGCTTCGGATATGCCTTCAGGACCGCTATCGGGTCGGCTCCTCCGGCCAGGCAGTTGGAGGTATCCAGCTGCATCACCACGTCGTCCACAGTGCCGCCGAAGAAAATATCCCAGGCTCTCTTGTCGCCAAATTTCTCGAAATCGTGTGCATGTGCATGGTAACCGACATACATTCTCTTGTCGCCCACCTTTTCTTTGGCAACAATTTCAGACATCCGGTTGAACTCGTCAGCCAGTGCCTTCCATTCATCCGCATTGCGGGCCTGCATCCAGGGGCAGATCAGGTATCTGTTGCCCAGAATCTGGTTAAATTCAATCGCCTTCTTGAGCTCGTCGCCCCGAAGCGTATCCAATCCCGTGTGAGTTCCGTAGCATTTCAGACCTTCGTCATCCATCATCTGGCGAAGCTCTTTAGCCGTTTTGCCGTAATATCCGGCATATTCCACACCCGAATAGCCGATCTTCTTGATCGTCTTCAAAGTCCCGGGCAGATCTTTAGAGCATGCCTCGCGTACCGAGTAAAGCTGTACTCCCACAGGAATCTTCTTGCCGGCCGCTTCCTCCGCAAAAGCCAAACGGGATGTCAATGCCATCGCCACAGCACCGCTGATACCCAGACGAAGAAAATCTCTGCGCGTGCAGGCTCCGTGATTCAAAGTATTTGAAAAACTCATATTCTCTATTCTTTCTTATTGGGAACCTCTTCTGGGGCTTCAAGATGCACTCTTGCCCTTGACTCCCGGAAAATTTTCCCATCTCTCAAAGGGCTTCATTCTATTTAAGCTCCTCCCTGAAGTCGAGCCCCAGTTGAACTTTTTTGAGATTTCTATTCAAGACACACAAATATGTCTTACTCCAAGCCCAATTATCTCCACAATGCAACCAGTAATCACCCCCCACTCCCCACTCACTCCAACACGGCGATGAGAGGCTCTGTCCGCTCCGGTAAAGTAAAGTAGCCTTCGAAACCGTTCTTGAGGAGCAGTCCGTTTAAGGCTCCAATCCTTAGTTTAGCAACGCAAGGGTATAATTGCCGGCTCCGGCTCCGCAGCAAGATACACCTTATTGCTCGGCCTCATGGCGACTGTTGACGAACTGTATTCTTGCGTGCCGCGACGATCGCTCCGGTAAGTTTTGCGCCCAAGGCCATTCCTGTGCCAATGGTCAGCAGGACTAGAGGACCATCTCCAGCACCAAGCACCAACAAGACGATACATGACCCGAAGCAGACCGCATTGATCGCCAGAAGCGTAATATTGAGCGGCGAGAGATACCCTCGCCAGTCGGAATGTTGCTTTTCAGTCGTGTTCATAGCCGTAGTGAGTTTCCGCCGAACGCATAGCTCACCGACCGCCGCCCCTCCGCGACTTCCGAATTGCCTGGGGACGAGCGCGGTGGCGGTTCGGTGGAGCGCTTAGTTGAACGAAGCCGCTGCGTGGCGAGAACCTTCGCACGCGACTTTGTCCATCCAAACCACCAACGAATTCATAGAGCTAATATATTAATATCCCGGTGTATGCACAACACAAATAGGTGTCGTGGATACATCAAAAGTGGACAGGTGCATCGATCAAAAGTGGTTTTTTTTCTACGATGCGTAAGCAAATATACCCTTATTGCTCGACATTGGCCTTTTCGATGACCGGCACCGGACCTCTTCCTTTCCAGAGTAAACCTACTCGCCGACGCACCGGATCAAACGCACAAATCTGGTCATCGCCAAACTGAAAAAGAACCTTGTCGGAGGGGAGGTGGACGGCGTTTCGGACTACCCAGGCTCCAAAGAAGGTTTCGTATGAGAACCGCACCGACTCACTCGTTGTCTTATTCCGAGCCTGGAGCTCCTTTTTCGGCCAGAACCTGGTCCGAAACTCCCAATGGCTGTTCGTCGCACTCCCAAGGCTTTGAACCTTCCCGTAGTCGGCCGGGTCAGTGCGGCTGCCGCTCCGGTCTGGTACCGCCTCAACCATCATATTCGTCAGCACATCCACGTAACGACCACAAGGCCACACGATATCAACACTCGCCACCAAATCCCAGCGGTTCGAGTCCGTTCTGCTCTGCCGGATGAAGAGTCGGTCGCCGATGTTTGTCGAGTTCAGCTCAAAAATCTTCTGCTTGATTCCACCCGTCAACTGCCGTTTGTAAACGTCGCCGTCCGCCGGGGAGATAAAATAGACGAGCACGGATTCGGGCAGCGACAGGTCGGCTGAGGCGACAACGTTCATCCTGCTGTAAAGGGAAGTGTCGCTGGCTAGCCAATACCAGCCGAACAAAAGGATATAAGACACGCTTTGGACCACGAGTGAGGCCCGCACGCTCCGTCGAAACCAGTCCTGAGTGCCACGAAAACACCGAGCGATGAAAGGCCACTCCAGTAACAGTGTCATGCAGTATGTCGCCGCCACCATTCCCCAGAACCACATCCATTCGTTGGTCAGATCCATCGGCAATGCGTCTACTACCGTTTCTTGAATGAATAACACACCCAGCCATGCGGAGGCGTAATTCGCGACAACCATGGTGGCAATACACTTTCTCTCTGGCAGCGAAAATAGCCATGCAAGCAGGACACCTTCGCCAATGCCGATGATGGCATTCCCGAAGAGCAGATGCAGAGAAGTAGTCCACATCAGCGGCGTCCCTCCATTTGCCCAAGCATGTAGAGGGAACGCAACAATGCCGAACAGAACGAGGAAAAGCAATGGGCGGGATTTAAAACCGAAACGCATAGCGGCTGTTCGCTCCACCCGATTGTCGAACAAAGCCGCTGCGCGGCGAGGACCTTCGCGCCCGACTTTGTCCATCCAAACCACCAACGAATTCATAGGGCTAGTATATTAAGATCCCGGTGTATGAACAGCACAAAATTCCTTCCCTATCCTATCCCATAAACCCTCTCATTCCTCTTTCCCTTTTCGGTGCGCATATTTTTGAGGCAATGCGATACACGACAATAATTCTATTCAGGCTTGCCTTTTCCCCCTTCTATCGGCACAATGTACCCGTGCAAACGAGCAACTGAAAATGAATTTTATGAACAAAAAAATAATCGCTTTAACAAGCTCTATCGTACTGAGCCTTGTCTGCTCAGCTTCGGCTGCCGAGAAAATCAACACCCTCATCATTTCCGGTGATGACGTCGGCGTTCACCCCTGGATTGTAACCCAGGAGGAATATCGCAATATGTTGTTGGATACAGGCAAATTCGATGTCCGTGTCTCCGAAGATATGAACATCCTGGAGTCCTCCAAGGCACTCGCCAAGTATGACCTCATCTTTTTTGTCCGCGCCAACGTTTCCAACGAACCCCTTTCAGATCAGGCGAAAGCCAATCTGGAGTATTTCGTGAGCAACGGCAAGGGACTTGTGATCAATCACATGGCCAGCGGTTCCTTCCCCGAGTGGCTCGAGTTCAAAAAAATGTGCGGCATCTACTGGAGCCCCAAAGATGGCTCCGGCCATGCTCCCGGAACGTACGTCTTTGACGTAAGCGTTCCCAATCAGGAACACACCATTACCAAGGGTATGGATACCTTCCAGGCCGAGGACGAGCTCTATTCCGCTCTCGTCGTGACGCCGGGAGTCAATTTCGATGTCCTGGTCACCGGAAAAACCACCTTTAAAGGACGTGAAGGCCTTGATGAACCTCTGGCCATTACCCTCAATTACGGCAAGGGCAGAGTCTTCCATCAGTTCTTCGGGCACGATAAAAAGGCCCTCGAACGCGAAGGCGTGATTAAGCTGATTCAGCGCGGCAGCGAATGGGCCGCGACCGGCTCCGTTAAATAATTGCCCACTGCGGCTATTTAAAAAAAGGACGTACTGCGAAGTACGTCTTTTTCTTTTGCCCGCTCAGGCTTAACCGCATAAATGCTCAAGGAGCACCTTTACTCCAATCCCGCAGAGCACCAATCCTCCCAGGGCCGTCATCCATCGACCCGAGCTCTTCCCCAGATACTTGCCAAATCGCATCCCCACGTAAGAAAGAAGAGCGGTTACCACTCCCATCAGCACGCTTGGCGTCCAGATATCCACTTTGAGCAGGTTTAAACTGAAGCCCACCGCAAGAGCGTCCAGACTGGTCGCCAGACAGAGAATAATCAGCTGCCCTTTACGGGAGGGATCCCGCACGCTGATCTCGCTCTCCCCCCGATAAGCCGAGTAGACCATCTTGCCTCCGATCCAGAAGAGCAGAATAAAGGCGATCCAGTGATCAAAAAACTGAACATATCCGGCAACCTTGGAGCCGAGGAACCACCCCAGAACCGGCATGAGAAACTGGAATAAACCAAAATGAAAACTGATCCGAAAAGTCGGCGAAAAACCTACATTGTGCGGGCTGGCACCCACCACAATCGCAACGGCGAAGGCATCCATTGCCACGCCCAGCGCAAGCGCTATCATCTCCAGAAGGCTCATTTGGCTGTATTGCTATTCTTAAAGCCCCTCTCAGAGACAAAACAGAGGCAGGGCTCTCACTCTTTGGTTCAAAAGATGATCAAATCCCTGCCTTCGCAAAACATTCTCTTTCGATAGTTCTTACCGCCCTATTCTCCCCGTTTTAGGAGGTTGAATAAATCCCCTTCCGTAGAGAGCAGAAGCGTATCCCTGTTGGTAATGGTCTGCTGATACATCTCCAGCTTCTTGGTCAGGTTATAAAGCTTTCGCGCATCGTCATCCGCATTGTAAGCCTCACTGTAAACCCGGGCCGCAATCGCATCCGCATCGCCTTCAATCTTCTGCTTCTCACGGTATGCCTGGCTCATGATTTCTTTAAGATCGCGTTCCTTTTCTCCGGTAATGCGCTGCAATTCTCCCTGACCCTCGGAGCGAAGTTTTTCCGCAATCCGTTGGCGCTCGCTCGACATACGCAGCATCGTTTTCGCCTCCGTCTCGGGCTCCAGGTTAATCAGTTTGACCTGCGCGTCGATGAGCTCAATACCCCAGCCGCTCGTGCGCTCTTTGGCCCGCGCTAATATGTTCTGGGTGATGAGCTCTCTGCCCAGCCGGAAATCCAGAAGATTGCTGTCGCTGCCGTAAGCATCGTCATCCACCGCGGCGACACGCTGCTCCGAACGCACGACGTCAATCAGCCGATGTTGGGCGATCTCCGTGCGGATCGCTCCGTCGATACCGTCATCCAGACGCGTCCGCGCTCCCTGTTCATCCCGGATTCTCTCATAGAATAAAACCGGGTCCGTGATTCTCCAGCGGGCATAAGCACCCACCACGATATAACGCTTTTCGACATCCTGCATCTGGCTGGGGCTGCTCTCCCATTCCAGAATACGCTTTTCAAAACGATGCACCACATCCACGAAGGGAAGCTTGAAATAGAGCCCCGGATCCGTCTTTGCCTTGCCAACCACCTTTCCGAAACGCGTCGTAAAGGCCTGCTCCCATTCATTCACGACAAATGCACCCTGAATCAGAGTGAGTGCCCCCAAAATCGCTAACACTGCAAGTAATTTGATCTTCATGATATTTTTCTCTCTTCTTCTGTTTTATGACCTCTTTAGCCGCCGCCTACTTGGCCGCAACCTCCTTGCCTGTTATTTCGCCCGGGTTCATCATCGGTATCAAATTAGGAACAGAGGGATCCACGATGATCTTGGTGCCCGCCTGAGACAATATCTTTTCCATCGATTCCAGATAGAGACGCGTCCGGGTCGCCACCGGAGCCAGCTTGTATTCAGCCAGAAGTGCATTGAATTTCGCCACGTCTCCATACGCGCGGTTGGTCCTCTCTGCCGCATATCCACCGGCCTGACTGATCATTCCCTGCGCCTGACCTTTGGCCTCGGGGATCACCTTGTTGTATTCGCGCTGGGCCTGGTTGATCAGGCTCTCCCGCTCCTGCTGCGCCTGGTTCACATCTTTGAATGCGAACTGCACATTCTCCGGCGGAGCCACATCCTGAAGGATGACCTGATCCACCGTGAGTCCCAAACCGTAATTCTTGCACAATGTCTGAAGTTCCTGCTTGGCCAGAACTTCGATCTCTGAGCGCCCGGTCGTGACCACTTCGCTCATCGTCCGGTCTCCCACCAGCTTGCGCATCACTGCGATATTGGCATCCCGGAAAGTCTCCATCGGGTCCCGGGTCTGGAATAAACACTGGCGGATGTCGCTCACATGGCTCTGGGCGACCCACTCCACTTCCACCAGGTTGAGATCCCCGGTCAGCATGAGCGATTCATCCCGGATCGTCTTATCGTTGTAGCCTCCATATCTGCTCCCCTTGCTTAGAAAGCTCGACACGAGCTTCGGAGCCTCAGCGCGTAAATCCCTCACGTTATAAGTGCTGCTGCCTCCTGAATTAACGCTCCCCGTGCGAAAACCGAACTCTTCTTTGAGCTGGCGTTTCACCGGGAATTTATAAACCGCTTGTATCCCGAAAGGCCATTTGAAATGCGCCCCCGGGCCTACCGTGGTCGTGTGCTTTCCGAAAGTCAACACAATTCCCTCTTCCTCAGGCCCCACCGTATAAAAGCTGCTGTAAAGAGCCAGAACCGGCAGCAGGATCAACACCCCGACAATGATGAAACGCCGAAAGGCCATAAATTGCTGCCAGGGACCATTTACGTCGAATACGGGAGGTCGGTTCCCGGAGCCAAAACTTTTGAAATGAACACTCATTCTTCTCTTCCTTTTCTCTTCCTTAGATGAAAACAGTTAACAATGTGCAGCCGAAACTGCCCTTACGATGGTAGAGAAGGCTAAGAGGAGAGTCAAAATAAAATTTACTCAAAAAGTGTTTGCATTTCAGCCCTCTTCAAAGAATTCTCATTTCATGTGCTCAGAGAAATCTGATTTAATCATCCTGAGTTGGGAAGAGTTCCGCCAGGCCCTCAGCCGCCTGAGCGATCAATTGCGTTCCAGGCGCTTCTCCTGTATTTACGGCGCCCCCAGGGGTGGATTGGTTCTCGCCGTCACTCTCTCTCATCATCTCGATATCCCCCTTTCGCTCACCCCCGCTCCCGATATGCTCTGGTGTGACGACATCGTCGATACCGGCACCACTTACCTCCAGGCTCTCAAAGAATACCCCCGGGCAACCTTCTGCGTTTGGGTCGCCAAGAACTACAATTCCCAAGTGATTCACGCCCTGGACCTCTCTCACAAAAAGGAGTGGGTTCTCTTCCCATGGGAATCCCGTGAGCTCATCCTCAAAGAACGCAAACAGTACCTGGAGCGGATCGGGAAAAATCCGATTTTGTAAGCCCTTTCCCTCCCCTCGCCTTCGAAAAGCCAAAGAGTCCCTGGCCGGATGGATTTGTCTTGAGAAATTCCACTTCTTAAGGCATCTTCAAGGCATGTCAGGGAATGATATTTCTCCTCAGCCACACCCCTCCGGCAGTGAACGAGTCAATCTGCGCCGCCCGGATATCATGGTGGATGTTCAGTCTCAAGTTGAATCTCACTATCGCAGCCAGTTAGTCCAGAAAATCCGCGCCGCGGGCTCCGTCATTCATGCGCCGGGGCTGACCATTCGCCTGGCCAAAGAGTTCGGCTTCTGCTACGGCGTCGAGAGGGCCATCAATCTGGCCTATGCCTCCCGTAAAGTCTATCCCGACCAGCCCATTTACATTCTGGGCGAAATCATCCACAACCCCGACGTGAATGATCACCTCCGCGACATGGGAATCCGCTTCCTCTCAGGCAAGGAAAAAACGGCTGATATCAAAGACCTCCATGCCGGCGATATCGTCATTATCCCCGCTTTCGGAACCCAGCTCGCCACCATGGATATCCTCAAGGCCAAGGGCTGCCGCTTTGTCGATACCACCTGCGGCGACGTGATGAGCGTCTGGAAACGCGTCCGCCAGTATGCCAATGAGAATTTTACCAGCCTCATCCATGGCAAAGCCTGGCACGAGGAAACACTGGCCACCAGCTCCCGGGCCACCGCTCACGGCACCGGCCACTATCTGGTCGTTTTCACCCTGGACGATACCGATTTCATCTGCAATTACATCCTCAAGGGCGGCGATAAAAAAGCCTTCCTGGAGAAATTCAAAGGCGCCTGCTCTCCCGATTTCGACCCGGATATTCACCTGGAGGCAATCGGCGTCGCCAATCAGACGACCATGCTCCGCAATGAAACCGAAGAGTTTCAGCGCAAACTCAGAAACGCCATGGTCCAGAAATATGGCGAGGAGAATATCGAAAAGCATTTCAAACGCTATGACACCATCTGCGGTGCCACCCAGGAGCGCCAGAATGCCCTCCGATCCCTCCTCAAAGAACCCATGGACCTGCTCCTGGTCCTGGGCGGATACAACTCCTCCAACACCTCCCACCTGGCCGAAATGGGTGAAGCCGTTTTGCCCACCTATTTCATCAAAGGTGCCGAGGAAATTATCTCTGAGAAACTGATTCGCCACTATGATTTCCATCTCAAGTCCGAAATAGAAACAAACCCGTGGCTCCCAACCGATAAAGAAGCCGTCACGATTGGGATCACCGCCGGAGCCTCCTGCCCCAATAACATTATCGAAAACACGATTCACCGCCTGGCCGAACTCAAAAACCTGAAAATCGAAGACTTTATTCACTAATATACGTTTAGTCTTTCATGTCTGACCGTCTCATATCTGGCGTACTCTCTTCACCGGACGCAACTCTGGATGCCACCTTGCGTCCTTCTCTTTTCAGTGAGTTTACCGGCCAAGGCAAAGTGCGCGAACGTCTTGAGATCGCTTTGGAAGCAGCCCTGCAGCGCTCCGAGCCTCTGGACCACGTCCTGCTCTCCGGGCCTCCCGGCCTGGGCAAAACCACCATCGCCAATATTATCGCCAAATCCATGGGCGGTAACCTCAAGTGCACCAGCGGCCCCACCATCGAAAAAGCGGGTGACCTGGCCGGCCTCCTCACCAACCTGGAAGCCGGCGATATCCTCTTCATCGATGAAATCCATCGCCTTCAGCGGACTATTGAGGAATACCTCTACCCGGCAATGGAAGATTTCAAACTCGATATCATTATTGATCAGGGGCCCAATGCACGCTCCGTCAGGCTGAACCTTCCCCGTTTTACCCTGATCGGTGCCACCACCCGCTCAGGCCTCCTCACCTCCCCGCTCCTCACCCGATTCCCGATCAAGGAGCGCCTGGATTACTACACGGGCGAGGATTTGCAGAAAATTGTCCACCGCTCCGGCTCCATCCTCAATGTCCAGATTACTGAAGAGGGCGCCTTGGAAGTCGCTCGCCGCAGTCGAGGCACTCCCCGCATCGCCAATAACCTCCTTCGCCGCGTTCGCGATTATGCCCAGGTCAAGGGCGATGGCGTCATCTCTGCCCAGCTCGCCGATAGAGCCCTGGCCATGCTCGATATCGACAACGATGGACTCGATGAAATGGATAAGCGAATCCTGGAAACTATCATCGTCAAGTTTGGCGGCGGTCCCGTCGGCATCTCTTCTCTGGCAGTCGCCGTGGGCGAAGAAAAAGATACTTTGGAAGAAGTCTACGAGCCCTACCTCATCATGAACGGATACCTGAACCGCACTCCCCAGGGCCGCGTCGTCACACCCCTGAGCTACAAAAAAATCGGCCTCAATCCCTCTTCCTTAAACCATCAGGGCCGGCTTTTCTAATCCCTATCCATGAGAGAACGAATTCAAGATTGGGTCGAATCACTGGAAATTTACGTTCTGGACGTCATGACCCTGCGTCGGACCGATGCAAAGGCCACGACCGTCCGGGGCATCCTCTATGGCTTATCCGTTCTCTTCGAGGGAATCGTTAAAATCAGAAAGTTCCTCTATGAAGTCCGTATCCTGAGAGACACCACCCTGGGCGTCCAGATTATCGCCATTGGCAACCTGACTGTGGGCGGCACCGGCAAAACCCCCGTTGTCGAGAAGTTCGCACGCGAATTGACAGACCAGAACCGCAAAGTCGCCATCCTCTCGCGCGGCTACCGCTCCAAACCCAAACCGCTCCTCCAGCGCATTCTTGATACCCTCCTTTTCCGCCGTGAATCTTCTCCTCCCAAAGTCGTCTCCGACGGTAAGTCCCTCATGCTCGATAGCGAACAGGCCGGCGATGAACCTTTCATGCTCGCTTCCAACCTCAAAAACGTCGTCGTTCTGGTCGATAAAGACCGCGTGAAAAGCGGCCGCCATGCCGTGGAGAATTTCGGCTGCGATACCCTCCTCCTGGATGACGGCTTTCAATACTGGAAGCTCTATGGTCGCCGCCAGGATGTCGTCCTCATTGACGCTCAGCAGCCCTTTGGCATTGAGGGTCTGCTCCCCAGAGGAACCCTCCGCGAACCCCACGAACATTTGAACCGCGCCTCCGTCATCTTTATCACCAAGAGCAACGGCCAGACCAAAGCCCTGAGAGAGCGCATCGCCAAATACAATAACCACGCCTCCATCATTGAATGCGTCCACGATCCCAAATACTTTGTCAACGTCTACAACGACAACGTCCGCATTGATGATCTCTCCTTTATCGCTGGTAAAAAAATAGCCTGTCTCTCGGGCATCGCCCAACCTGAAAGTTTCGAAGAAAGCCTGATCTCCCTGGGAGCCGAGCTCGTTTATACGAAAAGCTTTGCCGACCATCACCGCTACACCCAGCAGGAAATCTTGAACGTCATCAACCGCAGCAAGCACCGGGGCGCCGAACTCATCATCACCACACAGAAAGATGCCGTCCGCTTCCCCAAGCTGGACCGCCGTGACATCGATATTTACTACCTCCGCGTGGAAGTAAAAATCATCGCCGGTGCCACCAGTTTCAACGAGTGCGTCAAAAAAATCTGCTTTAGCGATTAATCCCCCATGTTTATCCTCTACTATCCTGTTCGCTTCCTCCTCTTCCTGATTGGCTCTCTGCCCGTCTCCTGGGCCGCTCACCTGGGCCGCTTCTTCGGCGCAATCGCCTGGCAGATCGATAAAAGGCACCGCCGGGTCTGCATCGATAACCTTCAACTGATTTTCGGGAAAGAATTATCCCGGGATCAGATTTTCGCCCTCGCTTTTGAAAATTATAAACGCGTCGTTGAAGCCTATTTTTCCGCCATTTGCACCCTCCAGATGACCGATGAAGAGCTCCAGAAGCACCTGAAAGTGTCCGGTCAGGAAAATATTCCTCCTCACGACCACCCCGATTACGGAATTTCCCGCGTAGGTCTGATCGGTCACTTCGGTAATTTCGAGCTCTATGCCAAAATCTCTTCCTGTTTCCACCCCCTCCAGTTTTCCACAACTTATCGTGGTTTGGATAACAAGCTGGGCGATAGACTCCTGGAAACCCTCCGTTCCAAAAGCAACTGCCTCTTTTTCGAACGCCGCAGGGAAGGCGCCGCGCTGAAAAAAGCGATGGTCTCCCAGCCGCTCGTCATCGGCTTTTTAGCAGATCAACATCCCGGTGACCACGGTATCTGGCTTCCCTTTATGGGAGTCGAGTGCCTCTGCTCCACCTCTCCCGCCGTTTTTGCTCTCCGCTATAATTGCCCGATTATTCCCGCCTTTTGCTATCGCCTCGCCCCCGGTCAATGGGAAATCGTAATCGATAAAACCATCCATTCAAAAATCGATGGCCGGCCTCGCTCCATCCCCGAAATCATGGTAGAGGTCAACGCCGCCTACGAGCGCGCCATCCGCCGAGACCCCGCCAACTGGTTCTGGCCCCATCGCAGGTGGAAGTCCTACTACAAACGCCTCGAAAACCAACAAAAAGAAAATGCAGAAAATAAAGAGCAACAATGATTCCGCCAGAATTCTGATTCGCTCCGTCAATTGGCTCGGCGACGCCATTATGACTCTGCCGGCATTATCCCTCATCCGCCAGACGCTCCCCGATGCCCATATTTTCCTCCTTGTCCCTCAGAAACTCTCAGACCTCTGGCGCGGGCAACCCTACGCCGATACACTCCTCTCCTTCGATCCCGAATGGGGCATTCTCTCTACCGCACGCCTCATCCGGATGGCTCGTGCTCAATCTGCCCTCGTCCTGCCCAATTCCCCCCGAAGCGCCCTGGAGCTCTGGCTCTCCCGAATTCCCCTGCGCGTAGGCTTTCGCGCCAAGTGGAGACGCGCCTTTCTCACCCACGCCGTTGCCGCCGCAGCCGATCACGCACCCATGCACAAGCGCTCTGCAGCGGAAGTGAAGCATTTGGTCCAAAATCCCGCGGAAATTGAAAACGTTTCTTACTCACCCGCAGCCCACCACGTTTATCACTACGTCCACCTGGCCTGCAATTTCCTCGAGTCTCTGGGGGCGACCCCTCAGCTTCCGGCCGATCTGACCCCGCATCTCAAAATCTCCCCGGAAAAACAAAAAGAATTAATAGATATTTTTGGCATACGGGAGTCCTCCACAGCCTCCCCGCTTATGGGAGTCAATGCCGGCGCTGAATATGGTCCGGCCAAACGCTGGCCGCTGGATTACTTTGCCCGCACTATGGCCACACTCTCCGCAGAGAACAATGCCCGATGGTTGCTCTTTGGCGGCCCCTCGGACCGTACGCAGGCAAACGAATTGAGAGCCCGCTGCCGTTCACTTTATCCCGGAATCGTTATCTATCAGCTGACGGGGAGAACTGCCCTCTCCGAGCTGGCTCCCCTGGCCAGTCTCTGTGAAATTTTCCTCACCAACGACACCGGCCCGATGCACGTAGCCGCAGCCGCCGGCACCACCGTCCTCACTCCTTTTCTCAGCACCTCGCCAGAGCTCACCTGTCCGGGTTCTCCCATGGATGATAAACTCCATCCCAACCAGCACATCCTCCTGAAAGCCTCGGAAACGCCTTGCTCTCCCTGCTTCCTCAAGCAGTGCCCGATCGATTTCCCCTGTGCACGGGATATCCCCCCCGAGCTCGTTATTTCGGCCATCAGGAACCGCCTCAGCCGCACGGAATCCGACCGATAAGCACCAACTCCGGCCCTTTAGCGGACCTCGTCACACCAGGTCATCTGGATGGATTCCAGAGCTCCTTCTGAGCACCCCTCTTCAGTGCCGCCGAAGTCTGGCAATTCCATCACCATCTCGCGCAACCGGGTAAAACTTAAAGACAGTGGGTCAACATCCGGATAAGTATCAGCCAGTTCCCAGGCGATTTCATCCGTATTATCCCAGGTCAGTTTTCTCATAAGAACCTCCCTAACAACCGTTCCAGGCATTAGGTCTGTTGCAGATGTAGTAAAAAGCAGGCGGGAAATTCTTCCAGACCGTCTTGCTGATTTCTACACCTCCAAAACAGTGCCTCAGGTGCTTTTTCAATTTCACCGCACGCGGCATCATCTTCGCATGAAGATAGGCGAAAGTCAGAAACTTCCCGCCCGGGGCCAGGCAGTCAACCACCTCGGAAATAATTCCATCCTGCAACTTCTCCGGCAGCACCGCCCAGGGCAGCCCGCTGATAACCACATCCGGCGCTCCAGCACCCACATCTGCCAGATATTTTTTAATCTCCGCTGCCGACCCGTGGCAAAAAGTCCGATTCGGAAAGCGTTTCCTCAAATGCTTAACGCAATCCCCATCAAGCTCTATCCCCAGATAAGTCGCCGTCGAAGATATCTTCTCAAGAATGCACTCCGTAATAGCGCCCGTACCGCAGCCCAATTCCACCACCGTTTTTGCCTCGAATAGCCAGGGATAATCGGTCATTGCATCCGCCAGATAACGGGAGCTCGGTGCCAACGCACCCACATAAGACGGATTCTTTAAAAAAGCCTTCAGAAAAAGAAGGCCCTCTCCCTTTGTCGGACCGGTGCTGTGGTTCCCGTTCCGATGTTCCACTTCAGAAGACAGCTCGTGAATATTTTTCATCGCATGATTATGAGCGCTTCCTCGCCGCTCATTCCCTCTTTTACACCCATGAGTGCCGCAGCCGAAGAAACCTTTTTTACCTTCGCCTTCAGCATATCCTCATAGGATTTGACCCCCGTGACGACCGCCAATGCATCTCCCAGCTTTTCAGCCGTATCCACACTCAGATACCCGCAGCCCAGCATCCCTTTGCTGCCTTGTATCAGCAGCAAGGATCCGCTCCGGAGCGGTATCGTATCAGCACGAAATTGATAAGAACCTATTGTCAGCATTTTCTTCCATTCCTCAGGAATCAATAACCCTTTTTCGTTAGGAGAAGTGATTCCATCCTTAGGGGTATTTATTCTCTTTACCCCTCCATATTCTGATCACGAGAGCCTCAGCCGAGGTTTAACCGGAAAAGCGGTCCGTCTCTGTCAGATAAACTCCAACCCAGAGAAAACCGATTTCCCCTCCGTGCCTAGGTTTACCACTATTTAAGCCACACTTCAAAGAAATAGGTGCCTGAACTTAAAATCAGTGACTGCTCCCGCAGATCTTTCAACTGAATTCCTTTGACGTTCGTCACCGGCTCAGCGCTCTCAAACACATTCTCCAGCGAAACAGGGAATTTCATCTCCGCAGTGCAGTTTGGCGGCACGACCACTTTCGCAAACATCTTGTGATGGCGCACCTCCCAGTTGGAAACGATTTTCCCGGCGATGGAGTCATAAGAGCTTTCCACCCGTGTGAGACCTTTCTCACCGGGCTGATATCCGGGCTCGATAACAAAATGTCTGAAACCTCTATGGGCACTCTCCCGAGGCGCCCTGATTCCGCCCAATCCCTCGATGAACCAGTTGCCTACATAGAGATAGGAGCTGTGCAAAAAGCTATGGTTTTTGCTCCCGTCGCCTTCCCAGTCTTCCCAAAACGTGGTCGCTCCTTTGCTGAGCATATCGCCCCAGCTCGGATAATCCCGCGCTGCCACCATCGGGTAAATAAGATCGTTTCTCCCGGCATCCTGCAACGCCTTGAATAAAAAGGCACCCCCGGTGATTCCCGCATGGATATGCCCGTTGCGCGTCTGGAGAATATCCTCTTCCAGCCGTTTCCAGGCCTCTTTTTGCATCTCTTCAGTCGGGATCCCCGCCAAGAGCGCCATCGCCTGATAAGCCTGCAAACCGCTGGCATAGGTCCCTTCTTCCGGGTTCAAAAAGCGCCCGTTCGTCGCCTCGCGCACTTCTGCCGCACGCCCTCTCCAGGTATCAGCATCGCTTGAGAGCCCCAGCACATCGGCAACCTTCGCCGCCAGCTCCAGATTGTAAACCCAGTAGCAGTTGTTCAGGCAAAGATCCTCCTCCGGAGTCCCGCCCGTGAAACCGGGCCTCAACCAATCGCCCAGAAACTCAATGTGCGGTCCCCAGGGCACCAGGATACCATCCTTCGAATTCTTCTCCAGGAATCCCAGCCAGCGCTGCATCGCCGGATACGTCTCTTCCAGCACCCGTTTATCCCCGTATTGCAGATAAACCTCCCAAGGCATGTAGATGATGAATCCGCTCCAGGCAGGTCCGCCGCCGCCCCAGTAGGTCGGAGCCGTATACGGAACCCAGCCGTCTTCCCGCTGCACGTCGCGCCAGTCTGCCGCCCATTTGTAATAGAGCGCTCCCAGTCCGAAATTCCCCATTCCCATGTTCAAAGTCGCGCTGCCGTCGCCGCCATAGCCCATCCGCTCGCGATGCGGGCAGTCCACCACATATCCACCCAGCGACAGATTCTCGAAAGTCCAGAGCGCTGTGTCATAAATGCGGTTGAAGAGCTCGTTATCCGATTTAAAACTGCCGGCCCGTTCATAATCCGTATTGATCACGTAGCCCGAAATATCCTCCACTTCCGGCAGATAATCCAGCCCATCCACATAAATCCACCGCCCGGTCGCATAGTTGAACCGATGCTCAAAAGTCCCCTCTCCCGAATCCCCGAAAATATAGGAGGATGTCAGGAAAAACGTATTCTCTTTATCCGGCCGCTCCGACCAACGCATATTGACCCGCTGCCCGGCCGCTCCCTTCATCTTGAAACGAAGCCACCCCGTATAATTGCAGCCCATATCGATCTTCACCAACCCCGAATCAAGCCTCTCCACGCTCACCGGTTTCAATGTTCCGATCAGCCGATTGCCTTCCACACGATTAGCCGAAACCTGTATGCCCGGCGTATACACCTTGACCGCTTTCCAGCTTGAGTCATCCAGCTCTGGACTGCTCCAGCCTTCCAGCTCCTTAGTCGCATCGTAAAGCTCTCCGCCAAAGGAGGGCCACATCCAGATACCCAGGAGGTAACTCGGGCTCGGATGCGTCTTCCATGTCGAATCCGTCACCCATTGAGTTTCTTTTTTGCCCTTTCTGCTGTTGAAAACAAGGTCCGCCTGGGCCAGCACCATCGGCGTGCGCGGCTTATTCGCTGTTTCATAGTTGACGTATCCGCCCCAGCCCACACCGAGCCAGATCACCACGCTGTTCTTCCCCTCTTGCAGATAGGAAGCGATGTTATAGGTCTTGTAAAGAGCTCTCTTGCTCAAATCCGAAACGCTCGGGCTCAACACTTCATCGCCCACCCGGACCCCGTTGATATAAAGCTCATGGTATCCGCAGGAGGCCACATACATCAGGGCGCTTGCCGGAATCTCTTGCAGCTCATAAGTCTTACGAATCCACGGATTCGCCATACTGGGCTCTGGTTTGGCCATATCCTTGCTCGGCACAAACACCTCATCGGTCCCCACCCATTCTGCATTCCAGTCTTTTTCGCGCATCGGCCCCACGGTCCAGAAAGCCGGCTCGCTCCAGTTGCTCCAATTGCCCGCCTGATCCGATACCCGGACCCGCCACCAGCAATTCATCGGATAACGAAGCGCCTCGCCCTCATACTCGATCTGCGTGGTGTCCGAACTCCTTACGATCCCCGAATCCCAGAGGTCCGCCTGACCCAGCTTCAGAAGCCGCTCCGAGCTCGCCACCTCAATCCGGTATGCCCGCTGCGAAAGCCCTCTGGAGCTCTGGTCTTTGGCTTCGAGCTTCCAGAATAAACGCGGATTCTTCACATCCAAACCCAGCGGATTCTTGAGATACTCGCATCGTAAATCCACCGGATCCACACCGCTGAAAATCGCCCATGCAGCCGTGGGCAACATGAATAACCCCAGTAACACTGCACTTGCCAGAAATACCCTAATCTCTTTTCTCATACCTCTAAATTGATGTTCTCTTTTTTAACGGCTTCTATTCTTCGACAATCTCGATCGTCTTCCAGTAAGCGGCTTCCCATTGCCAGCCGCTGGGCTGGTTGATCAGTTCCAGCTCCACATCTTTACCTGCAAACTCGGATAAATCCAGAGAAAGCTTCAGCCAGTGGTTTACTGTCGTTGTTTTCCCGACCTCTCCGCGGTAAATCTCCTTGCCGCCGGCTTTCACGATCAGGTCGAAATCCCCCTGCGGGTCTCTGCCCACCTGCAAGCGCAGCAGCGTCTTTTTATCCTTGCCTACTGAAATCGTCCTCTTGAGCGAGCATCCCGTTTCACGGTCCAGCGGATGCACGCAGAGTACATTCTTCTCTCCCTGCCAATCCTGCCGGAGTCCCGGGTTCATATCCTCTCCGCAATTGGATATCTGCCATCCGGGAAAGAGCTCCTCCGTCGCCTTTTTGACCTGCGAAGAAACCGTAGCCCATTTGATCTTCGCCATCTCTTCGGGCGTGAATTTGCTCCCTTCAATCGGCTCCGGATCCCAGCTGTAAACCATCTTGCTCGGTTTGACGTCTATATCCGGAATAACGAAAATCTCCTCTCCCACCTCATTTCGCGTAATCTTTCCTCCATATTTCAAAACCACTTGCCGCGCCAGCTTCTCGGAGACATCCAAGAGCGCCGGGTAGTTATACGCCGTGTGATTGAAGGGAGTCTTACGGTCCAGAAGCTCTGTATAAGTCTTGGGCAGAGCCTCAAATCCGACTGTCGTAAAAAGTACCCCCGCCGATGAAGAGGGATTGCAATCCGAGTCCTGTCCGCCGCGGCAGGAGATGACGACCGTCTCCATCAAATCGCCTTCCCCATAGAGAAGACCCAGCAGTACATACGCCCCGTTGATCTTGCAGTCGATTCCCCCATTGGAAGACTTCTGGTATTCGGGGGTCTCCCTGTACTTCTTCTGGCATTCACGCCAGGTCGCTTCCCAATCTCCGGGGTATTGCCGATACCATTTGAGCATGTCTCTGGCCATCTCGGCATATTGGCTCTCCTGCGGGATCGCTTTGAGTGCCTTCTCTACCAGCTTCACCCGGTCGGTTTCGAAAAAAGCCTCCGCATAGAGCGCTCCCATAAATTGCCCCGCATAAAGCCCGTCACTATAATTCATCAGACGCCCGAATTTCTCACCCAGGTCCACGGCCGCCTGCGGGATGCCCGGCGCGATCAAGCCCGAAAAATCAGCCTCAATCTGGTAATCAATATCATTGGGGCACTTATTAAATTGAGGATGGCTCGAGTCCGGCGGAGCGATTCCCTTTCTCAGATTCTTGCGGCCCGCGTCATTCGCGCACCAGAGGGGATACTCGCTGTTGGCGAAATCAATCCCAGCCTGCCGTATGGAGCATTCCAGACCGTACTCCTCCAGCGTCCTCAGAAACGTCATCTCCACGTACAGATCATCCTGCCCAAAGGCATCGTTGATCATCGCCGGCTTCCAGGTCGGAACCGACTCAAGCGGGATAATTTTGTCGCCCCATTTGAATTCCGTTGGCGCACCGACGCAGACACCCACGATTTGCCCGGCCCAGCCCGCCGCCATCTTGTCGCGGTATTCCTTTACCGTAATTGTCCTCGAAGCTGCCTGTACTGCAACCGTGGCCAATGCAGACGCCAAACAAAAAGAAAAGAACTTACCCCTAAAAAACATACACAAATTCTACTCCCGCACCTCCCCTTTGGCAAGCCGCTTATTCATCCAAAACAAAACTTCTTTCTTTCCTTTTTCCCTTCGCTCAGCCCGCTTTTTCCCCCGGCAATGTAAAAGAATCCCGGAAACCCTATTTCAAAATTGTACCTTCCAAAATATATGTTATCCTATTGCTGTAATGGCTCTCTGCGGGAGCCTGCGATTGAGTTAATCAACAGATTTTTGCTATGCCGATTTACGAATACGCCTGTTCAAAATGCAAAAAGGTTTTCAGCTTTTTGTCCAAAACTCTCACTCCGCCCAGCGTCCCCCATTGCCCTAAGTGCGGCAATGCCAAAATGGAAAAAATGATGAGCCGTTTTGCCGCTCCGCGCGGTGCAGAAGAGCCCGCCGCACCCTCCGAACATGATGAGCCCATGCTCTCCCCGGCCGAAGAAGCCCGGATGGAGCAGGTCATGGGTGATATCGAAAAAGATATGGAGTATGTCGACCAGAATAACCCCAAACATCTGGCGCATCTCATGAAGAAAATGAAAGACGCTCTCCCCTCAGGCGTCATTCCCAAGGAGTTCGACCAGGCCATTAAGCGTCTGGAAAAAGGAGAAGACCCCGAGAAAATCGAAGAGGAAATGGGCGACATCTTCGGCATGGGTGAAGACGGCACCGCTGAAGACCCTTACGGATGCGGCCCCTATGGAGGCGGCGGCTACAGCCACGACAGCGGCCTCTACGATTACTAAGCGGAAAATCGAACCCCGTTCAGCCTCAACCTAAATCGTTTGGGATAAGAAACCTCCGTCAATTCGGATATCCGTTCCGGTCACGAAGCTGCTGGCAGCCCCTGAGGCCAGGAAGACGATGACTCCTCCCAATTCCTCTGGCTTGCCGAAGCGTTTCATAGCCGTATGCTCCCAGATGGACCGGGTCCGATCGCTCGGGCTCCCATCCGCATTGAAGAGGAGCGAGCGATTCTGCTCGGCTGGGAAAAATCCCGGAGTAATCGAGTTCACTCTCACTCCATTCTGGGCCCACTCCCGAGCCAGAAAACGTGTCAGGTTCAGCACCGCTGCCTTGGACGCACTGTACGCAACCACGCGCGACAAGGGTATATGCGCCGAAACACTGGCGAAATTAATGATACTCCCCTTGCCCTGTGCACGCATGAAAGCCCCGAAGACCTGGCAGGGAAGCATTATCCCACCCAGGAGATTCATGTCAAAAAGCTTCTGCCAGTCATCGGCCTTGATCGCCTCAAATGGATGCTCCGCGGTCACAGTTCCCTCCGGCGAATTGCCCCCGGCCGCATTGACTAAAATGGTCGGCTTCCCCAGTCGGCTGATCACCTGCTCCAGAGCCTCTTCCAGCGAACTCTTATCCAAAGCATCCGCCCGGATAAAAATCGCCTTGCCGCCCTTCTTTTCGATCGCGGCCGCACGGGCCTCTCCCCGCTCACGGTTCCTTCCCAGAATGGCGACCCTGGCCCCGGCTCCCGCCAATGCCTCTGCCGCAGCTCCGCCCAGTTCGCCTGTTCCACCCAGAACCACCGCCGTTTCACCCTTTAAATTAAATAAACTCATCTCTTCTACTCCATTTCTTTTTCGGTTTACTGAACGAAAAAAGCGCCCTCTTTTCTTATAAGAGAGCGCCTTTCATTAAATCACTTGCTCTGACAAAGAGTATTCTCTCTATCTGCCTTCCATCATCTGTACCGGCATCCGGCTATTCCAGCCACTCGGACTATTCCACGGCCGCTCGGATTGATTCGCCAAGTCGTTCTCCGTTGTTTTGCATCCGCTGACCATGAAGCCGGAAAATACAACCCAGCCGATAACAACCACTCTGGCAAATAAACTCAATCTCTTAGAGTTCAGAGTCATTCCTAAAAATTAAAACTTGGCAGCCATTACCGTGTCGCCTTCGACGATTGTCTCGCCGTCAGTCAACCATCCCGGCATTACGCTGGCTATCGAATAATTGGTCTCAACCGAGTTCACACGCACACGGGCAATCAGCCGGCCCTCGCGGGAAACCAAAAGCTCTCCCCGCTCCTGCACGTCGCTCTCTGAGCCGATATCCAGAACCACGAAATCCCACTTGGGATCCACAGCCGTCACTTTGCCCTTCAATTCTTCGGGCAACATCACCATCTGAACGCCCTTCGTGTACCGATCCAGATCATTCTGAATGCGGACGATTTTACGGTTCAGGAGGTTGTTTTCATCCAGCAGCGCGGTGTTATTCACGACCGCATCACGCAGATCAGCCTGCATCTGCCTCACACCCTCGGGCTCCAGCCCCAGCGCATTCCAGCGCGAAAGTTTGGAGTTGGCATCCGTCAGACTCTTCTCGGTTCGCTCGAGATCGGCCATCTTTTGCTGAGCCAGCTTCTCAGAC
This sequence comes from Verrucomicrobia bacterium UBA1412, assembly GCA_002305615.1. Lineage (GTDB taxonomy): Bacteria > Verrucomicrobiota > Verrucomicrobiia > Limisphaerales > UBA1412 > UBA1412. Next base: position 18,251 of record DBPU01000003.1, on the reverse strand, counting down.
TCACTGAGCCGATTCGCCGTCTCATCCAGCTGGGCACGTGTATCCACCAAACTGGCAGTGGTTTCCTTCAAGTTATCCTGAGTCTCCCTCAAAGTATTTTTCGTGCTGCTCAAGTCGCGCTGAGTCGTGCTCAACGTGTCCTTAGTGCTGCTTAAATCACTCTGCAAGGTCTCAATCTTTTCCTTGACCTGTGTGTAATTCACGCCCACCGACGCTAAGCCGGCCACTAGGGCGATTACCAATGCTATTCTTAAATACATGTCCCAAAAACAATACCGGGTTTGAGTCTAGCTGTCCTGCACATACTTGTCAACAAAACAGACAGACAAATTAAGTCTTTCCTAAAAAATCTGCTCTTCTCTTTTCCCATATCCCATTATCCGGGGCTCTCTATTTGATCATCCCTGCCCAGACAAATCCCAAAATCAGCCCGCCAATGAAAATCCTGTACCAGCCAAATCCGATAAAATTATGCGACTGCACAAACTTCAACAGCCACTTGACCGCCACAAACGCTGTAAGCGCCGAAACCACTAAACCCACCGCCAGAAGCCCCCAGGGTTGTTCCATACCGCCCTCTTTCAAGCACCCGGCGAATTCCAGCCCCCCGGCTGCAACCAGTGTCGGAATCCCCAGGATGAACGAAAATTCAACCGCCGTCTTCCGGCTGCAACCCATCGCCAGGGCCAGTAATATCGTCGTGCCGCTCCGGGATGCCCCCGGAAAAACCGCCGCAATCAGCTGTGCCACGCCAAACGCGATCACGACATTCCAGGACAAATAATCTTTGAGCTTTTTATTCCTGACTCCGTATTCAATTCCCAGAATCACGAAGCCGCCGATGAATGTCGCCCACGCCACCGGAGCCGCCTCATCCGGGAGCCGCATCCCCAGCTTCTTGAGCGCAATCCCGCCCACCCCGGTAATGACGAATGCCGCCACCAGCTTGAAGAGATAATCCCGCACCTCCGGCTTCTTCCAATCCACGAGGAGCTCCCGGCAGCGGTCATAAAATACCACCATCACAGCCAACACCGCTCCGCTTTGGATCACCACGTTGAACATCTCCAGCTGAGTGGCACTGAAATCCAATGAAGGCAAAAAAGCCTGCGCCATGAGCAGATGCCCCGTGGAAGAAATCGGCAAAAACTCCGTTATCCCTTCTATAATCCCTAAAATTACAACTACCAGCCAATCCATATATACCCGGAGATACTATTAATAAGCATGGGAGTCTCCAGCGGGAGACTCCCATTTCTTAAAGCTTGTCTTGATGTCGAATGAACAAACCTCTTTATTCCGCTGGGGAAACTACATTGGTTTGACCATCCTGATGAATCTCTACATTTAAATTGTAGTTCGTCTTGGATAGACTGCGAATCGCACGGTCATTGCTGAACACCATCCGCTCTCCGCCCTTGCGGAAACCATAGATACCCTTGCGCACGATATCCAGGCGGCCCGCTACGCTGGTCTCCTGTTTGAGTCTGCGCACCTGTTCCGTCAGGAAGTCGATGCTGTTCAACTGACGCTCCAGCTCCGCCTTCTCGGTCTGGAGGCGCTTGAGCTCTTTGATTAGGAATTCGCGATTTTTCTCAGAAATATCCAGCTTGCCGCTGGTATCGCTCAATTCGCTTTCCAACTTGCGGATGGCTTCATCCAGCGAAGTCAAACGGACCTGCAAATCAGCACGCTCGGTATTTAAACCCTCAATCTGCTGATTCTTTTTGGCGATTTCATCTTCTGCATTCTTGGCTGCCACCCCTGCATCAGCCTCTGTCTTCTTCAGCCGGGCAGTGGTCTGCGCCAATTCATTGGAAAGTCCCTCGTTTAGAGTCTGAACAGCCTCCAAGTCACCCTGCAGCTTCTGCAACCTCGTGTTGAGGTCCATATTCTGATTCGTGTAATCTTTGAGCTTGCCGTTCAACTCCGTCTTTTCAGCGCTCAGATTCTTGATTTCAACGTCTGTCTTCTTGTAATAAGAATAAAACACACCAGCTAAAACCAGACAAGCAACCAACAACAAAGCCAAAACAAATTTAACCTTCATCGCAGTGCAATTCTAATGATCTTCCGGCCTTTTGCAACACAGAACTTCAACTTGCATTCAAGTTTATTTTATCTCATACTCCTTCATTGGTGCAGTTACCGAGCCACATTCCTGTGATGGTGCTTCCGGAGGCGACTCTGTTCCCTGGAGCCACTTATCCTTTGAAAGCCACGAAAGCGTCTCATGTCAAATTGGTTAAAGATGCTTTGGAGGGCGACCGTTTTTTTGTGCTCGCTAACGAAGGCTCCGCCAGGAACATCCCCTGCCCTATTTCAGGCCTGGGTATGATCCGTGCCGCGATCAAAGTTGGGGACTCCTATCACCTGATTCTGCAAGGTCTCACCAGAGTCTATCTCGAGAAACGTGTCTCTGCCTATCCCTATGACACCTACCTGATTTCACCTCTGGTCGAATCTTCCGGTAATCGTAAAGTTGTCCAGACCCTCGCAGATCAGCTCAAAGAAAAGGTCGCTCATGTCGTCAAAAACATGGACGTCAAAACCTTCGGTATCGTGGCCAAAGTTTCTCCCTCGCCTCAGTTCAAAGAAAAACTTGCCAATCCGCTGGAAGATTTCCTTTCCTACCTGAAAAGTGTGGATCAACCCGGCGTCCTGGCTGACCTGGTCGCCAGCACCCTGATCATCCCCGGTAAAGACCGCCAGACCCTGCTCAATGCCTGTGCCGTGAGCGACCGTCTTCGGATTGCGATCAAGATTTTCCGCAGAACCTACGGTCTGGCCGAATGAATAACTATTTTGATGAACCTTGACTGATAAACCCTGATAACTTAATCTACCACGCGATCTATCATGAATCCAAACGATAACATTCCTAACCCTGAGCATGAAGAAACTGAAGAGGTGACCCAGGAACAAGTGCTCGAAGCGATGTTCTCCAACCTCGTCATCCAGCAGACACGGACCGCTCTTTTCTCTATGGGCCAGATTGCCGACCCGGAGACCGGTCAGCGCATTCTGGACCTGGAAGGAGCGCAAATGCTCATCGCCACTCTGGAAATGCTCAAAGAAAAAACACGGGGCAATCTCTCCGTTAAGGAAGATAAATTGATCTCTCAAAGCATCAATCAGCTTCATGATATCTTTGAACACACCGTCCGTGCCGTTGAAAAAGCTCAGGCGGAAAAAGGCTCCTTTACCGAATCCGGCCTCTATACGCCGCCCTCCGGTATCATCACCCCTTCCGATAGTCTCTCGACTGCGGCTCCCATCGCATCCGAACCGGAACCCCCGGCGACCACTACTCCGCATTCACCCAAGCCCATCGTTGAACCCGAACCTGCGGACGATTCCCGGAAAAAATTCCATAAAAAATATTAATTGATCACCCTCTAAACAAGGAAAAGCAGAGTCAGTTTTTGTTTGCCACATGGATTTGACACGAGAAGAACGCAGAAGGAAAGAGCGGGAAGCTCAGCGCTTTTATATTTTGCCCGGTCAGGGCAGAGGTGCCAAGAAGCGCCGCCGTAAAGTCCGCAGAAGAGCCATTTTTACAGGTTTGCTCCTGGCCGCCCTACTCGGCGCCGCACTCTGGCTTTATCATAACCGGGAGTGGCTCTAAATTTTTCCCCGCTGCGAACGCCTGAAGCTGAAATAAATCGCCACACCCAGCAACAGGGCATTGAAAATGCCAATCACCAGGATCACCTGCTTGAAGCTCTCATGCTTCATCACTAAGGCACCCAGGTAGAGACCCGCCACGCACCAGAGCCACGGCACGGCTGCATAGAGTCCCCTCGCCAGAAGGTTGTTGATCAGGACCGTGCTCATCGTCAGAGGAAACATCGCCAGCGCAAACCACGGCAGCAAATCCGCCGCCGCCAGATAATTCGCCGAAAACATCACCCGCAGCGGGAGCTCCGGCAAAAGAAACGTTCCCGCTACCACCGCTGCCGAGAGCAGCCCCGTCGTCCCCAGCGCCATCAGGAGCACCGACGACTCCTCGGATTGTGCCGAGCTTCGCGCAACCTTCGGGAACATCACCGCCGTTATCGGCAACGTAAAAAATATCATCGCCTGCGTTACGATTCCCGCTGCCGCATAGAGGTTGACCTCCTCCGCATCGAAAGCCGCCTTCACCACCAGCGTATCTGCGCTCACCATGAATAGCGGAATCCCGGCCCCGAGCGTCAATGGCGCCAGCCGGACCACCCAATCCCAGAGCTCCACCTTAGCACCCTTCACACGCCACACCGGATACGTCTTCCAGATACAGACGGCGATGCAGAGCACGAGACCTGATAATACACCCAGAAGCGCACCCGAGGCGCCTCCCTTGAATAAATAGAGAATGAGCGCTATTACCCCCAGCCGGCCGGCTCCATCCAGAATCTGACTCCAGCCGACCCAGCAGAAATTCTGTTCTCCCTGGAGTATCCCCACTCCAATCGGCCGCAATAGAACCAGGAGCCCGACCAGAACCGCCAGCGCCAGAAAAGTCCCCGAGATTTTGAAAAGACCCTCTATTTGAGCATGGAAAATCCAGACACCCAGGGCCGCCGCTCCCCACAAAAGAAAAGTCCAAAAAACCGATTCGCGCACCAGCGTGCTCAGCCGTGAACGCGATTCCGGTTCCAGCGCGATCGCCGTCTGTTGCGCGAAAACCGCCTGAAGCCCGCAAGCCGGGATCATCATGAGGTTCAGAGCCCGCAGGTACATCCCCAGCGTCCCGTAGTCGGCTTCGCTCAGGCATCCCGTGGCCACCTTGTGCACCGCCCACATCAGGAGCCCGCCCAGGGTCGTGGCCATCACCATCCAGCCGCTTTGCCTGAAAAACGTACCCTTTTGCTCTTTCTGCTCCATCTTTTTTCTTCCTGGGCCTGGATTTTTTTGGGGAGTCCGCCGCAGGTTTATCCAACCTACAGGCAGAAACTCCCCACTTCAATAATTCGACGCTGTGAGTCCCCGGTTCTAGGCGTCCGTTAGTAGAGCCTTCCGGGGATAGAGCTTCGAATCTAAAACTCGAATTTCACGTCGCTCAACCGGCGCTCTATCTCCGCCAGGACACCCTGTTCTTCAGCAACCGTTGCCGCCGCAAAAGTCACGCTGAAACGAAGGTAACACCCCGCGTCATCCCAGGGAACCGTCGAGATCAGCTTTTCGGTGATGAGCCATTGCGATGCCGCCTCAGCCGTCGGAAATTCTATCCGCTTTCCTTCGGCCGTAACCGCCGCTTTCGGCGATGCCGTGTAGAGGAAGAACGAACCACCCGGTTTACGGGCCCTGAAACCCCTTGCCTTGAGGATTTTTACCAGCCCCGTCATCCTCCGAGAATACTTGGAGATGATCTTCTTCGTAAATGAGGGATTCTCCAGCCCCTGAGCTACCGCATGTTGAATGGCCAGGAACTGCCCCGAGTCCGTGTTATCTTTCACGTCCCCGTACGCCTTGACCAGAAGCGGATTGCCCACGACAAAGCCGCAGCGCCACCCGGTCATATTGAACATCTTGCTGGCCGAATGCAGCTCCAGACCCACATCCATGGCGCCCGGAGTCGATAAAAAGCTCAGAGGCTTGCCCTTGAAAATCAAGGCCGCATAGGCCGCGTCATGGATCACCACCAGACGATGTTTCTTGGCGAACTCCACTACCTTCGCGAAAAATTCCGGTGTCGCGCTGCCCCCCGTCGGGTTGTTGGGATAGTTCAGGACCATCACCTTGGCGCGCTCGAGTATCTCCGCCGGCACTGCGTCCAGATCAGGCAAAAAGTGTTTTCTTTCCACTAATGGCATCTGGTAGACCTCTCCGCCGTAATACTTCGCATGAGTCCCGAAAACAGGATACCCCGGAGTCGTCATCAGAACGTAGTCCCCCGGATTGATCAAAACCGCCGGCAGTATGGATAGCGCCGCCTTGCTGCCGATACTGTGAATCACCTGCGTATCCGCATCGATCCCCGGTACCCCGCAGACTTCTTCCATATAACGCACCACGGCCTTCTTCAGCACCATATCCCCGTTATCCGCATATCCACGGTTCTCGGGTTTGCGGGCCTCCCGATAAAGGGCCTGCACCAGCTGCGTCGGCGCCATGGCGTCGGGCTCTCCCACACCCATGTCGATCAGCTTGATCCCCGGGTTGGCCTGAGCCGCAGCGCGCTTGGCACGCTTAATCTTCTCAAATTTATAAATGGCAGTGTTTTTGCCGTAATTGGATCCGCCTATACGGTCCGCGAATAACTCTTGTATGTATGTCTCTGTCATTTCTATTTGTTATGAGTAGCCAGGCGTTCGCAAAAACGCTCCATTCTTTCCAGACCCTTCTCTATTTGCGCCATTGATGTAGCATAGCTGATCCGGATATTATCGTCCGAGCCAAAAGCGATTCCCGGCACCACGGCCACCTTCTCCTCTTCCAGGAGCTTGGCCGCAAAATCCACCGATTTCAAACCCGTCGCAGTTATATTCGGGAAAAGATAAAACGCTCCCTGCGCAAGAACACAGGAAATCCCCGGCATCGCTTTTAACCGCTCCCAGGCATAATCACGCCGTCTCTTGTATTCGGCCTGCCAAAGAGGCAAATGCTCCTGCGATCCTTTCAGCGCCGCGACCGCTCCGGCCTGTGCAAAGGAAACCGGATTGCTCGTGCTGTGGCTCTGTACCGCTTCAATCGCATGGGCAATCGGCGCCGGTGCCGCCGTCACTCCTATCCGCCAACCCGTCATTGAGTAGGCTTTGGATAGACCGTGCACGATAATCGTATGCTCGAATATTTCAGGCGAAAGAGTCGCAACGCTCACATGCTCGGTGCCATTATAAACCAGCTTCTCGTAAATCTCATCGCTCATGATGAGAACGCCCTTCTCAACGCAGATATCTGCAAGCGCCTTAAGCTCTTCTCTCGTATAAACGCTCCCCGTCGGGTTGCTGGGAGAGTTCAGAATAAAAAGCCTCGTCCGGGGCGTGATGGCCTTCCGCAACTGCTCAGGCGTGATCTTGAATTCCGTTGCATCCGTCGCACGCACAAAAACCGGCGTCGCTCCGGCCATGGTCACCATCTCCGGGTAGCTCACCCAGTAGGGCGAGGGGATAATCACTTCGTCGCCCTCCTCACACAAAGTGATAATCGTGTTGTAGCAGGAGTGCTTGCCTCCGCAGGATATGATAATCTGGCTCGGCTTATAGGTAAGCCCCTGATCTTTCAGAAATTTGTCGGCCACCGCCTGCCGCAGGGCGGGAAGCCCGCTGCTGGGAGTGTACTTCGTCATTCCAGCACGCATCGCTTCGATCGCTGCGTCCTGAATGTGTTGAGGCGTAGGGAAGTCCGGCTCGCCGGCTCCGAAACCGACAACATCCTGACCCTCTGATTTCAATTGTTTTGCTTTGGCGTCAATCGCCAACGTCAGGGAGGGATTTACACCAGCCGCCCTTTTAGATATTCGATATTGCATATCCCGGGTCCATCTATTACTCCATCCCAGAGTAAACCTCAAGTCTGAAGTGATGAAAAATTAACTTAAATAATTAGAAAAACTAATGAATGCCAGCCCACCAATCAGTACCACTACTCATTCCCGCTCATCCAGTTCTTGATTCTATCAAAAAATCCCTGGCTCATCGGGTTCACATCCTGCTTGCAGACTCCCGCGAATTCCTTAAGTTTCTCCTTCTGTGTCGAATCCAGCCGCCGCGGCACCTCCACGATTACGCGCACGTGCATATCGCCCGTACCGCGTCCGTGAACATTCTTCACTCCCATACCCCGCAGTCGGAAAACCGTCCCCGATTGTGTCCCTTCCGGGATCACGATCCGTTTGTTCCCTTGCAGCGTAGGCGCCTGCAGTTCTCCTCCCAGGGCCGCCGTCACGAAAGGTATCGGAATTTCGCAAATCAGGTCGTCGCCGTCGCGCTCGAAAATTTCATGCGCTTTGACATGCAGAAAAACGTAGAGATCCCCGGCGGGACCCCCTCTGACTCCGCTTTCGCCGTTTCCCGAGGAGCGCAGCCGCGTCCCCGTATCCACTCCGGCCGGAATCTTGATCTTTACCGAAACGGTCTGGGTCACCCGTCCGCTTCCGCGGCAGCTTGAGCACGGCCGCTCGGGAACCTTCCCGGTCCCGTCGCATTTCGGGCAGGTCTGCACCATACTGATCCAGCCGCTGCCCACCTTGATCTGACCGTGGCCGCCGCAATCTGGGCAGTTCTTCATCGAAGAACCCGCCGCCAGCCCGGTACCGTTGCATTGAGAGCAGGTCGCTTCCTTGCGGATACTCAGCTCCTTTTCGCAGCCCAGAGCCGCCTCTTCAAAGCTGATCTCCAGGTCATAGCGCATATCGTTGCCGCGCTGGGCACCATTGGCGCTCCGACGGCTTCCGCCGCCGCGCATATTCCCGAAAATTTCCTCGAAAATACCGCCTCCGGCTCCGCCGAACACCTGACTGAAAATATCAAACGGATCATGGAAACCAGCTCCACCGCCTCCACCGCCAAACCCGCGCTTGCGGGCATCAAAGGCGTCATGGCCATATTGATCATAGGCAGCCCGCTTTTGCGGATCGCTCAGGACTTCATAAGCCTCGCCCAACTCCTTAAATTTTTCTTCCGCCGTCTTATCTCCGGGGTTCTTGTCAGGATGGTATTTTACCGCAAGCTTCCGATACGCCTTCTTCAGCTCCTCATCGGTCGCACCCTTGTTTACCCCTAAAACCGCGTAATAATCAGCCTTGGCCATAGATTCCGTTCTTACTTGCCCTGTTCACTCACCTTGCGTGCCACAATCACCCGCGCAGGACGAATCAAACGCGGCCCCATCTTGTAGCCCTTGCGCAAAATCTGCGCCACGTGCCCTTCGGCGACCTCATTGGTCTCCAGCTCCGAAACCGCCTCGTGATAGGAGTGATCAAATTCTTCACCTTGCGGCTCAATCGCTTCCACGCCGCATTCTTTCAACACGTTGCGGAACTGCGAAAGCACCATCTCAATTCCCTGTTGCAGCGATTTTACCGTCGGCTCCTGAATATCTTTCGCCGTCGAAAAGGCGATCTCAAAGTTATCCAGAACCGGCAGAACGGTCTCCACAATAGCTACCTTTGCCGAGAGAACGTCATCCTGACGCTTCCGCTCGGCCCTCTTTTTGAAATTATCGAAATCTGCAACCAGGTGCAGCAGCTTGTTCCAGTATTCCTCAGCTTTGGAGGCCTTTTCTTTAAGCTCCTTGAGCTCCTCCGGGCTCAGAGTCTCCTCTGCTTTTTCCACTACGACTTCTGCCGCTTTTGCCTCGGCCTGCTGCTTCGTTTCCGCCGTGCCTTCGGTGCCCGCAGAGACCTCATCGGTCGTCTGCTGCTTGGCTTCCTTTTCTTCTTCGGCTACATTACACCCTTTGTTTTCCTCAATATTCTTCTTCATTCCTGATACATTCCACATACAAACTGTGTGAGACAGAGGTAAGAGAAGATACTCTTCCGGCTGTCTCTATCACCCCCGCACCATATTACAATCAATCCCCCCTTTGTGCAATACCCGATCTCTCCCCGCTTCCCCTCCGCATATCCTCAAATTTGAGGCAATGCGGTTGACATCCGAGTGAATTTAGCTTACAAGTGATCATGTGGTGACGCGGTGACGCCGTCATCTCGGTGAGATTTTTTAGAAAGGGAATTTATTATGGCAACATCGAGCATATTCCATAACTTTACGATCAATGACAAACGCAATGCCAAGAGGTTTGTTGATGCTCTGGAGTCTGCTTCGAAACAGCCCTCCAGAGTGCCCACTGTGGTGGAAAAGAAACCATTGCGTGATCCCGTTGCGATTAGGTCGTTGATGGAGAAGAGAAAGAAGATACGGCATGGTTGAATACGATACGGTACAGGTCTTAGACTTGATTGAGCAGATCGGAGAGGATGAAGTTAATGAAATACTCTCCGATTTTTCATGCCCGAAAAACTCAGAAATAGAAGAATTTATCAAGACCCGTGCCATAGAGTTCAGCAAAAAGAAAATGTCTATGACACATCTTATTTTTGATGAGGATGTGTCACTTGTTGGGTTCTACACACTGACTCATAAACCTTTGACTGTAAAAAGCGATTCACTTAGCCAAACGATGATCAAGAAAATGGAACGTCATGCAAAATATGATGAAAAAATAGACTCCTACAATCTTTCAGCTTTTCTTATAGCTCAATTTGGAAAAAACTATTCCCTTGCTTCAGAAAGGCGAATTGCAGGAGACCGTCTTATGAATTTAGTGTATGACAGATTGCGAGATGTTCAACATGAAGTGGGTGGCGGTGTGATTTTTTTGGAATGTGCGGAAGAACAGAAATTGTTGACCTTTTACCAAAAAGAAGAAAACGGTTTTAAGCCATTCGGCGAACGTGTAGCAGACGACCAGACCAGGTACATCCAACTTCTCCGATTCATCTGACGATCAACTAAAACTAAACAGATAAACTGAGTAGAGCTGAAGCACCTCCTGAAAAGGAACGGGTGTTTTTTTTATGCCCTTGTCACTTTCGCAAGCATCTACCGAAACAGCACGCTGAATCTGCAACCATCAGGATACAAATAATGAACACTCCCTTTAGGATGGTGATGTCAGCTTGAGAATTTTTTTTGTCGATTCTGTGACTTTGCAGGCTTCTCCGATTCGCAAGCCCTCCACCCAGAAGATGACTCCCTCCGCAGTCTCCCCCAGCCAGAGCTGATGCCGCCGAGCCTCGGGAATCTTCCGGTCCACGAAAATATCCTGCAATTTCCGGGTTCCATCCCGCAGCCCGATGGGTTGAAAGCGGTCCCCCTCTCGCCAATGCCGTAATGTGAAAGAATCCCCCACCCGATCCAGGTCAAAATATTCGACTCCCTCGGGCTTACTTCTCCAATCCGCCGAGTCACCCGGTCCCAACACTTCAGACCTCACCCGCAGAGACCCTTCTCCCGGCAGAGATAACTCCTCCGGCATCTCACCCGGAGAAACCCTGATCTCCTCCGTATTCCAGCCATTCCCTTTCTCCACCGCGCATAAGCGCCAGCTCCCCTCTTGGCGGAAATAAAGCTCACCCTGGCAGCTATGCGCCTTACCCGGATTCTGAATAAAATAATCAACCGCTTCCAGGTTCGGCTGAGCCCCCCGTTCAATAAGTGCCTCTGCGACCGCTCTCCTCTGCAACGCCATGTGCCAGCTCTCAAAAGGGATATCCTCCCGTTTTAAGCGCTCGATCTCCTCAGAAAGATAATCAGATTCCTGCCCCAAAATCTCCATCGTCCGCAGCAGAGTACGCCCCAGACTCGGGCTGTAACTTCGCTCCAGAAGCGGAAGGAGCTCATTGCGGATTCTGTTCCGAAGATAATCCCCCGTGCTATTGCTGGAGTCTTCCACCCAGGAATATCCACGTTCCCTCAGGTAGTCGAGAATCTCCTCCCGGCTGCACCCCAGAAACGGACGCACCACCTTGAGCGTACCAACTCCCTCTGCCGGGAAATCCGATACCGTCCGCATCCCTTTCAGTCCCCGGCTGGATGCTCCCCGCAAAAGCCGCAGAAAAAAAAGCTCCGTTTGGTCCCCGCTGTGATGCCCCATAAAGAGAAATTGCGCATGGAGCTCGCGCGCCTTTTCGGCAAAAAACCGATATCGGCATTCGCGTGCCGCCATCTCAAGCGACATCTTGGAACTGGCCGCCTCGGCAGTCACATTCCCTCTGCCCACCGCCAGCGGCAGGTTCATTTCCTGCGCCAGGCCGCGGACAAATTCCTCGTCTCTCTCGCTTTCCTCGCCCCGAAGCTGATGGTTAAAATGAAGAACATGAAGTGAAACCTCCGGATAAAGCTCCCGCAATACATGAAGCAGCGCCACCGAATCCGCACCGCCCGAAACCGCTGCCAGGCAAACTCCGTCCGGCCCGGCACCGGCACCCAACGTCTCCAGCACCGCAGCGCATTTCCTCACGCATACGTGCGAATCCTCGTTTTTGAAATGAGCTCCCATTCTCAGCGCACGGGATAGCAGATATCGGCCTCCAGCAGGAAATCATCTCCCAGCCTCTTCCACTCGGGGCCGACCGCCTTCACCGCCTCAGCAAGATGCTTCACGCCCTCTCCTCCGACGCCGCTGGGCGCACTCTTTCCCCCGATAATCTTGGGCGCATAGTAAAAATGAATCCGATGGACCAATTTCTGGTGCAGGAATGATTCGCTCAAAGTCCCCCCAGCCTCAATCAGGAGATGTGTCACTGATTCCTCGCCCAGCTTTTTGAGCACCTCCCCCAACTTCAGTCGTCCCTGTCCCTCAGACGCAATCCGCCAGACCTGAACCTGCCGGCTCAGTGCCTCCACACGCTCCGCCGGCGCATCGCTCCCGACGACGACGGTGGTCAGGTGCTTCCACGCATCAGAAACGATATTCGAATTGAGCGGCGTCCGCCCTTCGGTATCCAGGACAATCCTCCGCAACCGCGATTGATCTTCGTCCTTATGCGTGATATTGAACCCGCACAGCGAGCGGACCGTCAAAGAGCAGTTATCGGCAATCACCGTATTGACTCCCGTAATGATCGCATCCACCTGCGAGCGAAACTGCATCGCATGAGCCCGGGCCTCTGTACCCGTAATCCATCGCGATTCTCCGGAAGCCGTCGCGATTTTCCCATCCAGCGACATCGCGCTTTTGAGCGTCACTAACGGCGTCCTGTTTACAATCCAGTAATTGAAAGCACGGTTGAGATTCCGTGAAGTTTCCTCCAATATCCCGCTTTGGACCTCTACGCCGCCTTGCCTCAGAAGCTCCAGCCCTCTGCCCTGATGCGCCGGGTTGGGGTCCGTTGTCGCGCAGACCACCCGTGCGATTCCGGCCTCCAGAATCGCCTTCACACACGGTCCCGTTCGCCCCTGGGTCGAGCAAGGTTCCAGCGTGACATAGAGCGTGCTGCCGCCGAGAGAGTGCCCCCGATTCCGGGCATCCTTCATGGCCAGAATCTCCGCATGAGGCTCTCCGGCCTTCTGGTGCCACCCTTCACCGATAATCTGATTCGTCCCTTGAACCAGCACAGCCCCCACCATCGGGTTGGGTGAAGTCTTTCCCTGACCCCGTGCCGCCAGCTCAAGAGCTCTCTCCATCATCTGGCGATCCGTCTGCCCCTCATGATTAGAAGTCACTGCCATATTTTTTAATCCCGTTATTCGTTCTCTTTACCGGCCTCTCGGAGACCTCTATCTCCCCAGTAATTCATAGGTCTCTCCCTTGCGGGTCGGGAAGCTCACCCATTTTCCGTCATAGCTGACACCCGCCAACGGGAAGCCCTTATAATAAACCGTGACCGGGCGCCCGGAATAAACCACGCAGGAATTGCCCTGGAGCGAAGTAACCTTGCTCCGAGTGAGCCTTCCGCCATTCCACTCCAGGTCGACGATAAATCCGTTGCGTCCGCGCAAACCTTCCACGCTCCCCTTCTTCCATGCCGCAGGCAATGCTGGCAACAAATTGAGCCTGCCTTCATGGCTCTGCAGGAGCATCTCCGCTATGCCGGCAGTCCCGCCGAAATTCCCGTCAATCTGGAAAGGCGGATGCGTATCAAAGAGATTCTGCAACGTCGATTTGGAGAGCAGCTCCTGGATATGCTCCAGCGCCGCATTTCCATCCTGCAGCCGCGCATAAAAATTGATAATCCAGGCACGGCTCCAGCCCGTATGTCCGCCGCCCTTGGATAACCGCCGCTCCAGTGTCACCCGTGCCGCCTTTGCAAGCGCAGGAGTCCCGCTGACGGTGATCTGTTTGCCCGGATGCAGCGCGAAGAGATGGGAAACATGCCGATGTCCCGGTTCTGCTTCGTCAAAATCCTCCATCCATTCCTGCAGTTGACCGTGTTTTCCGATCTGTAAGGGCGCCAGCTTGGAGCGAGCCTCCCGCAGCTGTTCTGCAAACTCCGCATCCTCCTTGAGCACGGATGCCGCCTCAATGCAGTTGCTGAAAAGATCGTAAATGATCTCCATATCCATCGTAGGCGCCAGGCAGATATTTCCACGGACCCCGTCCTTTGTGATAAAGGTATTCTCCGGGGAATTAGCCGGACCGCTCACCAGCCAGCCCTTCTCCGGATGCACGAAAAGATAATCCAGATAAAACTCCGCCGATGCTTTCATCACCGGGTAGGCCCATTTCAAATACTCCCGGTCTCCCGTAAATGCGTAGTGCTCCCAGAGATGCTGGCAGAGCCATCCGCTCGCAGATGGGAATAATCCCCAGCCTGCACCCTCTCCCGGTGCCGTATAGCCCCAGACGTTCCCCAGCACATGCGTCACCCAGCCCTTGGCTCCGTAGTGAACCTGTGCGGTCTTGCTGCCCGGTATCTCCAGTGAGGCGATATAGGCCAGAAAAGGCGTGTGGCACTCTGATAAACCCGTCACCTCTGCCGGCCAGTAATTCATCTGGTCATTGATATTATGGTGGTAATCCGAATTCCAGGGCGTCTGAGTCCCGTCAGCCCAGATACCTTGCAAGTTCGCTGGCATCGTTCCGTAGCGCGAGGAGCTGATAAGTAGATAACGCCCCATCTGAAAATAGAGTGCCACGAGCGACGGATCATTCCGCTCTTTCCTGAAATTATCCAGCCGCTCATTCGTAGGCGCCCAGGCTTGGGCACTCTCGCCCAAATCAAGCTTGCAACGCGAAAAGAGACTCGAGAAATCCTCTGTATGCCGGCTCTTTAGCTTCGCATAAGAGCGACGCAGCGCCTTGCGCAAAGTCTCTTTGCAAATCTTCTCATAGGGATTGCCCACGTAGAGTGGCTTGCCATCCTGAAGCGGTTGGCCCACGCTCTTCCACCGGTTCCCTTTTTTCAAAACCTCCGTATCCGGCTTGATGTAATCGGTCGCTGCCGTAAGAATCAGTACGGCACTATCCGCATGGCTGATCCTGAGAGTCGCTCCGTCCATCGTGACGGACCCGTTAACAGCCTTCACTCCTACCCGGGCCATGAATTTCATCCCGTCCGGATCCTTGCCGCTCGGCAATTGCCCTTCCATCACAATCTGTTTCTCGGAACCCTCTCCGGCGCGCACAACGGCATTCTCGTAACGCGAGAGGTTGACATCGCAGGTAACGGCTCCGGGTCGATCCGCGCTCAAATGAATCACCAGCGCGTCATCGGGATAACTCGAAAACACCTCTCGGCTAAAACTTGTCTCGCCTACCCGGTACGTCGTCCGCGCGACTCCGTTGGCCAGGTTAAGCTCCCGTCTGTAATCCGCGAAAACATCATGCCCCGGAAAGTAGATCGTCAAATCCCCCAAAGTCTGATAGCAGCCATATTTAGCCCGGGCGCCATTGCCGCTGCCTGAACCGTCGTTCTTGCAGACCAGATATTTCTGCGTCAGGTTATTCGCTTCCGCATATTTTCCCTCCAGAAGCAGCTTCCTTATCTCATCCTGATGCTCCAGAGCAGCAGGGTTATCCGGGTCAGACACTCCGCCCGACCAAAGCGTATCCTCGTTGAGCTGCAGTCTCTCTGTCGGGATTCCTCCGTAGACCATCGCTCCCAGCCGTCCATTGCCCACCGGCAAAGCCCTCGACCAATCCGCCGATGTCTGCCACATGTTGCTGTTTTCCATTTTTACCGGCACTGGCTCCCGATACCACAAAGTCTCGCTTGAATTGATCATTTCCGCAGAGTGCACCACTCCCGTGCCCAAAAATGCTCCCATCGCGAACAGGAGCCCCGAAAATAATCTCATTGTAAATTGAAGCGGAGAAACACCCCTTTCACTTCTTCCTTTTTTTGAGTGAATTGTTTTCATATTGAAAAAATCCTTATACGAGTCCAGAGGATACCCTTACCCACCCCGAAAGTCAAAGTGAATTGCCTTTCAGGGGACTCCTTATCTTCAGCGATAAATGCCGAAGATAAAATCAATATTTTGTCGGCTGCCTCAGGGCTTCTCTGGAAAACCTAGTATTCCCCTGCGCCCCCGTCGTCGTACATGAAGCTGCTCGGCTCCTGCGGTTCCTTGCTCGCCGCCTCCTCGACCTTTGCCGGACCCGGCCCCAGCCGATGCAGCAATTGATGAATGAAAACCGTATTGTCGCAGCAGAGATATTTCATCTCTCCGCCCATCCGCGAAAAGCTCTTGCAAAAACGCAGGTAATACTCCGGGTTCGTCTTGGGCGGCTCTCCTTTACTCCAATCCCAGTTGCTCCCTTCATGCAAATCCACCACGTAGAAAGAGTGCCCGGTGATCGCCGGCCGCTTTTCCTGAAAGCGAAGATTATGCACCACGCTCAGGCTCTTCTCGAAAACCTGAGGCGCCATAATTGCCGAACCCACGCTCAACACGACCCCGTCGGTCAGGTTCTCCACCGAAGCATTGAACCGTTTGAAGTCGATTCCTCCGGCACGGCCGATAACCGCCCCGTTATAGAGCGGATGCACCGTGTAAATATCGTACCCTATTCCCGGATGCACCGTCAGCGGCACATTGAGTTTCCACGCATTGCCCGAAACCGAAACCTGCTTGTACTGATGCCGCATTCTATGCCGACCCGTTGCCAGGCCGATACTCACAGCCGAAAGCAGGTCCGCACGCGCTGCCGTTGTCGCATCGCTCGGGTACTGACAGATCTTCTCCATCAGCTCGTGCGCCTCGGGCACCACGCCTCCATTCTCCATCACCCAGCGGCCGATCGATTCTCCGAAGCCCCATCCATGGAGACCGCCGATCATGAGCGCCAAATTGATGCTTTTGCCCGTTTCATTCCAGGCACCGAAAACCCCGTGCGCCACATTATCCCGCACGCTCTCCGTCGATAATCCGCAATAGGCGAACTCCCAGTCATGGATAACCCCGGCTCCGTTGGTCGCCAGATGCGTCACCCATCCCCGGCGCATCAGCTCGATAAGAAGTGCCGAGCCGCCGTTTTTGATGAGATGCGCCCCGTACATCAGGATCACCGCCGCCTTCTTCTCGCGAGCCTTCCGAATCGCCGCCACGCAGCTCTCCAGCAGTGGCTCAAGCTCCGCAGGGGCCGGCTCCGGCGAACGGGAGGGCGGTATCAGCACCCGTTCCAACCGGGTCATGCTCTTGCGCTTGGCCAGTGGGAACACCCGCACATTGACCGTATCCAGTTCCGGATAAATAAAATCAGAATCAAACATCTTCTCTACCTGTTAAAATAAGTTGGAGTAATCTCTCAGGCTCCGAGTAGTCGCCAATGATCAACTGTGCCCCGGCCTCCGAGAGTAATTTTTTCTTCATCGGGTCGATCAAACCCGTTCCCTGATAGGGCGGCGTATCCACCCATGATTCGTCGCTGGCCACTCCTACGGAGAGACCACCCACCCGGGCCGTTTCGTGCATTTCCACAAATCCATCCCCGAAAGCGATCAATCTCTTGCCGGTCATTCCCGGCAGCTTCATGATCATCTCGATCACCTTCGCCTTCGAAAACCCGGGCCGATGCGCATAAATATGCTCCCCGAAATATTTCTCCAGCCCGAGCTCCTTAATCTCCGGCAGCACGATCGCCTCATCCGTCCCGCTGGCCAGGTACAGGTTAAACCCGCGGCCCTTCAATAAATCGAGCATCTCGAGAACTCCCGGCACCAAAACGCTCTCCACGCTCCGGACACCCCTCTGAACCGCCTCATGCCTCCGACGCGAGGTCACCTCCAGAGACCTCACGAATTCGCGGGTCTCCGCCTCTGTATCTACCGCCTCTCCGCCGCGCTCCTTCAATCTCTCCCCAAAGCGGATAAATTGAAAAATACTCGGCTTGCCGTTCTGCCTCAGCATGTCGTCCAGCAGGAGCGACCTCAGCTCCTCTTCGCTCTCACCCGCCAGCCGGGGCATCTTCCTCAGAAAAGAGGCCAGCATCAACTCGCTCCAGCCCGCTCGGACCAGAGAAATCGTTCCGTCCAGATCAAAGAGTATCTCAGTTGCTTCCGGATGCGGCTTGAAATTGGATAAAATTTCCACTCCTGCAGACATTTTTCTATAAACAAACAGAGAGTCAAGAACTTTACATCCTTAACTCTCCGTCGTTGTTTTATTAATTACTTACGGTAAAACGCACTCAATGCTGTATTTACCCGATCCGAGCTCCTCGGTCTTGCCCGCAGGGGTCACAACCGTGGCCGTCGTATTGGCAGGAATCTCGATATCCCAGCTGAATTTCTTGCCTTCCACTCTCCAGCTGCTCGCCGCCTTGCCATACGGTGTCTCAAGGGATGCCTTCACGTAATCCACACCCTTGACCGG
>DBPU01000074.1 GCA_002305615.1 Verrucomicrobia bacterium UBA1412 | reverse complement strand
AAGGCACCCGCGCCAATGCGGCCGAGGCTCCCGCCGAAGACCAGATTTGTCAAACCGGTGCAGTTTAGAAATGCGTAGTCTCCGATTTGGGTGACGCTATTGCCAATCTTCAGATTCGCCAAAGAGGAGCATCCCTGGAATGAACTCAGGCCGATATTGGTGAGGCCATTGCCGATCTCCAGAGTCGTTAGCCCAATGCAATTATTAAATGCGGAGTCTCCCAGATTAACAACGCTGTCGGGAATCGTGACGTTCGTGATGCTCTGACAGGAGTTGAATGCCTCCCGGCCGATTTGGGTCACATTGGTTCCCATTTGCAGGCTTACCAGGTTGGTGCAGTTCTGGAATGCGTTGTCGCCGATACCGGTAACGCCGTTACCGACCTGCAGAGTCGCCATTGCAAAGCAACCCTGGAATGCATAATTGCCGAGATTGACGACGCTATCCGGAAGGGTGACAGCTTCCAGTTTTCTGCAGAGATGGAAGGCCATCGCGCCAATATTGGTGACACTGTTGCCGATTTCCAGGTTTGTTAAATTCGCACAGAAAGAAAATGCCCCATTATCAATACTGGTAACGCTGTCGGGAATCGCGACCTCCGTCAGGCTTGTACAACTGCTAAACGCATTCGGACCAATACTGGCCACACCATTGCCGAGATCCAGATTGACCAGGCTTGAGCAATTATAGAATGCCTCCGTCCCGATGTCGGTGACGCTGTTCTGAATTGTGACGTTCGCAAGGCTGGTACAATCGCGAAAGGCCCATTTTCCGATATCGGTGACACTCTCGGGAATCGTGACGCTTGTCAAACTGCCGCAGTTCATAAAGGCCCAATCGCCAATACGATTTACATTCTCTCCGAGCTCCAGAGTCGTCATGGCAGAGCAATTATTAAATACATAATCGCCGAGGGTGACCACGCTATCTGGTATCGTGACCCCCGCCAGTTTGATGCAGTATGAAAATGCCGATTGACCGATATTGGTGACACTGTTGCCCAAGACCAGATTCGTGAGACCGGAGCACTCGACGAATGAGGCATAGCCAATATCGGTGACGCTGTTCGGAATCGTGACGCTTGAGAGACTCTTGCAACCGCGAAACGCTTCGCCGTCAATAGTCTTCACGCCCTCGCCGATAACTAAATTCGACAAACTTGAGCAGTTGCCAAATGCCAATCCGCCGATGATGTTCACACTGTCCGGAATAATGACGCTTGTTAGCTCAGTGCAATTTCGGAAGGCCCAACCATTAATTTTAGTAACGGAGTAAGCCGCTTCACCTGCGCTTACTTCCGGAGGGATAGTGAGTGCACCCTCCAGAGGCACAGCCGAATTCCATTGGACCAATACCGTTCCCGTCTTGGAAACGGGGTCCTCGGTAAGAACGATGTATTCTAAAACGCCCTTGGTGAATTTATCACCCACGGCCGCGTGTAATTGAGCCGCGCTCAACAATAATGTCAGGGCAATGCCGGCCAGAAAACCGGATTTGATAACGTCCAGAGAACGTTTTAAAAAAGTTATTTGCATAGTAATTTGCTCTCTTTCGAGATTATTTATTTTTCAGCCATCCTCTACGCACTCCGCAAATCCCTGCGGGCACAGAACGACCCTTTTTTGCCTTTTCAACGGTGAGAAATACTTCTGGCAAAACTGCACTGGAAATCTATTTCATGTTAGTAAAATAATCAAGTCGAATCTGCTAAATAATCCGCAGAATCACGGATAGACAGGGAACATGAACTACGGCAGGCAAAAACCACGGATGGACGGGGATAAACACTAATGATTCTCTGCACACACAATCCGGGCTGACCTGTGCCGGCCTGTGGTTTGATCATTTTTGTAGAGAGACGCAACAACAATTAGCCTTGAACAGGGCCCTTCCAAAATGGCATCATGTTTTTTTTAACTGCTAAAAAAAGAATCATCTATGTCCGACAATAGGCAAGAGAGCGCGGGACTTCCCCGCACGATTATTTTTGGAATTGAGGAAGGAGTATGAATCAGGAGTTTCGTTTCTTAGTGTATCGTTCCGTATCTGAAAATGTGTCCGTAAATGCGGTCATCAAAGGTGAAACGGTCTGGCTTACGCAAAATGCAATGGCCGAGCTGTTTGGGGTTCAGATACCGGCAATCAGCAAGCATTTGAAAAATATTTATGAAGAGGGTGAACTTCGTGAAGAAGCAACTCTTTCCAAAATGGAAATTGTTCAACAAGAAGGATCGAGGAAGATAAGGCGCAATATTGATTTCTACAATCTCGACGCCATTATATCAGTTGGTTATCGTGTGAATTCTCGCAGCGCCACACATTTTCGCATCTGGGCGACCGGGGTACTCAAAGAATACATGGTTAAAGGCTTTGCTCTCGACGATGAGCGGCTGAAACAAGGGAAAACGGCCTTCGGAAAAGACTACTTTAAAGAACTGCTGGAGCGTGTCCGGTCGATCAGGGCCAGCGAACGCCGCATTTGGCAGCAAATTACAGATATCTTTGCCGAATGCAGCATTGACTACGACAAAAATTCCCCGGTGACACATGATTTTTATGCCATGATACAGAACAAATTCCATTATGCCATCACCGGACGGACAGCAGCTGAAATCGTTTACTCAAAAGCCGACAGAAATAAAGAAAACATGGGGTTGACCACATGGAAAAATGCACCGGAGGGACGAATATTGAAATCTGATGTTTCCGTTGCAAAAAACTATCTTCCCGAAAAGGAGATCAAACGGCTGGAACGAGCGGTAACGGGCTATTTCGATTACATAGAAGATTTGATTGAGAGGGAGAACACTTTTACCATGGAAGAATTCTCTGCCAGTGTTAATGAATTTCTGGCATTTCGTAAATACGAGATTTTAACGGACAAAGGAAAAGTCTCAAAACAAATGGCAACCGAAAAAGCGGAAACAGAATATGCCGAATTCAATAAAACACAGAAGATCACTTCGGATTTTGACCGTGAAATCAGGCGAATGCTAGAGAGCGGCGGCAAAGCGGATGAGTAAAATAAAAGGTTTAATTTTAAGCGCAGCCTGATACCTTCTCCGCCTGTGTGGTCATAAATAGCCGTGGAGAGCCGGGGGGCGAAACAAGGTTTTTCCAGTTCAATCGGCGGCCCTAAATATGCTACACTGATTGGCGTGAGAGGGGAGCTTAAAAGCGTGCTTAAAGTGATGCGGTTTATCGGAGGGGTTCTGGCGGGAAGAACGGCGGCGTTGTTCTGTTGCTGCAGTTTTTTTCTCTATGGGGGATTTGTCGGCAATTCGCGTGCCGAGTTCAAACCTGAGAACCTGCCTGCCGATACCTATGCGTATCTGGCGATCGAAGGCGTGGATAAAGCGCTTGAAGCTTTCCGCGGCTCGCCCTGGGGACGCCTGATCGAGTCGCCCGGTTTCGAGCCTTTCTGGAAAGACAGTCTCGGGAAGTTCCAACGAAAAATTCTGACCCCGATGGAGAAGGAGTTGCGGGCTGACTTCGGGGACTATGCGCGGCTTCTGGAGGGTCCGCTCATGCTGGCCCTGATCGCCTCGGAGCGGAGCGATATTCTCCTCAATGATTCCTGTGTCCTCATTGCCGAAACGCGTGGGGATGCTTCTCTGGTTCGCGCACTCCTGGAAAAACAGAAAGAGAATTGGAAGAGGGATGGCCTGGAGGTTCCTGTTCAAAAAGTGGAAGAGGTGGAGTTCTCCTGTTTCACGCTTTCGCGGGAGGTTCTGGAACGCTTTATCGAGCAACTGGGAGCGCCCGAGGGGAGCTTCTTCTCTGACTCGCAATCCTTCCCCACCGGCGGAGTGAATCTCTGGATGGGGCTCAAAAATCGGAACCTCATTCTTGCGCTGGGGGATTTATCGGTGGCCGGAAAAGTGCTCCGGGCAGAGGCCGATCAGGCGCCGCGGCTCAAGTCGCTTCAAGCTTATGTAATCCAGGAGCGAGCGCTCTTCAGAAACGCTCTGGGGCATCTCTGGATTCAGCCTCCGCCTATTGTCAAAGCGCTTCACGAGGTCCTCAAGCGCTCCATGGAAACTCTGGAAGCCGAGACGGCTGCAGCGGGCAAGAAGCTCAATCCCCTTTTTCCAAATCCCGCCCTTCTGCTCAATTCGCTTCATCTGGAGACGATCAGCTCCATCGGCGCTGCGAGCGTTCTGGCCGATGGCGGCCTGCGTACACGCTTTCATTTGGAGGCGCCGGCCTCGACGCGCGCCGGGCTGACGCGGTTGCTCAACACGGCGCAGATGAGCGAATGCCGAACGCCTGATTTTATTCCGGGGAATGCTCTTTCGGCCTGGCGACTGAGGATGAAGCTGCCCGAAGCGCTCAAGGTTCTGGACCGTGTTTCCAATGAGGCCTATCCTTTGAAGGAGTTGCTCTTTCTCGGTTTTGAGCAGGGATATCTTCGCGAGGCGCCTGAACTCAATCTGGCCGAGGGACTCCTGAAGCCCCTGGGTGATGACCTGATCTTTTTTGAAGTGCCAGCCGAGCTTACGCAATCGAGCGAGCCGGATTGGGCTTATCTGGTTGGCTCATCTGAGGCCGAGCTTTTTCTGAGCTCTTTGCAGACGCTCAGCGTTCATACCTTTAAGGCGATCGGCCTCAATTTCCCTTATACGTTGAAGCCTCTGGGAGAAACGTCCGGATTTTATCAGGCTGAGCCGTTGAAGACCGAGGGTGCATCGCGGCCGCTTTATCTGGCTGCGCTCCCGGGCCGCGGCGAAGCCCCGGGGTATATCGCCCTTTCCAGCTCGGAGAATCTCCTGAAACTCCTGCGAAGTCTGAAAGAGGAAGCCGGGAAAGATCTCTCCGGGAAAGCCCGCAAAACCGAGGCGCCGCTTTTCTTCTTCAGTGAAGAAAACTCTCTGGAGAAATCGCGCCTTCTCTGGAATCAGGTGCGCGGCTCCCGTACTGCTTC
>DBPU01000116.1 GCA_002305615.1 Verrucomicrobia bacterium UBA1412 | reverse complement strand
GATGCTACGAAGGCGAAGAGGCCCCGCCCGATCAACGGAATCACTCTACGGTAAACTGGAACCACCGTCTCTATAATGACTATGACTGGAGCCAGAAACAGCCGGCCAATGGCTTCTCCGCAACCCAGGCCTACCTGCGCAAATCTTTCGTCCTGGAAAATCTGGCCGATATCAGCTCAGCTGCTCTAAATATCGTCAAAGGCTCCGGAACGGTCTACCTCAACGGCACCAGCATCAAGCAGGGCAGCTTCAAAACTTCCCTCTTGCGCCAGGGTAGAAATCTCCTCACCGTCTCTGCGGCCAGCACTTCCGGCTTTGATCTCTCTCTCACGCTCAGTCGGGATTCGGCCTATGGGACTTCCGTTTCCCTTCCAATAACCGGTGAAAATACCTGGATCAAAGCGCGCGCCCTGAGCAATGGCGTCTGGAGCGCTTTGAGTGAATATGACGGACGCGACTTGGACCACGGGGCCGATACCCTCCTGAGGGTCAGCGAAATGATGTACTCGGCCGATCTCTCGCAAGAGGAATCGCTTCTGGGCTACACCAACGACGACTTTGCATGGATCGAGCTTCGGAACACCTCTGACCATTGGATGAATCTCGAGGGTGCCGCGTTCACCGAAGGAATCGAATACACCTTCCCTGAAACGCTGCTGGCTCCGGGGGCATATCTGGTCCTCTGCAAAAACCCGGCCGCTTTCGCGACCCGTTATGATACCCGCCAGATGCTGCTCCTGGGCGGCTACAAGAGCAATCTTTCCCAAAAAGGAGAAAAGGTCACCTTGAACGCTGCCGACGGCTCAATTCTTCTCTCTTATACCTATTCCAACAGCTGGTATCCGCAAACCGATGCGGAGGGCTACAGCCTGGTCGTAGTCGACCTAGCCGCGGAGGACCCCCTCTGGAGCACCGCAGAAAACTGGGAGCCCAGCAGGGAACCCCGGGGCACTCCGGGCTCCGGCAAAGAGGGCCACGTCGACCCGCCGCCCACCTACCCGCCTGTCATCGTGAAGGAACCCTCTCATCAAAGTGTCATCCTGGAAGCTTCAGTCTCTTTCAGCGTCTCGGCCACGGGAACCGCTCCTCTGGAATATCAGTGGTTCAAGGATGGCTCACCCATCGAAGGGGCGACCTCACCCAGCTATGTGATTGCCTCAGCGAGCCTCAGTGATGCCGGAATCTATACGGTCCGGGTCAGCAACGCCAAGGGCACACAGACGAGTCAGGGGGCACAGCTCACGGTCAAGGAAAAGGGTTCCTATGTTGATGCCGTTCTCTTTCACCGCTACAGTTTTTACCCCATCTATGAGGGGGATAAGCCCATTGCCAGAGACTCAATCGGCTTGGCCGACGGGACTCTCTTCGGCACGGCCAAAATTACCAATTCCTATCTCTCGCTGGATGGCCAGGGCGATACCCGCTCCTTTACCAACGGCAGCTTCCTGGCACTGCCGCCCAATATCATCTCCAATTTCCCCTCTTTCACGGTGGAGATGTGGGCCCGTGCCACGCAGGATAAAGGTTCCTGGATGCGGCTCTTTGATTTCGGCAACTGCGAGGTCCAGAATGACGGGACCATCGGTAACGGCCTCAACTACACCATGACCACCTGGAGATCGGGCAACAATCTCTGCAACGGTGTTCGCCTGAACGGAGTCGAGCATCAGATTTACGCACCGGCTCTGCCGATCGGCGACGGCGTCTTCCACCATATCGTCTACGTCTATGAGAGCAAGACCCAGACGGGCACCCTCTACACCGACGGAGTATGGCGCGGCGCCGGCAATCAGCAGTTCAACCCGACTCAGTTCGGCGATTCGCCCAACATGTGGATCGGCAAATCCCAGTTCGGCGGCGACCCCTATTTTGCGGGAGATTTCGATGAGCTCCGCATCTATAGCGGCGTCCTCTCGGCGGACGAGGTTCTGCTGAATTACACGCTGGGACCCGATGGGCTCCCCGCGCCTCCACGGGCACCGGAAATCACCCTCCAGCCACAGGGTGTGGAGGTCCCCATGCTCCAATCTTTCACGCTCAGTGCCGCAGCAAACGGCTCGGCTCCTCTCTCCTGGCAGTGGTACAAGGACGATAACGCCATTGAAGGGGCCGCAAGTCCAACCTATACGGTGGAGCAAGCGACAATTTCCGATTCAGGCAGCTACCATGTGGAGGTTTCAAACGAGCTGGGCAGCGCCGTCAGCCAGACCGTAAGCGTCACGGTTCAATATCCGGAAGCCTACGCCCGGGCAGAGCTGGCACACCGCTACAGCTTCTCGCCCGCTCTATTGGATGAGATTCCCGTGGCATGGGATTCAGTCGGGGGCGCACACGGCACACTCTTCAGTTCTGCGGCGATTACGGAAGGCTACCTGACACTGGACGGCCAGGGCGATACCCGCTCCTTTACCAACGGCAGCTTTCTGGCACTGCCGCCGGATTTGATCTCCACTTTCCCCTCTTTCACGGTAGAAATGTGGGCCCGGGCCACTCTGGATAAAGGTTCCTGGATGCGGCTCTTCGACTTCGGCAACTGCACAACCAATGGCGACGGCACAATCGGCAACGGCAAGAACTACACGATGATGACCTGGCGCTCCGCCAACAACGATATGCGCGACGGTGTCCGGATGTCCCCCACCGAGCATGTGGTCACCGCACCCACTCTGCCGGTTGGCGAGGGCGTTTTCCGCCACATCGTCTACACGTATGACGCCGAAACACTGACCGGGCGCATCTACACCGACGGCATCCTCTCAGGCCAGGACAGGCAGGAATTCAACCCGACCCAGTTCGGAGGCTGCCCCAACATGTGGCTGGGCAAATCACAGTGGGGGGCCGATCCCTATTTTGCGGGAGATTTCGATGAATTCCGCATTTATGAAGGGGTACTTTCCGACGCAGAGGTGGCAATGAATTATGAGCTGGGCACTGAGGCGGTTCTACCCCTGGAGCCCGAGCCGCTTTCTCTCAACCTTGTCCGGCAGGATGGCAAGTATTATTTAGTCTTTACCGGAGTACTGGAAATAAGCCAAGATATGGTTCGCTGGCAGCGGCTGCCCGCGGCGCAGAGTCCCTGGCCACTTGAAGCGCAAGGCACTCAGATGCTGTTTTACCGAACAACCTATTAACATAAACGAAAATGAACCCTGATAAATCGAAACTGGATTGTATTTTTGGCAGGCGCTCGGTTCGCCTCTACACCGACAGAGGTGTGGACGAGCAGAGCATTCAGACACTTTTGCAGGCGGGAATGGCCGCTCCTTCGGCCCGTGCCTGTGATCCCTGGCGGTTTTTGGTACTGACTCAGCGCAATTTGATTGATTCGCTTTCAGAGCTGCTCCCCTACGGAAAGATGCTTAAAGTGGCACCGTTGGCTTTCGTCGTCTGCGGTGATATCACCAAGGCCAATAGCCAATCTCTGAGCTACATGCTTCAGGATTGCGCCGCAGCGACTGAAAATATCCTGATTGCAGCCCACACTCTGGGCTTGGGAAGCGTCTGGCTCGGTGTCCATCCCAATGAAGATCGGGTTAACGGAATTCGTAAGCTTTTCAAGCTCCCCGAGGAAATCATCCCGGTGAACGCCATCTCCATCGGTTACCCAGCCGAGGTCAAGGAACCTCGCACCCGCTACAACGCCGAATACATACACTGCAACGGCTGGTAACAAGCCGGGGCAAGACCTCCACAAATACTCTGCCGTTTGAAGGACCGGCTCCGGCCAAAGCGGCAGAGTCTTGTTTTCCGGGCAAATGCTCTTTTTTTGTCTTTCATAGCTGATTCTCTTTGACCTTTTGGCGTTTTTTTATTATGAAGACCTAGGGTCCTTTGGGGAGTAGCAAATAAATGTTCGATCACTTCTTAATACTAGCCGCCTCACATACAGAGCCGGACTTGGTTTATATTTGGCAACAGGCCACACTCGAAACTAAGTTCGTTCTATTTGCATTGGCCATCATGTCTGTTTTTGCCTGGTCTGTGATGACCTCCAAGACGATTCAGATGCGCCGTGCTCGCAAGCTCAATCGCATCTTTCAGGAGGAATATCGGAACCAGAAGAAAGTGCTCGATATTTTTGAGCGCGATGTACGCGTCGATGGCTGCCCGCTTTTCAATATCTACCGGGATGCCTGCTCTGTCGTGAAGGCAAGGCTCCATCCGGTTCAGCCCTCGGCCTCCAATCCGCCAGCCACATCGGCACCGTACATGGTCCCACAGCCGGTCCTGAGTCCCCAACCCTCACCCATGGCGCCCATAACGACAATGAGCCTGGATGCAGGCCAGACAATCCCCTTCCAACTCTCTTCTCCGATCCCTCAAGTACAACCCCAACCTCAGCTCGAACTCCAGCCTCCGCAGATGCAGATCAGCATCAAAACCATTGAGCATATCAAGAGGAACATGGAGCGCTCAGTCTCTGAGGAATCGCTCAGGCTCGAATCGGGCCTCATCATGCTGGCGATTGCCGTGAGCGGCTCGCCTTTCCTGGGGCTTCTGGGAACCGTATGGGGAGTGATGAGCGCCTTCAGCTACGTGGCCGTGGCCCAAAGCGCAGACCTGGCGACGATGGCTCCCGGTGTGGCCGGCGCACTTATCGCCACCGTAGGCGGACTCCTGGTTGCTATTCCCTCCATGTTCGGCTATAACTGGCTGGTGCATAACCTGCGGGTTTTCACGGTCGAGATGGATAATTTCGCTCAGGATTTGACATCCAAAATTGAAACGGAGTTCCTCTTCGAGGATTAAAAGGCAAGGTGGTCTGAAGTGCGAAGATTTTCTCAGAAAAACTCCCTGGTGACTCTCAGCGAAATCAATATTGTTCCGCTGATGGACCTGGTGTTTGTTCTGCTCATTATCTTCGTCATCACGACCCCGCTCCTGGAACAGAGCATGAAGCTGGACCTGCCCAGCGGCGGAGAGCTGGATTCGACCCCGCTCAAAGCTCAGGATATTGCCACCATTGAAATTAGCCCGCAGGGATTGATGCACCTGGAAAAGAAGCCGATGGATTTGGACCAGCTCACTGCGAGCCTTACCCATCTCTACCGGATGAACCCCAAGCTGGTCGTTCATATTCGCGCGGACCAGGACAGCCCTTATAAGTACGTGGCAGCCGTGATCGACCGCTGCCAGAAAAACGATATGAGGACTCTCTCTCTGCAAACCGAGTTTGAGGTCAAGCGATGATAAATCGGGATAAAAAATGTATGTTGGGCTCAGTGGTAATCCACGCCGCCCTTCTGGCCGCTCTGGGAGTGGGCTCAGCTTTTGTCTCCTCTTCCGTGCCTCAGAACCCCAACGATGTGGCTCCGCTGCCGACCATTCAGCAGATTCCTTCCAACCTGGTCGATGAGCTGATCTACAATCCCGGAGGCGCTCAGGAAATCGGTCC